>JBILUC010000032.1:0-86407 GCA_044371205.1 Archangium sp.
GGGCGACGGCAACACGTACCAGATGGATGGCCAGCGGGCGTACGTCTCGCCGAAGGGCGTCGTCGGCTACGACTGCTCGGGCCTGATGGTGACGATGCTCAAGAAGGCCGGCATCGACATCAGCCGCCTCTCGAGCAGCCGCGCGATGAAGGCCAACCTGCCTCAGGTGCCCAAGAACCAACTCCAGCCGGGCGACCTGCTGGTCAAGAACGGCCACGTCTCGATGTACATCGGCAATGGCCAGATGATTGAGGCCGTGCCGAGCGGGCTGCGCGTGACGTCGGCCGACAAGTACATCAACGACCCTGCGTACACGGGGCACCGCCCGGGCTGACCCTTCCGCGCTGAAATTCGAGCCGGAAATGACGGCCGAAAGCTGCGGCGAATCGGAAAGCGCGTGAACGCGTCGCTCCGGAATCTCGCGTCGCCCGAGGTGGGATACTTCCTCATGGCGACTCTCAACGTCTTGAAGCGTGCCGTGCACAAGGCGCTGGCCGACGGCCGCGTGACCTCGACCGAGGCCGCAGGCGTGGCCCGGCTTGCACGCCAGGGTGGGGCGAGCCGCGTCGAGCGCCGGTTCCTGTCGAGCGCGGTGCGCGCGCAGGTCGATCGCTTCGATGCGGGGGCACAGTCGCGGCTCCACGCGGTCGGCGCGCGGTGGACTGCCACCGGCAACGACCCCCGGGGCTCACGGGAGCCGGGGCAGCGCGGCGGCGACGGCGTGTTCGAGCGCGCGCCTGAGGCCTTCAAGGCCCACTTCCCGTGGGCGGTGCTGTGAGTCAGTTCCCCGACGCGCGCTGGCTCTTCTCGTGCGCGTGCACCCAGCCGTCGTAGTGCCGCACGGCGGAGTCACCGACCTGCTGAATGTGCTGGTTGTTCAGGTACGCGCTGATGGGCGCGGCCACGAGCGGCATCGCGCGCGAGAGTGACTTGAGGCCACCCTTCGCGAGCAGCAGCGCGGCGACGCTGCCCAGCACCCTGGGGCTCGCGCGCTGAATCGGGCCGATGCCGTTGGCGTAGCCGAGCAGGTCGATGAGTTCCTGCCGTTCGCGCTCGCTCTTCAGCGGCATCTTGAAGACCGTGGCGACCTCGGTCAGCAGCGAGAGCTGGAGGTACACCATGCCCATCAGGTCGACCGGCACGGTGATGGCGCCGAACACGCCCGTCACGCCGCCAATCATCGACGCCACGTTCTTCTTGGTGTCGATGAGGCGCTGGCTGATTTCCCTCGGGCCCGCGCTCGGGAAGCGGTGCTGCAGTTCGTCGACCCGCGCGCGCGCGCGCACCGCTTCTTTCTCGATGAAGTCCGACAGCTTCTCGTTGCTGAGCTTCTTCAGGTGCTTCGGGCTCAGCTGGCGAACGACTTTGACCTGCTCCAACAACGGGTCGAGGAAGCTCATGTCGAACAGTATGTCGCGAGGGGCCCGCGGAGTTCCACCGCCTGACCGAGCGGTGAGGACTTCTTCACATCACTTCGCACGCTCGCGACACGATATGGGCTGCGGCCTGCATGAAGAGCCTCCTCTACGGCCCCTTGCGCGCGCTTCACCTCCTCCTGACCGCGGCTGTGATGCCGCTGGGCGTGTGGGGCGCGCTGCAGCTCGCGCCCTCGATGGGCGGCGTGCTCCGCCTCGGGCTCTTCGCGGTCGGAGCGCTGCTCGCGCTCTTCGTGCTCGCGCTCGATCAAGCCGACTACCCGGTGACCGCCGTGGGGGCGCTGCGCCGCACCGTGCCGCTGGTGCTCAACTTCGGTCTCGGGCTCTGGGCAGGAGAGGGCCGCGTCTTCTCTGCGGCGTACTGGACGCTCTCGTCATTGCTCGCCTCGCTCGCGGCGATGCTGGCGGTGCTGGTGGTGCTCACCCACCGCAGCGAAGACTCCGAGCTGAGGGCGCAACGCTCGTTGGTGCTGGGCCTCCTGTTCCCGGTCGCGGCCGTCGCGCTCGCGACGCTGTGGCCGCTCGCGAGCGGCGTGAACGGGAGCCCCCCGGTGGTCGGCGCGGTCGTCGGCTGGCTGGTGCAGACCGTCTCGACCACCCGCGTGTGGATGAAGCAGAGCGTGTTTTCCCGCGCGCGCGAGACTCCCGAAGCGCGTGCACGCGCAGCCGCGATGCACCCATGGAATGGGCCGCTGGCTCTGGCTTACGTCGGGGCGACGGTCGGGCTCATCGCCGTGCTGCTCTTCACGATGCCCTGATGTCCCGGCTCCGGTTCAGTGGGCGAGCCAGCCCGCATCCATCGTCTGCGCGGTGCCGGTGATGCTCCACGCGCCCTCGCCGCAGAGGAACGTCGCGAGCTGCGCGACCTCTTCGGGCTCGATGAGCTTCTTGATGGCGTTCTGGGTGAGCATCACCTTCTCGACCACCTCCGCCTCGGGGATGTGGTGCACCTTCGCCTGGTCGGCGATCTGCTTCTCGACGAGCGGCGTGCGCACGTAGCTGGGGCAGATGGCGTTGCAGGTGATGTTGGCGCTGCGCGCCCCCGCCTCGAGCGCCACGGTCTTGGTGAGCCCGAGCACCCCGTGCTTGGCCGACACGTACGCGCTCTTGAACGGCGAGGCGATGAGCCCGTGCACCGACGCCACGTTGATGATGCGGCCCCAGCTGCGCTCGTACATGCCCGGCAGCGCCGCCTGAATGAGCTGAAAGGGCGCGGTGAGCATCACCTGCAGCAACAAGTCCCACTTCGCGGGGTCGAACTGCTCGATGGGGCTGACGTGCTGCAGGCCTGCGTTGTTGACCAGCACGTCGAGCGGGCCCGCATCGACGGCGAGCTGCGCGACGGCGGCCTTCTGCGAGAGGTCGGCGGCGAGGCAGCGCACGCCCGGCGTCTTCGAGAAGGCGTCGGCGAGCCGCTCGGCCGACACGTCGCTGGCGATGACCTGCATGCCCTGCGCGTGGAACTCCCGAACGATGGCGAGGCCGATGCCAGAGGCCGCCCCGGTGACGAGGGCGCGTTTGTTCTCGAGGGTCTTCATGAGAGGTGCTCCTGAGCTGCTTTCGCGGTGAGGGGGTGGTTCATCACGCCGTAGTGGTTGGCGGGCACTTCGAGCGCGCGGGCGGTGCGCGCGATGGAAAGGAAGGCGTCGCGGTCGGCCTCGGTGACGATGTCGCCGCCCACCGCGAAGGGGATGCCCGCTCGCACCAACAACGTCGGCACCGTGACGAAAGGCCACAGCAGGCGCACGTCGGTCGCGGCGGCCCACGCCAGGTCTTCGAGGATGACGTCCTTCGAGGCGCGCTGACGCACGCCGCCTTCTGTCTCGACCAGGTCTTCGCGGTAGTGCGCTTCCCAGAAGTCGCCCCAGGGCACGACGTTCGCCGCGCGCACCAGCTCGAGGAAGCCGTCGACCGAGGGGTACACCGTGCCGAGCCGCTGCGCCGCCGCGAGAATCGGGGGCATCGCGCGCGGGTCGGGCACGCCGAGCGCGTCGATCAGCACCAGGCGACGCACGCGGTGCGACGCCAGCGACATCAGGCTCAAGCCCACGAACGCGCCCATGCTGTGGCCGACGAAATCGAACGTCTCGGCCCCGAGCGCGTCGGCGACCGCGAGCACGTCGCGCGCGTGCCCCAGCCAGCCGTGGCTGCCTGCGGCACCGGCAGGGCTGCGACCACGCCCGCGCAAATCGAGCGCGGCCATCGAACGCCCCGATGCGGCCAACGCCGAGCCCAGGGCTTCGAAGCTGAAGCAGTTCGCCGAGAGCCCCGGCACGCCAAGGGCGAGGGGCCCGCCGTCAACGCCATGAAGCCGCGCGCGCATCGCGCCGGAAGGCAGCGAGAGCATGCGGTCGCTGGGTGGGCGGGCGGTCACGGTGAAGGCGGATAACAGGCCTTCATGTTGCAGTGCAACAACCGGCGCGAGGCGCGCTCGGTCTACTCGTGTTGCGCTGCAGCACCAGCCCCGCGGGGAGGGCTCGCTGATCAGTAGCCGTGGTCGGCGAGGTAGAGGTCGAGCAGCGCGCCCTCTTCGAACCAGAACTGGTGCTGCTCGTTCTGAAACCACTTCGACTCGGGCTTCGCCTGCCGCACCTCGAGCAACACGCGGTTGGTGGCGGTGTCGACGACGGCCGCGCGCGCGAGACAGGCCGCGCCGGGCGAATCACCGAAGCCGCCCTCGAGGCAGACCTCGTCGCCCGACGACAACCGGCGCACGTAGATTTCGCCGAGGTACTTCGCGTCGGCGCACTGCTGCGCGGGGGCGCCGCCCGGCTTGAACTTCGCGCACCGCGACTCGGCAGGGGCCTTGTACGCCGCGGCCTTGTTCACGATGTCAGACGCGCCACGGTCTCGCGTGGCGACGCAGCCGGTCGCGAGCACGGCCAGCAGAACGAATCTCACTTCCCCTCCAGCATCGACAACGCGAACTCTTCGATGCGCTCGGCATCGGCCGGCGCGATGTCCAGAAAGCGGATGCCCATGCCGTACCCGCGCTTGTCGGGCACGTTGGCCACTTCACCGTCGCAGCGAATCGAGAGGGTCTCGCCGGGCAGCGTGAAGGCGAGCTGCACCCGCGCGCCGACGGAGTGGGGAATGGCGCGGTCGAAGTAGACGCCGCCGCTCGAGATGTCCCGCGTCGAGTGCAACGAGAAGCCGCGCTGGTCTCTCACCTCGACGGCGATGACCACGTTGACGCGAAGGGCCTGGCGACGCTCGAGCGACATGCGCCGCGGCTCTTAGCTCACTTCACCAGCTTGTGAATGCGCCGCACGGCCTCGAGGTCGGGCTTGATGAACTTCACGCGCACGCCGTCGTCTGGCCCGAGCGAGCCCAGCACCTCGGCTGCGAGCACCAGCGGCACCGTCGGCTCATCGGGCAGGAAGAGCTTGAGCGTGAGCCTGGTGCCCTTCTTCGGCGTGGCGCCCCCGCTGATGGAAAGGCCGAACGTCGAGAGATCGTACGTGACGAGCCGCATCCTCTCGTCGCCGTGATCGGCCTCGAGGGCGAGCCCGACGTTGACGCGCGGCGTGGCGCGGCGGTCGCGGAAACTGCGGCGCTCTGATTCGCCCTGCTTGATGCGGTCGAAGAGCTTCACCATCGACTCGCCAGTCTGGGCGCGACGGTCGACGGTCTGCGGCAGCTTCGGCGTCAGCAACGGCAACAACGCGTCGGCTTTGGTGCGGGTCCGCTTGGGCATCGCGGAAAACGACTCTACCCCTTCACCCACAGAGCAGCGACACTTCCCACGCGTGGCCGTCGACATCGATCCCCTGCTGATCAAGCTCGAGCTGCTCGCTCCGCGCTTTGGTCGCGCGCGCGTCGATTTGGAAGCCATCGTCAGCCGCGGCCGCGCCCACGACTACCGGGGCGTGATGCAGAACGCCCGGCTGGTGCTCGAGGTGGTGTTGCGCTCGCTGGTCACCGACGAGCTGAAGCAGACGCCCGGCAAGGCCATGGTCGAGGAGCTGGTCTCGAAGTTCCGCCAGCAGGCCAACGCGGGCATCGTGCCGCCGAAGATTCTCGCGCACATGGGCACGGTGCAGGCGTGGGGCAACCTCTCGGCGCACGACTACGCCGGGAGCCTCGACGAGTCAGGCGTGCACGTCGGCACCGACGAGGTGGTGGCGAGCCTCAACTCGCTGGTGGCGATTGTCGGGTGGTACGCAGACCGCAAGGGGCTCACCCCCGCGCCCGACCCGCACTCGGCGGCGACGCCGCTGCACTCCGGCGACGAAGCGACGGTGCGCAGGGCCGAGGCCATGGGGCCCGGGCGCATCATCGGCGGGCGTTACCGGCTCGATGCGCGGCTGGCCGCAGGCGGCATGGGCGAGGTGTTTCAGGCGACGCACATCGAGCTGGGCCGCAAGCTGGCGCTCAAGCTGATGCGGCCCGAGCTGAGCCAGGACGCGAGCTTCGTCGAGCGCTTTCGACGTGAGGCCATGACGGCCAGTCGGCTCGGTCACCCGAACATCGTCGACATCATCGACTCGGGGCGCGCCGACGATGGGCAGTTCTATTTCGTCATGGAGTACCTCGACGGCAAGACGCTCTCGGCGCTCATCGACGAGGGCCCGGTCGCGCTGCCGCTCGCGCTGGAGCTGACGACGCAGATGGCGCAGGCGCTCGACGTCGCGCACCGCGCGGGCGTGGTGCACCGCGACCTGAAGCCCGACAACGTCATCGTGCTCGAGCGGGCGGGGCGGCCGTTCGTGAAGCTGGTCGACTTCGGCATCGCGAAGGTCGTCGAGGGCGGAGACCGGAAAATCACCACCCACGGGCTCATCATGGGCACGCCGCAGTACATGGCGCCCGAGCAGGCGTCAGGCTTGCCCATCGACGCACGCGCCGACGTGTATGCGCTGGGGCTCATTCTCTACGAGTTGTTGACCGGGAAGCCGCCGCTGACGGGCGAGACCGCAGCCATCGTGATGTCG
Organism: Archangium sp.; assembly: GCA_044371205.1. Classification (GTDB taxonomy): domain Bacteria; phylum Myxococcota; class Myxococcia; order Myxococcales; family Myxococcaceae; genus Archangium_A. The sequence goes on from JBILUC010000032.1 coordinate 6,371, forward strand.
GCGCACATCACGCGGGTGGCGCCGCCGTTGCCGTCGACGTTCCCTGCGGCTTTGCGAACGCTCGTGGCGCGCATGCTCGCGAAGAGCCCCGGTGAGCGGCAGCAGTCGATGGCGGAGGTGCTGCTGGACTTGTCGAGCGTGCCGCGCGTTCTCTCGCCATCGCGCTCGATGCCGTGGAAGGCGGTGCTCGGCGCGAGCGCGGTGGTGCTCGTCGGCGCCGTCGCCTGGCTCGCGCGTCCGGTCGAGAGCGTGAAGCCTCCTCCAGCGCCAATCGAGGCGCCGGTGCCGGTGAAGGTGGCGCCGCCGGTGCCCGTTCCCGTTCCCGAGCCCGACGCGGGTTTTCCGGCCGCTGCCCCACTCGTGGTCGTCGACGCGGGTGTGGCCCCGGTGCGGAAGCCGCCAGTGAAGCAGCCGCCTCCGAAGGTTCAGGCACCGCCAAAACAGACTGCGCCGGCGCTGCTGCCTGCTGAAGGGCTTTGACCCTCGCTGGCGAGTGGACGCTGGTCGCTCCAGCGCTCCAGCAACCAGATTCCCGTCAGCGGCGGTCGTAGAGCCGGTCGACCAGCGCGATGAGTTCGGCGTCTTTCAACTTCTCTCTCGCCCACTCGCGCACGGGCCCGACCCACACACTGCTCTCGAGCGTGCGCAGCACTCTCGCGGCGTCGGCGATGACCGCCTCGTCAGCGCCCGCCAGCCCTCGCGTCGCTGCCTTCGTCGACAGCGGCTCCCTGGCGACGAACGACTCCATCAACCGCGCGAGTGCCACCGAGGTGTGGCCCTTCGACTCGAGACGACGCACCACTGGAGGACTCGCTGCAGGCAGCGGTCGCGGCCCTGGCGCGGGCGGTGCGCCGAGCAACTCCAGCACCTCATCGAGGTCAGACGTCATCTCGTCTTCCGCGAGCGCCGCCACCGAGAACCCGTTCGCGTCCTCGAGCGCCGGGTTCGCCCCGCGCGCCATCAGCAGCCGAACGAGCTCCAGACTTTCGGCGCCGCCCTCGTAGACGGCAGCGTGCAGCGGCGTTCGACCGTTCTCTCCGGCAGCGTTCACGTCGGGGTGCGCCGAGAGCACCACCTCCACGATCGCGGCGTGCTTCTGCCCACACGCGAAGTGCAGCAGCGTGTCGCCGTTCTCAGCCCTCTCGAGCGCGAGGTCAGGCTGCGCTCGCAGCGCCGCGCGCACCACCTCGGCGTCGCCGTCTTCCACCAGGCCAATCAGTTGGTCGAGCGTCATGTCACCCTCACCAGGGTCGCGACCTCCACGCCTCGCGGGCGCGTCACCTCGACCTCGTCTCCTTCCTTCTGCTCGAGCAGCGCGCGCGCCAGCGGTGATTCCACGCTGATGCCGGTGCCTCCCGTCTCATCGGGGCCGACCAGCCGCACGGTCTGTTTCTTCCCTTCTTCCCACTCGAGCTCCACGGTGCTGCCGAAGCGTACGCGGCCGTCGGGCGGCGGCACCTCGAGCACCTTCACGCTCTCGAGCGTCGCCGTCACCACCGCCAGCCGGTGCTCGAGCCGCGCCTTCTCGCCCTCGTCTTGTACGGTGGGCCGCTCGACCTCGAGCCGTTCCTGCTCGCTCAGCAACGCCTTCCAGCCCTCGAGCGTGATGGGTCGTTCCTGCCCGCGCGCGGCTCTCGTCACCGGGCGGCCGAGCACCGAGTCGACCGTCGTTTCTTCACTGGTGAAGGCTTTCGACATCCAGACACAATAGCCCTCATGAAGCTCGAGACGTCGCTGTCGAAGAAGCTGGGCCTCAAGTACCCCTTCGTCGCTGCGCCGATGTTCCTCATCTCGAACAAGGAGATGCTCGTCGCGGCCGCCGACGCCGGAATCCTTGGCTGCATGCCGTCGCTCAACGCGCGCACGCCCGAGCAGTTTCGTGAAGAGCTGCAGTGGGTGCGCACGAAGACCGACAAGCCCATCGGCATCAACCTCACCATCGGGTTGACGCCGCCCGAGCGCATCGAGGCCGACCTGCAGGCGTGCCTCGAGTTCGACGTGCCGGTGATTCTGACGAGCTACGGCAACCCGACCGAGCTGGTGAAGCGCGCGCACGAGAAGCACCGCCTCGTGTTCCACGACGTGATTTCGCTGCAACACGGGAAGAAGGCCGCCGCGGCAGGCGTCGACGCCATCATCGCGGTCAGCGCCGGTGCCGGTGGTCACGCGGGTCGCATCAGCCCCTTCGTGCTCGTGCCGTGGCTCAAGGAAGCGCTGAAGGTGCCCATCATCTCCGCCGGCTGCATCAGCGACGGGCGTCAGGTCGTCGCGTCGCTGAGCCTCGGCGCCGAGCTCTGCTACCTCGGCACGCGCTTCATCGCGTCCACGGAGTGCGGCGCCGTCGACGCGTACAAACAGATGGTCGTCACCGCCGGGCCCGAAGACGTCGTGTACACCGACGCGGTGTCGGGTATTCACGCCAACTTCTTGAAGGCCACGGTGCCCGAAAACTTCTCGGCCGACCGCTCGCCCGAGGGCGCGAAGCGGTGGAAAGACATCTGGAGCGCAGGTCAGGGCGTGGGCCTCATCCATTCCGTCAAGCCGATGGGCGCCATCGTCGAAGACCTCGCGCGGGAAGCGCACGACACGTTGAGGGCGCTGACGTGAAGCAGTGGCTGGTGCTGGTGTGGCTCACAGGCTGCGCAACGGTGAAACCGATGACCGAAAATCCCATCGTGCAGACCGGCGCGCCGGTGTTGCGCAACAAGGCCGAGGACGTGCCCCGCGAGCGCATCGCGACGCCTGAATTTCAGGCGCTGGTGGCGAAGATGATCGAGACGATGCGCGCGGCGCCGGGCGTGGGGCTGGCCGCTCCGCAGATTGGCGTGCCGTGGCGCGTGCTGGTGCTGGAAGACCGCGACGAGCTGATGGCCTCGCTCACCGCGAAAGAGAAAGAAGAGCGCGAGCGCGTGCCAGTGCCGGTGCGGGTCTTCATCAACCCGACGCTGCGCTTCATCGGCGACGAGAAGGTCACCTTCTTCGAGGGCTGTCTCTCGGTGTCGGGCTTCGCGGGGCTGGTCGAGCGCGCTCGCGAGGTCGAGGTGACGGGCCTCGACGAGAAGGGCGTCGAGCAGACGTGGCGCGTGAAGGGCTGGCCCGCGCGCATTCTGCAGCACGAGGTCGACCACCTGAACGGCACGCTCTACATCGACCGGATGCTCACGCGGAGCTTCGGCACGTTGCCGCAGGTGAAGGCGCGCTTCGGCGGCAAGCCCATCGCGCAGGTGCTCGAGGAAGTGGGCAAGTGAGCACTCAGCGGTGAAGCCCGTGGGGCACTCGTTGGTGCAGCGCCCGCCCTCGGGTGACTTCGACGTCATCGTCATCGGCTCGGGCATCGGCGGGCTCGTGGCTGCCGCGCTCCTCGCGCGCGAAGGCGGCAAGCGCGTGCTGGTGCTCGAGCGGCACTACCGCGTCGGCGGCTACACGCACGTCTTCACCCGCCCCGGCTTCGAGTGGGACGTGGGCGTGCACTACGTGGGGAGCGTCGGGCCCGGCGAGTTGTTGCGGGTGCTGTTCGACCGCGTGAGCAACGCGAAGCTGGAGTGGGCACGGCTGCCCGACGTCTACGACGCCATCGAGATTGCGGGGGTACGCTATGAGCACCGCGCGGGCGCGAAGACCTTCGTCGACACCCTGGCCGCTTCGTTCCCCGCGCAACGCACCGCGCTCGAGCAGTACGTGCGCCGGGTCATCAACTTCTCGCGCAAGAGCCAGCTCGAGCTGCTGACGCGGGTCACGCGCACGAAGCCACCGACGCTCACGGGCCTGCAGTTGAAGGCGGTGGCGCCCGACTGGTCGCGCACCACGACGCTCGAGGCCCTGACCGAGCTCGGCTTCTCCCGTCGCGAACGCGCGGTGCTCGCCGGTCAATACGGCGACTACGGCCCTGCGCCCGGCCGCTCGAGCTTCGCCATTCACGCGGGCGTGGTGCAGCACTACCTCGAGGGCGCGTGGTACCCGCTCGGTGGCTCGAGTCGTTTTGCCGAAACGCTGGTGCCAGTCATCGAAGCCGCCGGTGGGCACGTGGCGACGGGTGCTGAGGTGGCAGAGGTGCTCGTCGAACACGAGCGCGCCGTCGGAGTGAGGTTGAGCACCGGCCGCGAGCTTCGGGCGCCGCTCGTGGTGTCCGACGCGGGGCCCGCGAACACCTACCGACGGCTCCTGCCCTCCGCGCATCGGCCGCGCGAGCTGTTGCAGGCGATGGATGAGGCGCTCCCCTCGACGGGGTACCTGTGTCTCTACGTGGGCCTCAAAGGTACCGACGCCGAGCTGGGCCTGACGGGCACCAACCTGTGGCTGCACCCCGGCGACGACTACGACGACAACATCGCGTGCTTCGACGTCGACCCGCACGCACCGTTTCCCGTGCTGTACATCTCGTTCCCGTCGGCGAAGGACCCTGACTTTCAGCGACGACACCCGGGCCGCGCGACGCTCGAGGTCATCACCATGGCCAACTGGACCTGGTTCGAGCGCTGGGCCGACACGCGTTGGCAGAAGCGCGGCGCCGAGTACGACGCGTTCAAGCGCCAGTTCCAGGACCGCCTGTTGAACGCGCTGCTCGAGCGTCTGCCGCAGCTGCGCGGGCGCATCGCGCACGTCGAGCTCTCCACGCCGCTCTCGACGGCGCACTTTTCCGGTCACCCGCGCGGGGAACTCTATGGGCTCGAAGGCACGCCCGCGCGGTTCCGCGTCCCGCTCCGCGTGCAGTCACACCTCGAGGGGCTGCTGCTCACCGGGGCCGACCTCGCCACGCCCGGAGTGGCGGGCGCCGCCTTCGCCGGAGCGCTCGCCGCCGCGTCGATTCTGGGGCCGTCGCGGCTGTGGGAGTGGCTCCCGCTCGAGAACACGTTCGGGCGGGGTTTCGTGTAGCGTCGCCGCTCTCATTCGGGGGTTTCATGGATCGACGAGACGTTCTGAAGCTGGGTGCGTTGGCCAGCGTGTCGGGCAGTGGCTGCGCGGCTTTGTTGGGCAACCCGGGCGCGGTCAGCAGCGGTGAGCTCGGCGGCTTTCTTTCGGCCCTCGACGACGCGATGGCCTCGGTCACCAACGGCGACTTCTTCGCGCGCTTGATGACCCCCACCGAAGACCCTGAAATCACCGCGCGCGCGAAGGCGGGTGAAGAGCTCACCAAGAAGACGATGCGCTCGCTGTTGCTGGTGGGCACGCTGTCCGAGCTTCCTCCCGAGCAGCTCGCGCACGAGTCGGTGCAGGCGCGGTTGCGCGACTCGATGGGCGAGTTCGACGACGCGATGTTCGGCATGTCGAACCTGCTCGAGAACCTCTCGCCCGCCGAGCGCGTCGACATCTCGAAGGCGCTTCAGGAAGACCCCCACCTCGGCATGCGCGTGATGGGCGCGGTCGACCAGGAAGCGGCTTCCTTCGGCGTCTCGCTCAAGCAGCGCACCAAACTGCGCGCCATCTCGGCGCAGGTCACCTCGCGCCTCAAGAGCTCGGCCGACCTCACCGCCACCGAGTACGTGGGCAAGATGCAGAAGATCGCCGCGCGCCACGGTGGCTACGCCGAAGCGCAGCGCCAGATGGCCACCTCGGTCGCCACGCAGATGATTTGGCAGGGTGAAGCTCCGGGCGGCACCGTCGGGGGGCAGCCCGAGCTCACGCCGCCGCCTCCACCTCCGCCGGTGACGCCTGATCAGCCGAACCCGCAGCAGACCGGCGTCGTGCCACTCGAGCCGCAGCCGCTCCAGAAGCCGAAGCGCAAGGGCAACGCGCACGTCGCCGTGCTGACCGCAGGTGGCATCGCGTTGGGGCTGGGCGCCGTCATCTTCGGGGTCGGCTTCGCCGTCGGCAGTGGCTGGCAGTTGGTCGGCGCCACCTTCGGTGTGCTGCTCGGAGTCGCCGGCCTGGTGTGCCTCATCGTCGGCCTCATCCTCCTCGCTGCCGGGAAGTGACGTGAGGTCGCAGCAACCGGTGCTCATCACGGGCCTCGGCGCGGTCAGCGCGCTCGGGCTCGGCCTCGACGCCATGTGGGAAGCGCTCGCCGCCGGCCGCGACGGCATGCAGCCCATCGAGCGCTTCTCGACCGACACCTTCAGCACGCACCTGGGCGGCATGGTGCCCGTCGCCGACACGCTCGAGGTCGACGACGCCGTGGGCACGCGCCGGTTGTGCATTCAGTACGCCATCGAGGCGGGCCGCGAAGCGCTTCGCCGCTCGGGCGCGCAGGTGAAGGACCCGAAGCGCATCGCCCTGGTGCTCGGCACGAGCATGGGCAGCCACCTCGGCGGGCTGCACGACGGCAGCGCGGAGGTCGCCGCCGCGCTGGGCATCGCCGGGCCGGTCATCACCATCTCCACCGCGTGCGCGTCGTCGACCAACGCCATCGGCACCGGGCGCGACCTGCTCGACGAAGGGCTGGCCGACCTCGTGCTCGCCGGTGGCGCCGACGTGCTGTGCCCGGAAATCTTCGCGGGCTTTCACGCGCTGGGGCTGTTGAGCGCGAAGCGGTGCGCGCCGTTCAGCGAATCGATGGGCACCACGCTCGGTGAAGGCGCGGGCTTTCTGGTGCTCGAGCGCGAGCCCGACGCCGTGGCCCGCGGCGCGAAGAGCGTGGCGTGCCTCACCGGCTACGCGCTGTCGGCTGACGGGTACCACGCGACGTCTCCTGAGCCCTCGGGCGCCGGCGTCGCGCGCGCCTTGAAGGCCACGCTCGAAGATGCGGGCGTGCGCGCCGACGACGTCGGGTACGTGAACGCGCACGGCACGGGCACGGCAGCGAACGACCCCGCGGAGTGGATGGCCATCTCCTCCGTGCTCGGCGCGCGCGCGGCGTCGGTGCCGGTGAGCTCGACCAAGAGCTACCTCGCTCACGCTCAGGGCGCGGCGGGGGTGCTCGAGCTCATCGCGACCTTGCTGGCGATGCAGCACGACACGGTGTTGCCGACGTTGCACCTCGACAAGCCGCGGCGACGCGCGCCGCTCGACCCGGTCGCGGAGTCGAAGCCGCGCGCCCACACCTTCGAGCACGCGCTGTCGAACAACTCGGCGTTCGGCGGCGCCAACGCGTCGCTGTCCATCGCGCGCAGCACGCACGCGCGGCGCAGCGTGCAGCGGCGTGAGGTGTTCCTCTCGGGCGCGGGCGTGCTCGGGCCCTTCGGTCAGTCGCTCTCGCAATTGCGCGCGTGGAACGGCGAAGGGCAGCGGCTCTTGCCGTTCTCCATCGAGGCGCTCGCGCCGAACGTCGACCCGCGCAACCTCGACCAGACGGCGAGCTCGCTCACGGCGGCCGTGGCGCTCGCGCTCGCCGACGCAAAGCTGTCCGTGAGCGGCGCCGCGCGAGAGCGCACGGGGCTCTTCGTGGGCACCACCAACGCCTCGCCCGTCGCGTGGGACGAGTTTCGGCGCAGCATCAAGGAACGCGGCCTGGTGAAGGTGTCGGCGCCGGCGTTCACGCGCCTGGTGCTCAACGCAGCGACGGGCACGGCGACGCGGGTGTTCGGGTTGCGCGGGCCGACGACGACGTTGACCACGGGGCAGGGCAGCGGGCTCGTCGCCCTGGCGCTTGCCGTCGCGCACCTCGAGCAGCGCAGCGATGCAGACCGCATGGTGGTCGGCGCGGTCGACGAGGCCGACCTCGAGCGCAAGCCGCACGAGACCGACGCGGCGTGCGCGCTGGTGCTCTCCACGCTCGTTGCGGGCGAGCGCGTGCGCGTGGCCGGCTGGGGCATGGCGGGCGCGGGTGAGGTCGAGCTCGCGGCCCGGCACGCGTGTGCGCGCGCGGGCGTGACGGTCTCGAGCGTGACGCGTCGGGTGCCGGCCCTGGCCAGCGGCTCGTTGCTCTCCTGCGCCCTCGCGCTGGACTCGCTCAGGGACTCCGGCGGGCGAGTGCTCATCACCGACACCTCCTCGGCCGCGTCATGTGCCGTGCTGCTCGAGGCCGTGTCATGACCTGTTCCCCTCTCCCCGCGACGCGGGGGAGGCCGGGCTCGTGTGAGTCGCGCACGGGAGAAAGAGGATGAAGATGAACGCTGAACTCGCCACCTGGTTGGACCTCCGCTCGCAGGCGCTCGCGCGGGTCCGCCGCGTGCTCATCGAAGACCTGCACGTGCAGCGCACGCCCGGGCAAATCGACCCCGACGCGCCGCTCTTTGGCACCGGCCTCGGTCTCGACTCGGTCGACGCCGTCGAGCTGGTGGTCAGCCTCGAGACCGAGTTCGGCTTTCGCCTCGACGACGAGCAGCTCGCCCGCCCGGCGATGCGCACCGTGAACAGCCTCGTCGACCTGGTGTTGCGTCGGCAGCAACAGCACCTCGCACCGGGCAACACCCCGGTTTCCATCGTCGCGCCGCCGCTCGACGCGCTGCAGGGCTTCGACGCTGAGGTGCGCGCGATTCGCACCACCACCGCGCTGTGCACCACTCCCGCGACGCACGCGCTGCGGCTCAGCGGACCCGGTGCCTTCGCGACGCTCGACCGCGTCTGCGCGGGCCCGCTCAACCTGCAAGACACTCAGCTGCGCCTCACGCTGCTTCTCAAGCCCGACGGCACCGTCTTCGCCGACGCGTACGTGGGGCGCGACGACGAGCGCTACTTCCTCCTCGCCGAGGGGCCCGGGGTCGCGGCGCTCGAGGCGTGGCTGCGCGAGCACCAGACGGGGGGCGAGCTCACCATCGAGCGCTTCGAGGACACGCACCGGCTGGTGTCGCTCCACGGCCCCTGGTCGTGGGACCTGCTCGCGGCGTGTCTGGGGCCCGACGTCATCGGCATGCCGTACCTCACGTTTCTGCGCGGGGAAGGCGGGCTCGTCTGCTTCCGTACCGGGAAGACGGGCGAGTTTGGCTACGAGCTGCTCGTGCCCAACGAGGGCTTCCCGACGCTCGAGGAGGGCCTCGTGACGCAGGGCAAAGACTGGCAGCTGACCCGCGTGAGCCAGGCCGCCATCGACCACTGCAGCCTCGAGAACTTCTTCTTCGACGTGCGCAACCCGCAGCTCGCCTCACTCACGCCGCTCGAGCTGGGGCTGCAGTGGAGGCTCTCGACGAAGAAGGACTTCGTGGGCGCAGCGGCGTTGAAGGCGCGTGCTCCGCGCGAGCGCGTGGCGTGCATCGTCTCAGACGAGGTGTTGGGGGTGGGGGCGCCCCTCTCGCTCGACGGAGAAGTCGCCGGGCGCGTGCTCGCGTCGGCGCGCTCCCCCGTGCTGGGGAAGGTCGTCTCCCATGCGCTGCTCTCAGCGGAGCTCGCGACGCCCGGTGTGGGTGGGTTGAAGGTCGGCGAGCATGCGGCGCGCGTGGTGGCGCCGCCGGTGCTCAACAACCGCAGCCTCTACGTCAGCCCGCAACGTCACACCTGGGCCGAGCGGGAATCGGCGCAGCTGCCCTCGCTGGTGCTGCCGGGATGAAGCGCTTCGTTGGCGCGACGGTGTTGGTGACCGGCGCTTCGCGCGGGCTCGGCCGGTCCATTGCGGTGGGCTTTGCGCGCGAAGGGGCGTTCGTCTTCATCGGGTACCGCGTCGGGGAAGCGGCCGCGAACGAGACGCTCTCTCAGGTGAAGGCGGCGGGTGGTGACGGGCAGCTCATCGGCTTCGACGTGACCGATGGTGCGGCGGTGGACAAGGCGGTCGACGCGATGCTCGCGCAGCGGGGAAGTCTGGAGGTCGTCGTCAACAACGCCGGCGTCGCCCGCGACGAGCTCTTCGCGATGATGCGGCGTGAGTCGTGGCGCGAGGTGATGAGCGCCAACCTCGATGGCACCTTCAACGTCTGCCGCGCCGTGGCGCGCCCGATGATGGGCAAGAAGCGCGGCGCCATCGTCAACGTGGCCAGCGTGGCGGCGCAGCGGGCGAGCCCGGGGCAGGTGAACTACGCGGCGTCGAAGGGCGGCGTGCTGGCGATGACGCAGACGCTCGCGGCCGAGCTGGGGCCTCGCGGAGTGCGCGTGAACGCGGTGGTGCCGGGGCTGTGCAACACCGGCATGGTCGACGCGGTCGACCGGCGGCTCATCGAGGCGCGGCTCAAGCACCTGCCGCTGCGGCGGCTAGGCACGGGTGACGACATCGCGCAGGCGGTGTGCTTCCTCGCGTCGGATGACGCGGCGTACGTGGTGGGCCAGGCCCTCGTGGTCGATGGTGGCCTCACGCTGTGAAGGCGCTGCTCTTCCCGGGGCAGGGCGCGCGTGGAGTTCCTGAGGCGGTGCGGGCGTGGCGCGCGCACCCGCTCGTCGAGTTCGCGCGCGAGTGCACCGGGTTGAGCTGGGCCGCGCTCGAGGCGGAGGCGGGCCGCGCGTTCGAGCGCACCGAGGTGTTGCAGCCCTTGCTCACCGCCGTTTCTCTCGCCGTGTACGAGTCTTTCTCCCTCTCCCTGCGCGAGCGGGGAGAGACGACACCGACTGCGTCGACCACGGGGAACGAAAGTCTTCTCTCCCTCTCCCTGCGGAAGCGGGGAGAGGGTCGGGGTGAGGGGCTCGTTGCGGAGCCAATCACCCGAGAGGGAGAGGCGGTGCACGTTGCGCAGGCGGCGGGCCCGTCGAACTCGAGCAGCGGGCCCCTCACCCGCTCCGCGCTTGCGCAGGGAGAGGGAGACGCGGGTCGCTCGAGAGGCGGGCCGCTCGCGCAGGGAGATGTGGTGCTGGGGCATTCGCTGGGCGAGCTCGCAGCGGTGTGTGTCGCGGGGGCCTTCGAGCCGCGCGTCGCGGTCGAGCTCGCGGCGCAGCGTGGGCGGCTCATGGCGCGTGAAGCAGCGAGTTGCCCGGGCGGGTTGATCGCCGTGCGCTCACGCGACGTGGCGCCGACCCTCGAGCTCGCCGCCGTCAACGCGCCCGACGAATTCATCCTCGGTGGCCCCGAGGCCCAGCTCCCTCGCGGGCACCCGCGCGTGCCCGTGTCCGGTGCGTGGCACACCCGCGCGATGACCGGAGCGCTCGACGACTTCCGCCGCGCGCTCGAGGCCGCAAAGCCGCAGCCACTCTCTCTCCCGCTGGTGCGCAACCTCGACGGCGAGGTGACGCACGACGTGAACTCGCTCGTCGAGCAACTCGTGGCCCCCGTGCAGTTCGTCGCCTCGCTGCAGCGGCTCGAGACGCTTGGCGTCGACACGCTCGTGATTCTCGGCCCCGGCCTCGTGCTGCGCGGGCTCGTGCGGCGCACGCTCGGCACCCGGCTGCGCGTCTTCACCACCGAAGACGCCTCTGACCTCCAACGAACGATTGCTGCTACGCGGAGCGAGCCATGAAGACCTCTCTCGAACTCGGAGCCGACGTGGTGCAGCGCCTGATTCCCCACCGGCGCCCGCTGCTCATGGTCGACCACGTCGCCGCGTTCGAGGAGGGCGCCGACCCGTCGTCGCCGACGCTCTACGCCGCGCGCGCCATCTCGGCGAACGAGCCGGTCTTCGACGGCCACTTTCCGGGGCTTCACCTGTGGCCGGGCGTGTACACGATTGAGGGGCTGCTCCAGTCGTGCAACCTGCTCCACATCATCTGGGTCACGCGCTCGTACGTGCGCGAGCAGGGCGGCGACCCTGAAGAAGTCTTCACCGCGCTCAAGAACGTCGAGCTCGGGTACCGCTTGTCACCCGGCTACAAGCCTGAGCTGACGAAGAAGTACGAGGCGCTCTTCGCCGTCGAGCCCGACCCCGTGTCGCGTGGAGGCCTCGCCGGCGCCATCGACATCAAGCTGCTCGCGCCCGTGTTCGCCGGGCAACGCCTCGAGTACCGCGTCACGTTGAGCCGCGTGCTCGACGCGCTGCAACGGTACGAGGTCGAAGCGACGGTGAATGGCAAGGCGGTCGCGAAGGGTTTCCTCACCAGCTCGCGCGGGGCGACGCACATGCCCGCGGGCCGGGGGTGACGTGCGCGGGTGGCTTCTCCTCGCCTTCGTGGGGTTGAGCGGGTGCTCGCACCTCGTCTGGTACGGCCGCAGCTCGAATCGTCGCCACGTCGCCGCGGTGCTCGAGCGCGGAGCCCGCCAGCTCGTTCGTCATGACTTTCGCGATGGGCCTGAGTTCAAGGGCGTGGGGGTCGATGCCCTCCAGCTGCTCGACGAGCGGCTCGTGTACCCGGCGGAGCTGGAAGACGGTCGCTGGGTGGTGGTGGTCGATGGGGTGGTGAGCGAGCCGTTCGAGTCGATTGGGGAAGTCGCCGCGTCGCGACAGCGCGTGCTCGTCGCCGGGATTCGCAAGGGCAGGTGGGTGGTCGAGGTGTTCATTGAAAGACCGTCACCCCTCTCCCCTGCGGGGGGAGAGGGAGAAAAGAGTTGGGACGAGGTGATGCCGGGCTCGCTGCTCGCGAGCGACCGTGGCGCGTGGGCCTTCGCGGCGCGGCGGGAGAACAAGACCTGGGCGGTGGTGAACGGCGTCACGCACGGGCCCTTCGATGCGGTCGGCGGCTTCACGCTCGCAGGTGACGACGTCGCGTTCCTCGCGCGCACCACCGGGGGCGTCGCGTTGCACGTCGGCGCTCAGCGCTTCGGGCCGTATGAGGAACTGGTCGAGCCCGTGAGCGCCGAGGGGCAGGTGGCCTTCGCGTTTCGTCGAGACGGCGCGTGGTTCACCTCTTCCGGGGCCGGTCCGTTCTCGCGCGTTGCGGGGCTCCAGTTCCTCGGGGGCCAGCTCGCCTTCGCCGCGCGGCGAGAGGGAAAGCAGTGGGTGGTGCACGGCGCGCGCGAGTTCGGCCCGTTTCAACTGCTGAAGCGCCAGCTGCTCGAGACACCGCAAGGCCTCCTCTTCGCCGGCAAGCGGGCCGACGGGTGGTGGGTACGGCGCGGCGAGACCGAGAGCGGCCCATGGGACGACGTGAGCTCCCTCTCGGTGGCGAACGGACACGACGCCTTCATCGCTGAGCGGGGCGAGCGCTCGGTGGTCGTCATCGACGGCGTCGAGCGCGGCGCGTGGGAAGAGGCCTCGTCGCTCGTGCTCAGCCCCGACGGTTCGAAGTTCCTCCACGCCGCGCGCGTGGGCACGCAGCAGTTCCTGGTGGTGGACGGCGAGCCCCGGCCGCAGGAACTCCTGCTCCCCGACACGCTCGCGTTTTCGCGCGACGGCGCGCACTTCGGTTGCATCACCGGGGAGCGCAAGACGAAGCGCCTCTTCATCACCTTCGACGATGGCGGCCGCGTGCCCGTCGACCTCGAAGAGCTGACCGCTGCGCTGTCACGTGTGCCGCCGCATCGGCTCGCCACCTCACCCGAGCGCGCGTTGCTCTCGCGCTGGGTCGAAGCCGAACTTCAACTCCACTTCCGCCGCGCGGAGGACTGACCATGGACGCCCACGAGCGACACTTGTTGCTGCACAACCCGTTCATCAAGCTGGTGCTGCACCAGCGGCGCGCGCAGACCTCGTCGGTGCCGCAGGCCGTCGACGCGGTGCTCTCGCGCGAGCTCGAGGGCGAGCCCAGCAACGACGAGCTGCGCGCCATCGAGGCGGCGCTCAACGAGGCGCTGGGGAAGCTGCCTTCCGACGCGACGCGCCGTCTGTTCGCCGGCACCCTCGAGATGGTCGAGCTGGCCGACGTGTTCTCGATGACGGTGTCGCAGCTCGCGCTCAGCTGTGGCACGCCCGAGGCGAAGTCACTGGGCCTCGAGCACCTCTGGCCCTGGTACTGGCAACGCGAGCTCGTCGCGTACCGCCGGTTTCTCGCGAGGGGGCGTGACGAACACGACCTCCTCGACCAGCTGCCGTCGTTCTGGCGGCCGGGCGTGAAGGCCCAGCCGTTCTGGGAACTGAAGGAACTCGGCTCGGCGTTCGAAGCGCTCGAGGCCCACGCCGCCGAGATTCGCGAAGAGCTCGAGCAGGTGCGCCGCGAGGGCGACTGGCTGCCGTACCGCGGGGTGCGCGGCGTGCGCGATGAGCTCACCGAGACGCCCACCGAAGAGACCGTCGCCGCGTGGAATGGCTACTTCTTCTACCACCCGTTCAAGGGCCGCTTCGCGCGCGCGCATGAGCGCTGCCCCGTCACCTCGCGCGTGCTCGAGGCGCTGCCAGGCCTCTGCCGTCGCGAGCTGGTGCTCTTCTCGGCGCTCGTGCCCGGCACCGTGGTGCCCCCGCATCAGGGGCCGTTCAACGGGCGCATTCGGGTGCATCTGTGTCTGACGGGGGCGAAGGGCTGCTACCTGCGCGTCGGCACGCAGATTCGCGAGTGGGAAGACGGTCGCGTGCTCGCGTTCGACGACAGCTTCGAGCACCAGGTGTGTCACCGCGGGCCCGAGGTGCGTGTGGTGTTGATGTTCAACGTGGTGCAGCCGGGGGTGCCGCCCAACGTCATCGACCGCGCCGCCCAGGCCGCCGTGCCCGACTACGAGGAGACCGAGGCGGATCGTGCCGCGCGTGCGTTGCTCGCTCGCACCGCGTGGTGGAAATGAGACAAGCTCATCGTATGAACTCCATGCAACTCGCGGTCCTGACAATCGTGGTTGGCGTGGCCGTCTCCGCCTGCAGCCCGGTGTCGACGTGCAGTCCCTCGTCGTGCCCCATCGGGTGTTGTGATGCTTCGGGGAAATGCCAGTCCGCGACGACGCTGACCTGCGGGAGCAACGGCTCGACCTGCACCTCGTGCAGCATTGGTCAGCAGTGCTTCGCAGGCTCGTGCACGGGCACCACCGGGCAGGGTGGCGGGACGGCGGGTGGCGGCACCGGGGGCGGCGCGACGGGTGGCGGTACGGGTGGCGGGACGACGGGCGGCGGAACCGGGGGCGGCACGACGGGTGGCGGTACCGGCGGCGGGACGACGGGCGGCGGCACCGGCGGTGGCGGTGCCGACTGCACGCCGGTGATTCAGCGAGTCTGGGGCTCGGGTGGTTGCCAGCTCACGCTCGTGGCGCCGACGAACTGTGCGACGGCGTCGTTCTCACCGTTTCTCGAGCTGGCGTGGTCGACCAACGGCACCCTGTGCGAGGGCCCTCACCGATTCTTCCTCATCGGCCACCCCCCTTCGGAAGCGAACTCAGTGCAGTACACGCTGGGCACGACCAACGGCTCTGAGTTCTCGTTTGGTCAGAACGGCTCGACGTACGCGATGACGCCCAACCTGGGTGGCTACGTTCGCCTCGTGCGTGCCGACTTGAGTGACGTCACCTCGAGCAATGGCCAGTACCACTGGGCCGTCGGTGGCTTCTTCAATCTGGCCGAAGGTGGCTCGATCTCCGAGTCCCGCACGTTCTTCTCGTCTCCTTGATCAGCGATCGGGTGACGCGCTTGCTGACTCTGGCTTCGTCATGAAGAGCAGGTGGGGGGCACCTGAACGGCCAAAGCTCAACCTGCACGTGTTGCTGGTCGACGACGATCCGATGCTCCCGAGCTCAACGGCCTCGAGGCGGCGGAGCAGATCGAGCGCCTCAACCCGAAGCTGCCCATCATCCTTTCCAGCGGGCACTCGGCAACCCTCAGGCCGCCCGACTCACGGCACTTCACGCTCGCCAAGCCCTACACCTTCGAAGAGCTGGAAGCCGTGCTGCGCCAGGTGGTCGAGCTGCGCGCCCAGCGGTGAAGGTCAGGGCGCTTCCCAGGCGTCGAGCTGGCGCGCGAGCTCGGCTTCGATGGGCAACCCCTGGCCTGCGAGGTTGACCTGCTGCTGCGGGTCGCGCGTCATGTCGTAGAGCCGTCGCACCGGCGTCTGCTTCCCGGGAATCTGAATCAACTTCCACGTCGCGGTTCGCGCCATGCGGTCTTTCGCGTCGATGACGGGCTGCCGGAACTGCGGTCGCAGCACGAGGTTGTGGTGGAAGGACGGGTCGACCTCGAGCGTGTCGGCCGCGCCCGCGAGGTCGACCACCTGCGCGCGCTCGGCTTCACTGAGCCCCAGCATCGCCTTCGCCTTGGGGAAGAAGAGGTAACAGGTCTCGGCGAACGCGGTGAGGCCGAGGTCGTCGGTCTGTCCGCGCGCGAGCGGGAGCAGGTCGACACCGTCAACCGCCGCCGGCGGCGCTTCACCCAGCATCGTCAGCAGCGTGGGGAAGACGTCGGCGGAGCGCGTGAGCGAGGTGACGACGCGCGGTGCGAGGCCCGGCGCGCGCACGAGGAAGGGGATGCGCGTGCTCTGGTCGCCGCCGAAGAAGTTGGTGCCGTGGCCGACCGTCGAGCCGGGCTCGTAGAGGTCTTCGCCGTGGTCGCTGGTGACGATGACGATGGTGTCGTCGAGCAGCCCGCGCGCCTCGAGGCGGCGCAGCACGTCGCCCACGGTGTCGTCGAAGTCACTGACCGCTCCGTCGTACAGGTTGCGCACGTGGGCGATGGCCGCAGGTGAGAGGGTGGGCGCGAAGCCGGTGGTGATGAGCTCGTGCGCGTCGATGTCGACGTGGTACCGGTTGGGCCCGTCGTACGCCGGGTCGACGTACTTCGCGTTGAAGGGCGAGCGCGCGTTGTACGGCAGGTGCGTGGGGCTGACGAAGAGCAGGCCGAGGAAGGGCTTTTCCTGCGCGGCGCTCGAGTCGATGTCGTCGAAGAGCTGGTCGACCAGCACGCCGGGCCTCGTGCTCGCGGACAGCGATTCACGACCGGGGACGAGGGCGTCTCCGAGCGCGCCGGGCAGCGGCGCAAAGAAGAGCGGCACCAGCGGGTGAGCGCGCACCGACTGTTCCTGCAGGAGCGCTTCGAAGTTCTGAACGGGGCTGACGCGTCGGTGCTCGAAGCCGAGCCCGATGAGGTCGAAGCAGTTGCCCGCCCAGTCCGACGACACGAACGTCTCGTAGCCGCGCGTGCGGAGCACGGAAGCCAGCGTGGGGCGCTGCTCCACCGCGTCGACCTCGGCCTTCGACGGGTACATGCTGCGAATGCCGTGCTGTGGGGGGAAGAGGCCGGTGAAGAAGGTGACCCATGACTCGAGCGTGCTCGCGGTGGCGACGTGGTGCTGCTGAAAGTCCACCGCGCCCTTCGCGAACGCGTCGAGGTGGGGCGTCAGGTCGGTGCGCGGCGAACCGTGCACGCCGAGCCGGTCGTAGCGCCACGAGTCGGCGGCGATGATGAGCACGTTCTTCTTCGCAGCCGGTTTGGCCCGAGCAGGGGAGGGCGTCACGAAGCACGCCGAGATGGTCAAGAACGACGCCGCGGCGACGCCGATGCGTGCGCGGGCGGAGGGCAATGCGTGCAACGCGGCGCGCACCACCAGCACCACGAAGAGCAGGCTCAGGGCATGCAGCACGCCGAAGCGCTGCAGTTGAAACAGGCTCACGAAGGTGAGGTGGCGCGCCACCGAGTCGAACGAGCCGGGGCTGAACAGCAGGAAGGGCCCCAGCGCGCAGAGCAGCACCGCCGCGTCGCACGCCGCGACGCGAAGTAAGAGCCAGCGCCCCGGTTTCACGAAGGGTCGCACCAACAGCGCGCACACCAGCGCCATCACCGCGTACGCCGGCAGCATGCGGGCCTGCGTGACGAGGGACGTGGTCAGGTAGGGGCCCCGCGCCAACGCCCCGAAGCGCTCGGTGATTTCACTCGCGCCGCGCACGAAGGCCGCCAGCGCGCCGAGATAGATGAGGCCGAAGACGAAGCCCTGCCGAGCGAGCAATCGCGAGAGGGGCACCGCTGGTGGCGCATCATCTCCCACGCGACCGCTGTACCAGCCTGCGCTCGACGGCGTAGCGCGATTCGCGTCAGCGGCGAGTGACGTGTGCAGTTCGGCTTTCGCGCCCTCGATGAGCGCGGCCTGCGCCCGCCCCGTTTCTTCACCGGTTGCTGGGTGGTGAAGGGGAGCACACTGACGGTCACCTTCTCGTTGCCGCTGCCGGCCGGCGCGTTGCCCCACCTCGAGTTCTCGCTCACCGACGACGGTCGCCTCACGTCGCCTGGCGACACCTTCACGGACGCGCCCTCGGAGTGCGACGCCTGACCGTCAAATCGTTGACGTCGCGATCCACTGGAATGGGGGCCTTAGCGTTCTTCCATGTCGAAGAGTCGACAGGACGAGCAACTGCTCGACACGCTGGTCGGCGTGATTCGTGACTTCGGTCGCTTTGCGTTTGACCTCGAGCGACAGGAGAGCCGCAAGACGCAGGTGCTGTTCGAGCAGTGGTCGCAGCACCTGCTGCTCGGCCTGCCGCCCCCGGGTCGAGACCGCCTGCCCGAGGGCGAGAGGAACTTCTCCGAGCTGCGCGCGCAGTTCACCGAGCAGCGAAAGCGGGAACAGAGCGAGTTCACCCAGAGCCAGGACGCGCTGCGCGACGTGGTGTGGACCTTCATCAGCTCGCTCAACCGCGAAGTGGCGCAAGACCGCGCCGAAGACACGCAGCTCTCGAAGACGCTCTCGAACGTCACCACCACCCTGCAGAGCGCCAACCCGTCTGAGGTGCGGCGGATCGCGATGGAAGCGGTCAAGCAGGTGCAGGGCGCGTTGGTGGCGCGGAGTGAACGGCAGGAAAAGCAGCTGGCCTCGCTCTCTCAACGGCTCGAGTCGATGGGCACGCAGCTCGAGGTCGCGCGTCGCGAGTCGACGCTCGATGGTCTGACGCGGCTCTTCAACCGCAAGGCGTTCGACGAGCAGCTCGAGCGCACCACCCAGTTCGCGACGCTGCGGGGCGCCCAGGTGGCGCTGCTGGTGTTCGACGTCGACCACTTCAAGAAGGTGAATGACACGTACGGTCACCCCGCGGGCGACGCGGTGCTCAAGGCCGTCGCGCTCACCAGTTCGCGGCTCTTCAAGGGCAAGAGCGACTTCGTGGCCCGCTTCGGCGGCGAGGAGTTCGTGGTGCTGGTCAACGACATCACCCACGACGAGGCGCTGGGCTTCGCCGAGAAGCTGCGCGTCGCCATTGGCGCGATGCAGGTGCCGTGGGAAGACAAGGTGCTCATCATCACCACCTCGATCGGCGTCGCGAGTCGCGAGCGCGGTGAGTCGGGTGCGCAGTGGCTCGCCCGCGCCGACGCCGCGCTGTACCGCGCGAAGCAAGGCGGGAGAAACCGCGTCGAGGGGTGATCAACCCACCCGGCGGTAGAAGGGCCAGAACAGCTCACGCCACAGGCTGCGCGGCCCCACCGGCTCGACGCCCACGGTGAGCGGGTGCGAGACGCCCGCGCGGAACGTGCCGAACACGCGGTCGAAGAGCACCGTGTGGCAGCCGTAGTTGGAACGGCTCTCGTCCCTCACGCTGGAGTGATGCACCGCGTGGTAGCTCGGGTAGTTCACCACCACCCCCAGCGGGCCCGGCGCCACGTCGACGTTCGCGTGCGCGAGGATGCCGAGCATGCCGCCCAGCGTGGTGGCCGCGACGACCTCGCTGACGCCGGCGCCGAGCAGCAACAGCGGCAGGTGGCGCACCACCGCGAACACCGCGTTCTCGACCGGGTGGGTGTGCAGCGCCTTGAGGCCCGTCACCTGCGTGATGACGTGGTGCGTGCTGTGAAACTGCCACAGCAGCGGCACCCGGTGCGCCGCGCGGTGCAGCCAGTACGAGGCGAGCTCGACCAGGAAGAAGGCGAGCGCCACCTTCGCCACGAACGGCGCCCCCGTGGGCCAGAGGTGCGGCGCGTCGAAGCCGAAGCCGATGCCCTGCAACGCGCCCTTCAGCGGGTTCATCAGCAGCGTGATGAAGAGCGCGCTGAACTGCGTCACCACGAAGAGGTAGAGCAGGTCACGCCCCAGCCCGGGCCCCTTCGAGAAGAGCTTCGCGTTCCAGTCTGCGCGCGCGGGGACGAGCTGCTCGGCGAGCCACACCACCCAGATGAGCGTGAGCAGCACGCAGCTTGCCCCGTCGAGGCGAACGCCGAGCAGCTGCAGCCGCACGTCGAGCTCTTCGCGGAAGACGAGCGAGGTGAGCGCCGCCGCGAGCAGCACCGGTACGAAGAGGTGGCGAAAGAGCGCGCGCATGTCAGGTCACGAGGCGACGTCGCCGCAGCCGCATCATCGCGCCCCACACCTTCGGCACCTCGACGTCGAGCAGCCTGGCGAGCACCTCGTCGCGCGAGGGCACCACGTCGTCGTCGTGCTTCGGCGCAGGCACCTTCACGCCCGCGATGAGCCGCTCGAGCACCTTCTGGTCGAAGTCGAGGTCGGCGAGGAACTGCTGCGTCACCGTCTCGACCACCTTCATCGCCGCGTCGGGGTTGGTCGCGTCGGAATACGTCGCGCCCGTGCCCAGCGAGATGCGCTTGAAGGCCATCTCCATGATGCGGTCGTTGGGCGAGAGCGAGAGCGCGTGCACGAAGAGCCCGTCTTCTTCGAGCGCGTTCGCCACGTCGTCGAGCGAGAGCCCGGTCGGGTCGTTGGGGTACGAGTCACCCGGCGCCCCCACTGCGTGCGGCGGCGCATCGGCGATGAGAATCACCACGCGGTAGGACTGCTTTGCCCACGCGAGCTCGAGGCACTTCTTCATCGCGGCGAACACGGCCTCTGGCCCGTCACCACCGCCGTCGACCTTCACCCCGTCGATGGCCTTGCGCACCTTCTCGACGTCACCGCTGAGCGGCTCGACGCTGAAGAGCCGCTCGCCATCGGAGTGGTCGCGGTAGCCCACGAAGCCCACGCGCAGGTCTTTGCCCAGCTCGCCCTTGAGCGCGTCGAGCACCTTGCCCACGTGGCGGCGCGCCGACGCGATGAGGCCACCCATGCTGCCGGTGACGTCGATGCAGAACACCAGGTCGAGTCGCTTCAGTTGTTCGAGCGCGGTCTTGTTCATTGGCTGGCCTCGAGGACGAAGGCGGCGCGGTTGACGCCGATGGCGCGTTCCCCGGCGAGCCAGTGGTGGGTGGCGTCGCTCGCCCAGACGCCGTGCACCAGAAAGTCCACCGGGTCAGGGAGTCGCGTGAACGTCGTTCCTGACAGCAGCACCCGCGGGTTGGGCTGGTCGCCGACGAAGAGCACGTCGCCGTTGCCGAGGGGCCACGCGTCGAAGAAGCCTGTACCCGCAGAGCTCGGCTCGTAGATGGGCTTCCACGTGCCGTTGGCGCGGCGCTGCGCGATGCGGCCGAAGGTGCCCATCGCGAACACGCGGCCTTCTGCTTCCACCATGCGCGTCCACACCGGGGGCGCGAGGCCGAAGGCGGGCGTGAGGGGCTCCAGGCTCCAGGTCATGCCGGGCGTGCCGACCCACAACGACGCGCCACCGAGCAACACGCGGCCATCGCCGAGCACGTGACACGACTCGAGCGCCGTGATGCTGCTGGGCAGGGGAACTTCCGACCACACGGCGTTGGCGTATTCGTAGAGCACGCCCTTCGAGGTCGACACGTTGACGCCGACCGCGAAGAGCCGCGTGTCGCGCACGCACAGCTTCCTGAAGCGCTTGCCGGTGATGGGGCCGCCCGAGAACGAGTTGGCGAGGTTGCAGTTCGCGGGACAGGTGAGGAGCCGCTCGGGCCCGGAGACCGCGACCAGACCCGTCGACGTGATGGCGAGGTCTTCGTAGACGAGGTCGCCCACCACGTCGTCCTGCACCAGCGTCCACCCGGTGGCGCCGTCGAAGAACCACACGTCACCGAACGGGCCCGCGACCCAGAGCTCCGTCGACGAACGGCCACGAATCGCGTTGTAGTTGTACGGTCTCTGCCCCTGGGGAATGCGGTCGGCGAGCGCCCACCCTCCCGGGGTGCCCTGCACCGAGACGTAGTTGGGCAGCGTGTCCGGGGCGCCTCCGCCGGTCGTGCCACCGCCGCCCGTCGCGCCGCCTCCCGTCGCGCTGCCGCCACCCGGCACGCTGCCACCGCCGCCCCCACTTCCGCCCGTGGCTGATCCGGATCCGCCGCCTGAACCCCCGTCCGTCATGGGAGGCGCGAGCGGCCCACAACCGACCACCAGCAGAGCGAGCAGCAGCATTCGATACATCGTCACTCCCACGGTGAAGGGGATACGCTTTCCACACCAAGTCTGAAGGCGAAGGGCACCCAAGTGGTGAAGGAAAATACATTCGTGGGCTCACCTCCTGATTCTGACGACGACGAGATTGTACAGCGCCCCGCGGGCCCCCGGCCTTCGGTGACGACCAGCATCCCGGGCCGACGCGGCACCGGGCAGATGTCATCGGGCTTCGGCTCGGGGCAGCCGGGCCGAACGCCGAGCGCGAACTCGAGCGCGCCTCCGAGTCAGCGATTGCCCCCGCGCCCGCCGATGGGTGGTGGCGCGTCACGCCCGCCTCAGCGCCCGCCGCCGGGTGCTGGTGGAGATCGCAGCGAAGGGTCTCGTCAGGGTCGCTTCTTCCCCTTGCAGCCGCGCTCGCTGCAGGAAGCGGGCATCTCGCAGACGATGGGGGAAGAGCTGGTGCTCAAGGCGCTCTTCTTCGCCGGTGAGTTGCGCGGCGCCGACATCTCGGGGCGCATCAAGCTGCCGCAGCTCATCGTCGATGAAATCATCGAGGGGCTGCGCAAACAGAAGTTCGTCGACCTGAAGGGTGGCGCCGGGCTCGGCGTCGGCAAGTCGTCGATGATCTACACGCTGACCACGTTCGCGACCGACGTGCTGCGGCAGATCCTCGATCGCAACCGCTACAACGGCCCCGCGCCGGTGCGGCTCGAAGACTGGAACGAAGCGGTGGCGGCCCAGACGGTGCGCGGCATGCGCATCACGAAGGACCGCATGAAGGACAAGTTCGGCAACCAGCTCATCGTGAAGGACAACGTGTTCGACGGCCTCGGGCCGGCGATGAACTCGGGCAAGGCCATCTTCTTCTACGGGCCCCCCGGCAACGGCAAGACGGCGCTCTGTCAGGCGCTGGTGCGTTGCTACGAAGGCGACATCTGGGTGCCGCACGCGCTGCTGGTCGACGACTTCATCATTCGCGTCTACGACCAGAACCTGCACGAAGCGGTGCCCGAAGATCAGAACGCGCCGGCCAACGACGCGCGCTGGGTGCGCTGCAAGCGGCCGCTGGTGGTCGTCGGCGGCGAGCTCACCCTCGAGACGCTCGACCTCATCTATTCGCCCGACGTGAAGTTCTACGAGGCGCCGTTTCAGCTCAAGGCCACCAACGGCATGTTGCTCATCGATGACTTCGGTCGTCAGCGCATCAGCCCGAAGGACCTCTTGAATCGGTGGATCGTGCCGCTCGAGAGTGAGATCGACTTCCTCACGCTGCACACCGGCAAGAAGCTGCAGATCCCCTTCGACGTGTTCGTCGCCTTCTCGACCAACCTCGACCCGGCCGACCTCGTCGACGACGCCTTCCTGCGCCGCGTTCGCTACAAGCTCGCGGTGCAGCCGCCCGATGAGCAGCAGTTTCACGACATCTGGGCGACCGTCTGCAACAAGCAGCGCGTGGCCTACGACGGCGACGCCATCGAGTGGCTGGTGAACACGCACTACCGGCCTCACAACCGCGCCTTCGCTGCCTGTCAGCCGCGCGACCTCCTGGGGCAGGTCATCGACATCGCGCACTACCGCGGTGAAGCGCCGCAGCTCACCCCCGACCTGCTCGATGCCGCGGCGAAGAACTACTTCGTCAAGTTCACCAAGAAGTAGCGCCCGAGCAGCGCCGCACAGAGCAGCACCATCGCCCCCGGTGCCGCGCTGCAGCCTTCCTGCGTGGCTTCACGCCACGCGCGCCAGGTGCACCGGTTGTTGAGGCATTGCAGGCCGCGATCACAGTCCAGGTCAGACAGGCACGGGTTGTTGATGGAGTCTTCTTCTTCTTCTGACGCGCGCTCGGAGCCGGTGCCGCCCACCGAGGCGTCGGGCAGGCCTGCGTCGGGGAGATCGACTTGGCCCCACGCGAGGGGCGCGAGCGAACACAGCAGCAGGGCGAGGAGGCGAGTGAAACGCACCGCGCCTCCTCTTAATGGGCCCGGCTCCGGCCAGCGCTGGATTTCCGACGGGCGGGCGGAAGTAGGGTAAATCTGCATTCCCGCATGGCGTCGCAACCCGACTCGAAGCACCTGCTCGAGCTGCTCCAGCGCGCCGCGGAAGAACTGAAGACGGCGCAGAAGGACGCGGCGGCCGCGCGCGCCGAAGTCAACGCGGTGCGCGAGGCCGGTCGCCTCGAGCGGAAAGATCTCGAAGACCAGGTGAAGGAGCTCAGCTCGGCGCTCGCCTACGAGAAGGCCGAGGTGCGCCACCTGAAGGAACAGCTCAACGACGTGGGCGGGGCGACGCTGCGGCCGGGCGCGATGACGGCGCCGATGGTGGCGGTCTCGACGAAGACCATCCCCATCGCGAAGTCGTTGCTCGTGGGCGAGCCCGAGAAGAAGCGCGACGACAAGACGAACGTCAACGAGTCAGACGCCGACCTGCTCACCAGCCGCGTGAAGGGCCTGCAGGACGAGATTCAGCAACTCGAGGCCGAGCGCAAAAACTTGAAGGAACGGGTGCGGGTGCTCGAGGTCGAGCTCGCCACCCCGAAGGAAAACCCCGAGACCACCCGCCAGCTGGGCGAGCTGGAGCACGAGCTGTCGAACGCCCGGCAGCAGCTCATCGTCGAGCAGGCGCGCGGGGCCGACCTGCTCACCCGCCTGCAAGCCTGGGAAGTACGCAGCCAGGAGCTCGAGCAGTCGCTGGTGCAGGCCCGCGCCGCCGGTGACGAAGAGCACGCGCAGCTCGATCAGCTCGCCGGGCAGTTGAGCCAGATCGAGACCGAGTTGACGACCGAGCGGGCGCGCACCGGTGCGCTCGAGGAACAGCTCCGCTCGCTCGAGCAGGGCACCAGTGACGAGCAGAAGCGGTTGTTCGAAGCGACCAGCCGCATCGCCACGCTGGAAGTCGAGATCGCCGGCCTCAAGGGGCGTCGCGACGAGCTCAACATCGAGATTGGCAAGGTCGAGAACGAGCGCAACGCCGCGCGCGCGAAGGCCACCGAGCTCGAGACCGCGGCCCGCGACGTGGCCGCGAAGCTCACCGCCGAGCACCAGAAGCAGTTCGCGGCCGAGCACCAGAAGCGCAACGAGCTCGAGCAGCAGCTCTCGAAGGAAAAAGAGAAGCACCAGATTACGGCGCAGAAGCTGCTCGAGGCGCGGGGCAAGCAGCGCGAGAGCGACGAGCACCTCTCGCAGCTCAACGCGAAGGTGACGGAGCTGAGCGCCAGCGTCGAGCGCGAGCGGGCGCTGCGGGAACAGTCGCTCATCGACCTGCAGGGCGCGCACGAGGCGAACGTGCGCTCGCTGCAGCAGCACGTGCTCGAGCTCACCTCTCAGCTCGAGAACGCGACGGCCGAGTGGCGCCACACCGACCGGCAGTACGAAGCGTTGCACCGCGAGATGCTGGCGGTGCTCGATCAACGAGATCAGGCCCGGCAGGAACTCGACGCCATCAAGCAGCGCCTGGGCCCTCGTTGAACCCCCCAGCCGAGTGGGCTCGGCTGGGGACCCCGCCAGCGTTCCTGCAGCGCGCCGAGGAGGAACGTGTACGGCTCGGCGCCGGTGACGCCGCTCAGTCGAACCAGCCCGTGAAGTCCGGCCCATGCCGGACCGGCGTCGCGCGTGGTCTTGGCGGCGCGCGGTCGAGCAGGTCGGCCAGCGCTCGCGTCGCCAATCGCGCCACCAACTTCGGGTCTTCGCTCAGCTTCGCCGCCTCATCGTAGAGCGCTGCCAGCACTTCGCCCAATTCAGCGGTCGTCTCCTGGTTCGCAGTCTTCATGTGTGTCCCCCGCGCTGAAGGGAGCACCCCATGTGCCACGCGCTCGCCGGGAGAAGGGGTCACCGGCTCGTCCATCATTCTGCGTGGAGTCGTTCAGCTTGACGAGTTCCAGCGCTCGGCGCGCACGCTCGAAGGTGGCCTGAACTCTGCTCACCAGAACCGACATGAGTGACTCCAACACGACGCAGTGGGCGACGACGGCAGGCACGATGCGGCTCGAGAGCCAACCCATTCGCGGGCGCATGGCGGAGCGTGACGCCGAGCAGATGCGCGACCCGCGCTCGACGCCGCATGTGCCGCTGCGCGTATTGGCGCGCGCGCAGGCCGAAGGGTTCACCGAAGCCCTCGAGCCGCCGTTGCTGCGGTGAGGGTCAGTGCTCTTTCGCGCGCGTGTTCTCGTCGAGCCACGCGAGGCAGGCGCGAATGCTGCCGGTCGCCAGCGCGATGCAGCTGTCGGCGCCGCCGTAATAGAGATGAATGGTGTCGCGGTCGGGCCCGATGGTGACGCCGCAGGGAAACGCGACGTTCGCCACGTCGCCCGCGCGCTCGTAGGGGGCCTCGGGGCCGAAGATCCACTCGTCACCGCGCGCGATGCACGCCGACGGGTCGTGCAGCGAGAAGAGGGCGAGGCCGAGGCGGTAGAGCGCGCCTCCCGCGGTGCGACGCACCCCGTGGTAGATCATCAGCCAGCCACGCTCGGTCTCGATCAGCGGAGGCGACAAGCCGACCTTGTTCGCGTCCCACCAGGCGCCGCGCCGCGCGATGAGCATCGGCTTGTGGTGACCCCAGTTACGCAGGTCGGGCGAATACGAAATCCACACGTCGGCGGTGTGCTCGCTGACGGGGCGGTGCACGAGCGCGAAGGAGCCCTCGATGCGGTGCGGGAGCAACGCCGCGTCCTTGTCTTCGGGCTGCATCACGAGCCCGAGGCGCTCGAAGGTGTGGAAGTCGGCGGTGAGCGCGAGCGCGACGCCCGGGCCACTCTTGCTGAACGCGGTGTACGCGATGACGTACTTCTGCAGCTCCTCCACCCAGGTGATGCGGGGATCTTCGACACCCCACAGTTCCTCGGGGTGTTCGGTGGGGCTCGGCGCGAACGTCGGCTGCGCATCGATGATCCACCCGTCGATGCCGTTCTTCGATCGCGCTGCGCAGAAGTGCGAGTGCCCCCGATGGTCTTCCACCCGGCACAGCAAGAGCGTGGTGCCATCGCGCAGCAGCGTGGCGCCGGGGTTGAAGACGGTGTGCGCGGGGTAGGGCCAGTGCTGAGCCGTGAGGATGGGATTCGAGGGGTGTCTTTGAAAGAGCGTGAGCACGAGGTGCTTCGACTGCACGCGCGATGCCCCGCGCGGCGGTCTCGAAGTGACACCGCACTCGGTCAATGCGATGCGGTGACATCAGTCTGAGGTGGCCCCACGCACGCAAGGTGAGGGCGTCGGGGGTGGCGCACCTGTTGCTCCCACCCGCCGCATGCGTCCCGCGCTGCTCGTGGTGTTGGCTTCCGTCGCGCTCGGCGCGCCCGCAGCAGCCGAAGGCATCGTCGAGGCGCGCGACACGACGTACGGCCCCAACGTGCTGCTGCTCAACGCCGGCGACCTCGTGATTGGCGGCGTCACGCTCGAGTACGAGCGGGCCCTCACGCCGTGGTTCGGTCTCTCGCTGAGCGTGTGGGCCTCGACGTACCGCAACCTCTTCCTTCCGGCCGATCGGGCGTCGGCGTTGTGGATTGGCCCCGAGTTCAGCCCGCGGTTTCACTTTCTGCGCGACGCACCCGGCGGCTGGTGGGTCGGCCCGACGGTGAGCGCAGGCGGCGTGTACGCGAGCGATGGCGGGCCGGTGACGCAGCCGCTCGTCTGGGGCGCCGGGCTGGCCGCTGGCTACACGTTCATTCTGGGTCACCACTTCACCGTGCAGCTGGGGCTCGGTGGCGGCTTCACGCTGTGGGGGGAGCGGGTCGACTGGGTGCCGCGCCTGCGCGTCGCCGTGGGGCCCACCTTTTGACGTCGATGCATGCACCAGCCGCCCGGATTCATCGGGCGGATGAACCGAAGGAGCAACACATGAATTGGGAACAGCTGAAGGGGCAGACCAGGGTGGTGGGCGGGAAGATGAAGGAGCGTTGGGCCAAGCTCACCGACGACGACCTCATGCTCCTCGAGGGCAAGAAGGAAGTGTTCCTCGGCAAGCTGCAGGAACGCACCGGCATGCTCAAGGAAGAGGCCGAGAAGCAGTTCGACGCTTTCCTCGAGAAGATGCCGACCCCGACGTCTTCCCGCTGATGGTTCCTTCTCGGGTTCCCCCGGCCAGGTGTCGGGGGGGCCCGCGTCGCCTGTGGAGAAACCCCATGCTCTGGCTCATCGCGCTGGTGCTCTTCGCCCTGTGGGGAATCGCGGTCGCGCTCTCCATCACCGGTCAGGGGCTCGTTCACGTGTTGTTGATTGGCGCGTCGGTGGTCGCGCTGGTTCGGGTGCTTCAGGGAAGCAAGGTCGTGTCCTGACGAGGCCGGGCTCTGGCTGGCGTCGCGTCGCCCGGCGGCTCGGGCTGACCGTCGTCTGCGTCGCCGGCGGCTACTACGTCGGCGGCAACGCGCTGCTCGCCACGCCGCTGCCGGAATACCTGCTCAACGGCTCTCCCGCGTCGCTGCAGTTTCACTACTCGCGCGCGTGGACGGTGCTGCCCCTGCGCTTCGAGGTGCGCGACCTGCGGGTGTTGGTTCAAGACCCGTTGGTGCAGGTGGCCATCACCGCCGACACGGCGCGCGGAGACCTTCGCCCCTGGGCGCTGAAGGACCTGCGCTTCGTCGCGAACCAGCTCGAGGCCGAGGGCGTCACGTTTCACCTGCGCCCCCGAGACCGCACCGACTCGAGTGGCCTCTGCGAGGTGCCGGAATTCGACGGCCCCGACGGCGTGCTGACCCCCGAGGCCGCGGCGCTGAGGCCCCTCTTCTCGTTGCAGTTCAGCGAGCTCACCGCGCACCACGTTCGCGAAATCTGGATCGATCGCGTGCGCTACGTCGGCGACGCGGAGGTCACCGGCGGCATGCTCTACGAGCCCTTTCGCCGACTGCGCCTCGACGACGTGCAGCTCACCGACACCAACGCCGAGCTGCACGCCGCCGAGCCACAGCGGGCGCAGCTCGAGTCGGTCGCCCTCGAGGTCTCGTTGCGCGAGGTCGACCTCACCCGCTTTCAGTTCGACGACCTGCAGGGCCTCGATGCGCACCTCTCGCTCGCGGCGCGCTCGGGCCCGGGCTTCATGAACGTGTACCTGGCGCACGTCGCCGGCGTGCCCGGGCTGCGGCTCGAGGGCGAAGACGGGCCGCTCGCGCTGGAGCTGCACGTGAAGGCGGGGCGCCTCGCCGACGGGGTGCTGCTCACCTGGGTCGCGCCGCGCTCGAGCGTGCGCCTGCCGTGGTTCTCGGCGGTGGGCGACTTGCGCCTGCATGCGGCGACGAGCGTGGGGCAGCTCCGCTTCGGTGCGGTGGTGAGCGAAGCCACCGTGCAGCGCGGGCCCACGTTGTCAGCGCGCGCCCGAGAGGTCACCGTCACCGCGACGAGCGATGCGGACCTGCGACGCCTGCCGCTGACCGACGCGGTGCTGACGGTGAGTGACCTCCACGTGAAGGACCTGCGCTCGCTCGATCTCGACACCGGCGCGACGGACCTGTCGGGCACCTCGCTGAAGATCGAAGACGCCACCGTGCACGCGGGCTCGGCCACGTGGGCCAAACAGCAACTGACGCTGCGGCTCGAGCGGGCGCGGCTCGACCCGCGGGGGCCGCTGCTGGCGACGAGCTTCGTCGACGTGACGGCCACCAACCTGCAGCCGCTCTTCGCCTTGTTCGCCGAGAACGTTGAAGTTCCAAAGGTGCTCGGGGTGTTCACCGAGTCGCCCGACGCGCACTTCACCGCGCAGGTGCAGGTGAGCGCGGAGGGCGTCGCGTTGCCCTCGCTGCGGCTCGTGTCGAAGCGGGTGGGGGCCGAAGGCGTCGTGGCGCTGCGACCGAACCCGAAGGTGCTGGCCCCGTTCGGCTGGGTGGTGGTGCGGCTGGGCCTGTTGGACGTCGGGGTCGTGCTCGAAGGCGAGAAGGTCTGGGTCGTCGACGCGCGCACGCTGGCCCCGTGAACCGTCTCGGAGCGTAGGCTGTGCCGATGGCAGCCTTTGGAGAGACCCACCGCGCCGAGTTCGACGCGGTGTGCGCCGCGCCCGACGACGACCGGCCGCGCCTGGTGCTCGCCGACACACTGATTGAAGCGGGCGATCCGCTGGGAGAGTTCATCGCCCTTCAGGTCGCCGCCGGGCGCCGCAGCGCAAAGGGGCTGGCCCGGCAGCGCGAGAAGGCGTTGATCGCCGCGCACGGCCCGTCGTGGGTCCCGCGAGGCCTCACCGACGTCGTCTTCATTCGCGGGTTCGTCAGCGCGGGCCTCGTGTGGAAGCAGACCGATTCGACCGACCCTCGTTGGCAGTTGGTCGAGCGGCTCTCGACGTGGCGGGGCTTCGGCGAAGCGCTGCTCGCGGGGGAACTCCGGTCGCTGCGTGAGTTCAGCGGCATGGGCCCGAGGGAGCTGGCGGGGATGCTCAGCGGGCCTCAGCGACGGTTGCTCACGACGCTGCGCACCGTTGACCTCGCGCCGCGCGAGCTCTTGTCGCGGGTGTCTCCGCTGGTCCCCCACCTCACCACCCTCGTCTGCGAGGAGATCCCCAACCTCAACGAGCGGGAACTCGAGGCGGTCCTGAAAGCCGCACCGCCGGGACTTCAGCGCCTGCGCGTTCCGGCGATGACCCTTCCCCTGAAGGTGGCGCAGGAAGTCCTCGCGAGCACCCGCCGCACGTTGGCGCTCGAACTCTCGTTCGGGAGCTGCTCCATCGAATTGTCTGGCGCGGGCGTGCGACGCATCGACGATTCACCCGACTCTGAGGTCGAGCGCCTCATCTCGACGCGACTCCAGGCGCTGGGCCTGCGCGAGGTCGAGCTCGAGCGCCGAGGTGCCGCTCAGCGCGCCCCTCTGCATTACACCGCTGACGTCAGGTTCTACCCGGCGGTCGAGCCGGGCCCGATTCGGGTGCGCGTCTCGACCAGGCCGCCTCCGCCTCCTCCGCCGCCGGGGAGCGCCGCGGATGGGGACTGAGCTCGCTGGTGATCCCGCTGCTTCTCGTCCCTCCCACGCCACCGGTGACGAGCGCTGTGTTCGCGCGTGGTCAGGGATCCCCACCACGCTTGAGTGAGGCCCCCACAAGCGCGAGCCTGAGCTCACGGAAGCCGCGCTGGGTCGCTGATGAGTTTCGTCCGCTCCTCACTTCCGCATGAGCAGGAGCGGACGTCGCCTCAGTTTGCGCGTTCAGGCTCGTTGACGCTGAGCAGGTCTTCGACGGTGCGCACGCCCGTCACCCCGCGTGCGACGCGGAGCACGTGCAGGCGTTCCCACCCGTTGGGCACCTTGCCCGAGACCTGCACCACGCCGTTCTTCACGCTGGTGGTGACCGACTTCAGCTCGTCGTACGGCTTGAGCGCGAGGTCTTTGGTGATGTCATCGTCTTTCGCGTCGACCGACATGCGCGCCAACGACGAGACCACCTCGAGATCGTTGTCGACCCGCATCACGCCGCTGACGCGCGAGACCTGGCTGCCGACCTCTGCCTTCACGGCCGCGGTGGGCACCATGCCGAAGAGCGTCACCACGCCGTCTTCCACGTCGACGCTGATTTCATTCGACGGCACGTCGGCCGCGGTGAGCAGGCGCAGCTTCACCGCCATCGTGATGCGCCCGTCCCAGTTGCCGCTGCTGCCGTCGACGGGCCGGTCGACGCCCATGGGCTTGCCCTCGCTGAGGAAGATGACCCGCTCGTCTTCCCTGAAGTCCTTCGGGGTCTTCACGTCGCTGACGATGCGCTTCACGCCTGGCAGCCGATCGATGAGCGAGATGGCCCGCAGGTGCTCGGCGTAGGTCTTCGCCTCGCCGGTGAGCATCACCACGCCCTTGTCGACCGACTTCACCTTGATGGTGCTGCCCTTGAACTCGGGAGACTTCGAGAAGCGTTGCTCGGCCGCCTTGCGCAGGTCGGCGTCAGAGGTGCTGGTCGCGACCTCTTCCCCCTTCGGCACGATCTGAATGAGGTCCTGCACGCGCTTGACGCCCACGATGTCGGAAGCCGTCTTCGCAACGAGCGTGCGCTGCGCCACCGTGGGCAGCTTGCCGTGCAACGTGACCACGCCGTCGACGGTGTCGACGTGCACCGAGGTGCTGCGCACGTTGGCCGTGGTCCACAACGCCAGCTTGGTCTTCGCGGTGATGAAGCCGTCAGACGGCGCCGCCAGCGCACTGCCGGCGACGAGCACTGCAGACAGCAGAGTGGTGCGAATCAGAGACATGAGCGAACTCCTTCTTGAGGTGGGAAGACGACTTCAACGGTCAAGGTCGACGGCGCTGATCACGATCTCGACGCGCCGGTTGTTGGCCCGGTTCTCCGGCGTGGTGTTCGCGTCGATGGGAAAAAGCGAGCCGAGCCCCTTCGCGCTGATCTGCGAGGCCTCGACGCCGCGGCCAATCAAGTAGTCGCGCACCGCGTTGGCGCGGCTGGCCGAGAGGCCCTGGTTCGCGTCATCGAAGTCGAGGTTGTCGGTGTGCCCCTCGACGAACATGCGGCGGGTGCGGCCCTGGGCCTTCAGCGCCTCGGCGATTTGATCGAGCTTCTGCGTGGCCGTGCTGAGCAGCCGGTAGTCACCGGTGCCGAACAGCGCGCTGCCCTGCAGGGTGATGATCTTCCCCCGCACGTCGTCGCGCACCGAGGCGATGCTCTCGAGCTCGCGCATCGCGCCCGCCATGCGCGCTTCCTTCTCGGTGTCACCGTCGGCGCGCTTGAGCTGGGCCTTCGTGTCCTTCAGCTCTGCGCGCGTGGTGGCCAGCGCGTCGGTGGTGTCCTTCGCCTGACGCCTGGTGAGCACCACGCCCGCGCGCTCGGCGGCGGCGATCTTCTGGCGGTCGGCCTCGGTGCGCGCCTTCACGTCGGCCAGCTGCACCTTGCGTTGGGCGACGTAGGAGTAGTCACGCGACGCGCGAGTGGCGCCGTTCTCGGCGAACTCGCGCTCGGCCTGGTCGAGCACCTTCTTCGCGTCGTACAGCTCGGTGAGGGCCAGCTGACCTGCGGGGCCCATGCTGGCCGCGCGGTAGCTCGAGCGCGCCTCCACCAGCTCAGGCGGGGTGGTGGCACAGCCCGCGAAGGTCCACAGCGCGAGGGTGGCAGCGACGAACAGCGGCGAATGCTTCTTCATGGCGGTCTCTCTTTTCGTGAAGGGTGGGAATCAGGGGCTCGGCGATTTCTTGAGCTCGGTGAGCGCCTCTTCGGCCTGCACCGCGTCGAGGTGGACGGTGACTTCCCGCGCCAGGCCCAGCGCCAGCTCGGCGTCGGCCTGCCCGCGCGCGAGCATCAACGGGGCGCGCTCGTCTCCTTCGCTCGCCAGCTTGCGGCTCTCGGCGATTTGATCGGTCGCGAGTTGCAGGTGGAGCCGCGCTTTGGGGATGCCGCCAGCCCCCTGTTCCTGCGCAGCGCGCACGCTCGACTGAGCGCCTTCGAGGCGCTCGGGTGACAACCGCACGGTGGCGCAGCCGGTGGCGGCCACGACCAGAGCCAACGACATCAGATGGGTCTTCATGGGTTCGACCTCGGTGAGGGGCGTGTCACTTCACGAAGCGGCGGGCGGCGGTGAGGCCGGTCGCCAGCGTGTGTCGGGCGTCGATGGCGGCGCGCTTCATCGCGGCGGTGAAGATCTCGCTCGCGGTGGGCGGTCGGTAGAAGGCGCGGTACGCCAGCGCGCCGAACAACAGCCCGCTGCCGAACAGCACCCCCGCAGTGACGTACGGGTGTTCCTTCGCGCGCTCGGTCAGCCCGTTCGCGACGTCAGTCGCTGAGTCCTTCGCGTGCTCCAGCTCGCGCGTGATGCGCCTGGGCAGGTCTGCCTTCATCGATGCCTCCGCGCCGTTCGCAGGTGGAGACGTGTCGCTTCGCATGGCTTCGTTCATGGGTGCCCTCGCAGTCGGTGGTGTGCGCACCCCCTGGCTGCATCGGGCATGCCCCTGTGTTCCCCGAGCAGACACGCGCCCACCTGCGACCAGATTGAGGGGGCCCCTTCAACCTGAACGACTCAGCGGTCTGACGCGCCCAGCGGCAGGGCAATCGACAGCTCGAACGACGGGCGGTGCGCGGCGGCGTGGCGATCTGCCGCGCGCAGGTCGACCAGCGCCGCGAGGAACGAGAGCGTCGATTCCGCGCCCTGGTTCTCGTTGAGCCGATCGACGTGCACGCCGTCACGACAGCCGCCGGTGCTCGCGTCGTAGACCGGCACCTGCAGCGCGTTGTTGCCGAGGAACCACTGAAAAGCGCCACGCGCACGCCCCAGCCACCGCGTCTGCCGCGTGAGCCGGTACGCATCGAGGCACGCCGACACCGCCGCGTACGCCTCGACTGGCTGCTGGTCGAAGAGCGCCCGCGGCCCGCCCCGCGTGTAGAAGCCGCCGCTGCCGATGGGCGAGAAGGTGCCGTCGTCGGTGAGCTGCTGCGCCATCAACCAGTCGAGCGTGTGCAACGCGACGTCGCGCATGCGCGAGTTGCTCAACCGCGCCGACGCCACCAACAGGCCGTGCGGCAGCCGCGCGTTGCAGTACGTCAACCGGTCTTCGAACCACAGCCACATGTCGCTGCTCGAACGGTCGAAGCGCTCGAGCAGGCGGTGCGAGAGGTCCTGCAGCATCGCGGTGGCGTGCGGCTCGACGGGGAACGCGCGGAAGAACTCGTCGATGCCCAGCAGCGCGTACGCCCAGGCGCGCGGGCTGATGAAGCTCGACGCGCGCGGCAGCGCAGCGCGGAAGAGGTCGTTGCACAACGAGCGTCGGCCCTGGTCGCTCGTGCGGCCTACGACCGTACCCAGCGCCCACAGCGCGCGGCCGTGCGCGTCTTCAGACCCGGGCTCGTCGCGCCACGCGCGGTCGTAGCCGAGGAAGTTCTTGAAGCGGCCGGTGAGCGGCTCGAAGGCGTAGGTGAGAAACGCGAGGTAGCGCGTGGCCAGCGGCCGCACCGCGACCTGCGCTTCCGACGCCTCTTCTTCGAGGTGCGCCATCAACTGCAGCGCGCGCGCGTTGTCGTCGACGCAGTAGCCGTCGCTGAGCCGCGGCACGTCGAAGCTGGCGTGCTGCAAGAGCCCCGTGGAGTCGGTCATGAGCCGCAGGTGCGACAAGTCGAGCTCCGGCAGCTCGGGGCTGCGGCGCGTGACGAGCCCGCGACGGCGCGCCCCGTCGGCCACCGCGCGCTCGAAGGTCTGCACGTAGCGCTGCGCCACCAGCGGCCAGCTCATCGCCTCGCCCAGGCGCGCCGCCCGTTGCTGCATCTCGAGGCGACGTGGCACGTCTTCGATGAGCTCGTTGAGGGCACGCGAGATGGCCGCCGCGTCACGCCACGGCACCAGCACCCCACGCCCGTCGGCGAGCAGCTCACGCGCGTAGCGGTACGGCGTCGAGATGACCGCCTTCCCCGCGCCCAGCGCGTAGGCCAGCGTGCCCGAGGTGCTCTGCGCCTCATTCAAGTACGGCGTCACGTAGAGGTCGGCCGCGCCGAGAAAGTGCATCAGCTCGTCGCGGCTGACGAAGCGGTTGTCGAAGGTGACGTGCTCGGTCACGCCCAGCCGCTCGGCGAGGGAGACCAGCCGCTGGCGATACGCTTCACCCTGCTGCGCCCTGACGTGCGGGTGCGTCGCGCCGAGCACCACATAGAGCGCGGTCGGGTGCCGGTCGACCACCGCCGGCATGGCCTCGATGACGTACTCGATGCCCTTGTCGGGCGAGAGCAAGCCGAAGGTGAGGATGACCGGCCGCTCTTCGAGCCCGAGCAGCTCCTTGCTGGCGCCCGGTGGCACGCCCGGAATGCCGTGCGGAATGACGTCCATCTTGCTCGGGTCGACGTGGTGCACGCGCGCCAGCAGCGCGGCCGCGTCGTCGCTCATCACCACCAGCCGGCGCGAAAGCGCAGCGATGGTCTCGAGCACTTCGCGCTGCTCGGGGCTGGGTGCCTCGAGCACGGTGTGCAGGGTGGTGACCACCGGCATGCGCAGCGCGCGCAACAGCTCGATGAGGTGGCCGCCCGACTTGCCGCCGAAGATGCCGTACTCGTGCTGCACCGAGACCACGTCGATGCGGTTGTTGTTCAAGAAGTCGGCGCCGTGCCGGTAGCTCTCGAGGTCTCCCTGGCTCACCTCGCACTGCACGCGCGGCGGGTAGCGGTGCTGCTCGCCGGGCGCGTTCATCGCCACGACGACGGTCTCGACGTCGGGGATGACGTCGAGCGCGTCGGCGAGGTCGGTGGTGAAGGTGGCGATGCCGCAGCGTCTGGGAAGGTGGTTGCCGAGCAACGCGACCGTGTGAATCGAACGAAGACCCCGCAGCACGTCATCCATTCAGGGCCTCGCCAGACCCGCGCGGAGATTCTTCACCGTCTGCGCCCGCGTCATGATGACGCGCAGCCGCCGGTCGACCTCGCGCGTCGCAGGTCCCCGGCGCAGCAGCGCGCCATCGACGACCAGCTGCGTTCCCCGCTGACGCAGCGGCTCGTTGCGCGTGCGCTCGGCCCACCACGCCATGAACGTGCCTTGCGTCTGCAGCAGTGCCCCCTGAATGCCGTGCCATGTGCTCATCGTGTGTTCCCCCCGGGAAGGCGCGGCTCATCCGCGCGCAAGGAGCGGAGCACCAATCGCGCCAACACCGCGCGAGGCGATGCGCCGCATCGGCAGCCTCGTCGGGAAGTCGCCCGGCCCCAGCTCGTCGAGCCCCATCGCGGCGCCCGCGTCGGTCGAGTCGCGGGCTTCGGCGGGGCGCGCGTCGGTGGCCCACGCGGCGGGCCCGACGCCGATCAACACCGAGAGGATGCGTGGGCGCATGGGGTCCTTCACTTCGATGGAACGAGGGTCCGTCAGTTCGGTGGAGCAGACGCTGCGGGTGCCCCGAAGGGTCACCGCTGCAAGAAGCGAGTCACCTCGGTGATGCGGCGCAGGGCGACCCATGCGGTGCGCACGAGGATGAGGAGGTCGAGCGTGTGGCTCCAGTTCTGGAGGTAGTCGAGGTCGTGCGCCACCACCTGCTCGAAGTTGGCGGAGTGTCGATCGGGGCTCACCTGCCACATGCCCGTCATGCCGGCGCGCACCCGCAGCCGGGACCAGTGGCGGTCGTCGTAGCGCCACACCTCGTCGAGCGTGGGAGGCCGCGTGCCCACCAGGCTCATGTCGCCCACCAGCACGTTCCAGAACTGCGGCAGCTCGTCGAGCAGGCTGCTGCGCAGCGCCCGGCCCACCTTCGTGATGCGCACGTCGCGCGTGGGGCTGAAGAAGCGGCGGTTGGGGCACGCCACGCTGAGCTTCAGCCGGTCGGCGCCGGGCACCATGGTGCGGAACTTGAGAATCGTGAACTGCCGCCCGTGCAGGCCGACGCGGCGCTGACGAAACAGAATCGGCCCGCGGTCTTCGAGCCAGATGGCGGCCGCGATGAAGGGCAGCGCGAGCAGCGTCAGCCCCAGGCCCACCAACGCGCCGATGACGTCGACGAAGCGCTTGAAGAGGCTGCGCACCGAGACGTGGGGCGCCTCACCGAAGTGACGCGCCTCGCGCAGCTCGGTCTGCAGCTGGAGCGTGGCCTCGACCTCGAGCGGCGTGATGCGGCGCTGTCGCAGCAGCACGTCACCGAGCAGCTCCCAGTGGCCGGCCTGCGCCTCGTGGGCCTGCTCCGCGAGCGCGTCGCGCAGCGCCTCGGGCCCGATGACGCCCTCTTCGACCAACACTTCCCCGAAGGGCGCCTCGGCCGGTTTCGCCAGGTATCCCTCGTCGAGCAGCGCCTTCCCAGATGACTGGTGCATGGCTTTCCCCTCCGGCAACGACGGGTGTGGTGAAGCGAGGTGTGCGTCAGTGGCGCGTCTGCCAGCCGACCTTCACTTCGTGCCGCACGTCTTCGTAGCGCCGGCCGGTGGCCTTCTCGTTCCACCCGCGCTCGAGCTTGCGGTCGAGTGCTTCGTTCCAGGTCGGGAACTCGGAGCCGTATTCCTGGAAGGCCGAGAAGCCGTAGCGCACCGCGGGCTCGGCGCTCACCCAGTCGTACCTCGAGCCGCTCGCGTTCGGCTCACCCGGAGGCGGAATCACCTCTTTGCCCATCGCCTGCTTCACGGTGTCGGTGACGTGCTGGTGCAGGTTGGTGCCTCTGTTGGTGAAGTCCGTGCGCGTCTGTTGCCAGTCGCGCTCGAGCGCGTGCTTCACGCGGTCCCACGTGGCGTCGGGCGGGACTTCCTTCTTCGGAGACGGAACGGGCTTCGGAATCGAACGGGGCGTGACCATGGGAACTCCGGGCAGAGGTGAACGACGTGGGCGAGCAGGAGCATTTCTCGCGCCGTGTGTGCGACAGGGCACGACGTCTGCCGCGCCGGGGGTTTCCGCCGTTCAAGTTGAAGCGGTGTCGTCGAACTGGTGGAGCGTCTGCTCGCCCTGCGCCCGCACCCGGGAGGACCTCGTCATACGGCGGCGGTGAGGAGCGGTTGGATTTCTCGAAGCTCCCGTTGGGTGAACGCGCCGCGCTTCGAGCGGCGTTGTTGCCCGACACGTTGACCTTCGCCGCGACGCACGTGCCGCATGACCGGCGGCTGCGCGACTGGCCCGGGTTGCGCAAAGCCGAGGCCATCGCCCATGGGCTCGCTCAACACGCGGTGGGCGAAGTTTTGAAGCGAGAGTGTCACCCTGACCGCGATGACGCGTCAGCGGGTGGTCATGCGCCGGGTGCTGCGCCACAAGAGCGACGACGACGGTTCGTTCGATCGCGAGCTCTGGAGAGCGGCTGGGACGAACGCCATCCTGACGGCGAGGTGGCACCTGGTGAACGACTCCCGCTGCATGAGGGGCCGGGACTTCGTCGAACTCTTACGCGCACGCTCTGATGCTCACGTCGACTTCCCGCTGATCAGCGGTGACTCCGCCCACGTCAGGCGGTCACGGCCCGCGCGCTTCGCCGCGTAGAGCGCTTCGTCGGCGCGCTGCATGACCTGCTCGGCCGTCTCGCCCAGCTTGTACATCGTGCCGCCCATCGTCGCGGTCACGCGCAACCCCGTGTCGGTGCCCGGGTGCGGCATGGAGCCAATCGCCACGCGCAGCGCTTCGGCGCGCGCCTGCGCGGTCTTCGCGTCGAGGTCGCCCAGCAGCAGGAAGAACTCGTCGCCCCCGAAGCGGCAGGGCAGGTCGCTGCGGCGCACGCTCTTGAGCAGCACCGCGCCCACGTTGCGCAGCACCTCGTCGCCCGCGGCGTGCCCGAGCGCGTCGTTCACCTGCTTGAACTGGTCGAGGTCCATCGCGATGAGGGCCAGCCCGCTGCCCAGCGCCATCGAGCGGTCGAGAAAGAGCGGGAACGCCTCGTCGAAGCCGCGCCGGTTGCTCAGGCCCGTCATGAAGTCGGTGCGCGAGGTGAGCTCTTCTTCACTCAACTTCGTGCGCGTGAACTCGAGCTTCTGCAGCGTCTCGCGCAGCTCCGAGTTGCGGCGCCGCAGGTCGGAGATGAGGTTGCGCTCGGCGTCGACGAGGAATGAGCACGCTCGCCGCAAGAGCGTGAAGACCACCGGTGGGTGCGAGAGCAGCAACGACTCGATGCTCGCCTGGTCGATGACCTGCAGCTTCGCCTTCGTGGTGGAGACGATGGTGGTGCTGCGGCGGTGGCCCGGGTTGATGAACGAGAGCTCGCCGAAGTAGCTGCCCGGCGCGTAGCTGCGCACCATCGCGCCGCTCTCGAGCCGCGCGCCCACGAAGCCGTCGAGCAGAAAGAACATCGAGTCGCCCGGGTCGCCTTCGGTGACGATGACTTCGTCGATGGCGCAGGTGCGCTCGTGACCGGCGGCGAAGATGGCCTTCACCTCGTCTTCGGTGAAGAGATGGAGCGGGCTGTCGGCGGGGAAGCGGGGCGTCATGCGGCGCAGGTCGATTCACCACGACCACCACGCCTTCGCCACTGGAAGCGCAACGTGAAATGGGAGCACACTCCCCCCATGAAATACGTCTTGCTGATTCTGGTGCTCGGCGGCGCGTGGCTCGGGTGGAAAAAGTACAATGAAGGTCAGCCGCCCGAGCCCGCAGCAGTGAACGACCCCAACAAGACGCCCGGCGCGAACGCCGAGAACCGGGTAAACAACCTCTCGGGCCAGGTGCCGATGCCCTGACGTGAGGCAGGCGCCTGCGAGCCGACGGTCCTGGCTCTTTCTTCCCTTCATCGTCTTCGGTGCGCGCTCCGCTTCGGCAAGTTGAGCGGCGTGGGGCTCTGGTACGACGAGCTGTGGACGGTGGTCGGCGCGTCACAGCACGACCTCGGCGTCATCAACCGCGAGTGGTTGCTGGGCGACCCGCACCCGCCGGGCCTCACGCTCTTCTCCTTCGCGTACTTCAAGCTCTTCCCCAACGATGAGCTCTGGGCGCGGCTGCCGTGCGCTGGCGGGCGTGGCGAACGTGCTCTTCGTGCTCATCGGGGCCCGGCGCACCTTCACGCGCCACGAGCGCGTCTTCGCGGCGACCTTCGTGGCGCTCTCGCACGGGCTCATCTCGTACGCGCTCACCTGCAAGCAATACAGCGCGATGCTGTTGCTGCTCACGGTGTCGCTCGTCGCGTGTCTCGAAGTCGCGCAGACCCGCCGCCTCGCGCGGCGCCTCGCGTGGTGGCTGGGGCTCAGCGTCACAGCGCTCGCGTGGCTCAACTCCCTCGCGGTGTTGGTGTTCTTCGTCTTTCTGCTGGTGACGCTGTGGAGCGAACGAGCAGAGCGCCTCAAGCTTCTCCGCCTCGCTGCGGTGATTTCGCTCGCCTGCCTGCCGCTCGTCTATTTCCAGCTCACCGTGCTGCGGTACACGCCGGGTGACTGGCAGAAAGACTCGGAGGGCTGCTCGAGATGGCGGTGGTGTCGCTCGCCCTCGACGAGTCGGCGAGGAAGGGGCTCGGCTCTTCACGCAACGCGCGGTTGCTGACGCTGGGTGGCGTGACGCTCGGGCTGTTGCTCGTGCTCGGGGCCTTCAAGCCGCTGGCCTTCATTCGCGACTTCCTCATCGCGTTCCCCCCGGTGCTCCCGGGGCTCGGAGTGGTCTGCGCCGCGGCGTTCTCGACGCGCCGCGCCTGGCTGCTGGCGGTGCCGCTCGCGTTCTTCGGCGTCGCCTCGTTCGCCGA
Source organism: Archangium sp. (assembly GCA_044371205.1). Classification (GTDB taxonomy): domain Bacteria; phylum Myxococcota; class Myxococcia; order Myxococcales; family Myxococcaceae; genus Archangium_A. The sequence continues at coordinate 47,011 of JBILUC010000032.1, forward strand.
GGCGAAGTGGGTCGACAGGTTGCGCCGCCAGGAATGGGACAAAAGCGTCGACCTCGTGCTCGCGAACGTGAAACCAGGTGACGCGATTGCCGTGCTCGGCGCAAAGCAGGACAAGACGATGTTCGACGACCTGCGCGAGTGTGGGTGCTCGGCGGGCACCACCTGCAGTACGGCGACGAGGTGATGGACCAGTTGAAGCGGGGCACGAAGGGCTTCGAGCGCACCACGTTGTTCTCGACGCGGGTGTACCGGCTCGACTTCTGAGCCTCAGCGCAGCTTCGCGAGCACGTCTTCGAGGTGCCGGTACACCTGCACCTCATGGTGAATGACCTCGACGATGACGCCCCGCTCATCGACGACGAAGGTGGCGCGTCGGTCAATCTTCAACACCGGCCACACCACGCCGTACAGCTCACTGAGCACCCGCTGCTCGTCACCGATGAGCCGAAACTGCAGCTTCTCGGTCTCGGCGAACTTGCAGTTGCGCTCGGCCTTGTCGACCGACACCCCAATCAGCTCGGCGTTGAACGAGGTGATGCGCTCGTAGTTGTCGCGGAAGTTCTGCACCTCGAGCGTGCACGCCACGGTGAACGCGCGCGGGAAGAAGAAGAGCACCACCTTCTTCCCCTTGAAGTCGGACAGACGCACCCGTTCCCCACGGCAGTCGACCGTGTCGAAGTCAGGCGCCTGGTCCCCCACCTTCAGCATGATCAGCTCGTAGCAGGCGTCTCGGGCGCCGGGGCAGGTGCTGCGGCTGCGGGAGCCTTCGTCTCCATCGACTCGGCCACCAGCTCGGCGACGTCGCGCACCTTCACCTGCTCGCGCTGGGTGTCGGCCATGCCGTCGCGAATCATCGTGTGGCAGAACGGGCACGCCACCGCGACGGTGCCTTCGGCCTGCCCAGTGTAGTCACCCACCTGACCGGGCTTCGCCATGTCGGTCGCCGACGGGTAGGGCACCGACGCGTCCTTCGCGTGCGCCAGCGTCAGCGCCGCTTCGTTCGCGCGGTTGTGGTTGATGCGCGTGCCCTCGTGCTCCTCCATCCACATGCGGGCGCCGCCGGCACCGCAGCAGAACGACTCGCGCTTGCTGCGCTGCATCTCGACCACCTGCAGGCCGGGAATGGCCTTGAGCACCTCGCGCGGCGCCTCGTACACGCCGTTGTGCCGCCCCAGGTAGCAGGGGTCGTGGAAGGTGAGCTTCTCGTTCATCACCTTGCTCAGCTTGATGCGCTTGTCCTTCAGCAGGTCGTTGATGAGCTCGGTGTGCGAGATGACGGTGTAGTTGCCGCCGAACTCCGGGTACTCGTTCTTGATGGTGTTGAAGCAGTGCGGGCACTGCGTCACGACCTTCTTGATGCCCTTGCCGTTCCAGCTCTCGACGTTGGCCCTGGCGACCGTCTGGTAGAGGAACTCGTTGCCGCCGCGGCGCGCGAGCTCACCGTTGCAGGCCTCTTCCTTGCCGAGCGTCGCGAACTTCACGCCGGCTTCGGTGAGCACCTTGGCGACCGCCTTCGACACCTTCTTCATGCGCTCGTCGTACGAGCCCGCGCAGCCCACGAAGAACAGAATCTCGTAGTCGCCGCCGTCTCCCCACTTCGGCAGGGGAATGTCGCCTTCCCACTCGTCGCGCTTTTCCTGCGAGAGGCCCCACGGGTTGCCCTGGCGCTCGACGCCTTCGAAGACGCGCTGCAGCTCGGGCGGGAAGTCGGCCTCGACCTGCACCTTGAAGCGGCGCATGTCGATGAGGCGCGGCACGTTCTCGATGAACACCGGGCACGCGGTCTCGCACCAGCCGCAGGTGGTGCAGGCCCACACGGTCTCGGGCTTGAGCACCGCGTTCGTGCCTTCACCGCCGACGAGCGGGGGCATGTCGGTCATGCCGTCGGGCCCGTTCCACTGGAACGTGGTGGTGCCGTCGTCTGACTTCTTCGTCACCGCCGTCGCCAGCTCGGCCTCGTGGTCCCACAGGAAGTGCTTGATGCTCTGGTTGACCGCCTTGTGCGTCAGCGGCTTGCCCGTGATGTACGTGGGGCAGTGCGTCTGGCAGCGGCCGCACTCGGTGCAGGTGTTCACGTCGAGCGCGTGCTTCCACGTGAGCTGGGTGATGACCTTCGCGCCGTACTCTTCCTTCTCGAGGTTGGGGGTCGAGAGCTTCGCGCTCGAGCTGACGGTGGGCGTGTCGAGCGGCGCCAGCGTCTTCAAGAACACGTTCGGCAGGCCGACGATGACGTGGAAGTGCTTCCCGTACGGGAGGAAGTTCAAGAACGTCACCACGATGGCGAGGTGCGTCCAGAAGCAGAAGACGCCCAGCGCGTGCAGCGCCTCGGTCGAGAGCGGCGCCAGCGCACGCGTGACGAGCGAGGTCACCGGTTCCCACGACGACCAGCTGATGCCCTGCTCGCGGAAGTGCGAGGCGCCGAAGATGAACTCGGTGACCATCAGGCCGCCGATGAAGCTGAGAATGAGCAGCGCTTCGCCCGACTGCGTGAGGCGCGCAGGCTTCACCACGACGCGCAGCCAGAAGAAGTACGCCACGCCCAGCACCGAGAGGCCGGCGATGACGTCTTTGGCGAGCAGGTACACCTGGTACACGACCTTGATGGCGTCGTGCTCGGCCCAGAACGGCGCGCTCAGGTCGGCGAGCACGTGCGTCGCGCTCTCGGAATAGGCCATCACGAAGAGCATCAGCGTGCGGGCCTGCACGGTGAGGAACGCCGCGAAGATGAGCACGTGCATCAGGCCGGGCACGAATTCTTCGCGGTCGACCATGCGCTTCTGGCCGAAGCCGAACTCGAGCAGCGCCTTCACCCGGTCTCCGATGCGATCCATGCGGTTGCCGGGCACGGGGCCGAGCGCGCGGAAGGCTTTGAGGCGCCCGAGCATCGTGACGGCGAAGAAGCTCAACCCACAGAACAGAAACACCGAGACGAGAATCGGATTCATCGGAGGTCCAGCTAGCAGGAATCGGTGCGCGTTCGCACTGCACTCGTTTCGCGAGCCATCAGGCTACGTTTCGTCTGATGCGAACTCTGTTGATGACGATGGTGGTGACGCTGACGGCGTGTGGGCCCGAGCCGATGACCATGGGGCCCAGGCCGATCAGCTACGCGGTCGACATTCGGCCGCTGTTCATCGCGAAGTGCAACGCGTGCCACTTCGCGGGCGCGCCGACGAAGCTCAACCTCGTGAACCCGTTCGACGCGAATGAAGGGCTCTTCCGCGTGGGCGGCTGGGGTACGCGCGCGCGGCACTCGGTGATGGTGGTGCCCGGTGACCCGACACGAGCTTCTTGACGGACAAGATCGACCCGACCTTCGTGCTCGATTCCCCCAGGGAGGGCGCGCCCATGCCGGTGCAGGTCAACCTGGTCACGGCGAGCGAGTTGGCCGACATCCGCACGTGGGTTGCCAGTGGCGCGAGCGACGATGCGTTCTACCGGAGCAACGTCGCGCCGGTGTTCGGCAACGCCGCGAACCTTGGCCGGTCCATCGGCAAGTGCTCGTACTGCCACACCGCCATTTCGCCCATCGCGCCCGATGTGGTGAGCGCGTTCGGCCCGCGCGGGCTCGTGAACGTCGACTCGTCGTTCGGAGGCAAGCGCGTCACGCCCGGTGACCCCGACGCGTCGGCGCTCATCAAGAAGCTCGCCGAGGTGGTCGACCCGGCCTTCGGGCAGAAGATGCCGCTCAACTACCCGAGCATGAACCCCGGCTGAGGTCGAGCTCGTGCGCCGCTGGATTCGGGAGGGCGCGCTCGACAACTGAGCGGCGCAAGGTCTGCGCCAGCGCGGGTGACCGGGAGCTCGCGTGCGCGAACTGTGCGCTTCCGACGCAGGCGAAAAGGTGGGCTGATTCGGCTCGAGCGAAGGCGCTCGTCAGGTGGCCCATGCGCGACGTCGACGATGACCCGAAGGTGCAGCTCCCTGCGCGGGTGCGGGTGAGCGTGACCGCTGACGGCGACGAGCTGGTCTCGGGTTCGGTGCACTGCCCGATGCACGGCCGGGCGCAGCCGCTCGAGCACTGCCGCGCGTGCGTGCGCTTCGTGCAAGAGGGTGGGCGCGACGTCGCGATGCTCGAGTGCCACGTGCCCGACGTCGGGCCGCACGGCGTGGTGGGCGAGCTGATCAGCCGACTCTCGGTCTGTCTCGACGGAGAGCTCGGGGTCGAAGCGGCCGCGCGGCTGCTCGAGGGCGCGCACCTCAACGCGGCGCCAGTCGTCGACGACAACGGGGTGGTGGTGGGGCTCGTCACCGCGAAGTCCCTCGACCGCGCGCGGCTCGAAGACGCGCAGCTGCGGGGCTCTCAGCGCGGGCACACCGCAGAGGTCGAAGACGCGATGACCCGCGAGCTCTTCACCGTGAGCGAAGACGTGCCGGTGCTCGAGGCGGCGCGCTTGATGGCCCAGCGCAGGCTCACCAGCTTGACGGTGGTCAACGCGCGCGGCGAGGTCGTCGGCTCGGTGGAGGTGCACGCGGTGCTCGAAGCACTCGTCGAGCAGCTGGCGTAGGAGCGGCTCGCTCGCCGCGACCCGGCGATGCCACCTCACGACGTGCTCGAGCGCTTGCGACTCGTGTGCCTCGAGCGCCGAACGAAGTCGAGGAGCGCGCATGGGCCGGCACCCGCTGGGTGATGCGGAAGCAGAAGTTCGCACAGGTGCTCTGGCCCGAGGCTGCGTGGCCGCCCGCGCGCGCGTGGGGCTTGGGGCGGCCCGGCCCGGAGTGCGTGCTCACGTTTCGGCTTCGGCTGAAGCCCGCAGACCTCACGCGGGCTGGTTCAAGAATCTCGCCGACCTCACGCTCGCTCGGGCTGGGACGAGGTCGAGACGTCGTGGGTCGAGAGCTCTCCAGTGTTGGCGCCGAAGAAGTGGGCCGAGCAGGTGAGCGCAGCGACATTGCAGGACCGTGGCGGCGGATCAGCGTCTGCCGCACCGAAGGCCGGAAGGGTGGCACTGCGTTCGGTGGTTCACGCATCGCTCGTTCCGTGCAGCCCATCGCCTTCGGGCCCGGGTCCCCTCCTCCAGACACTCGGGCTGGGAGAGGCCCCACGCCGAAATGGAGGAACTCTGCTGCCGAGTTCGTCTTTCCGCTCGGAACAACGCGTCAGCAGAGTTCTGTGTTTTCGGGGCAAGCCTCTCTCCCAGCCCCGAGTGTCTGGAGGAGGGGACCCTTGCCCGAAGTCGAGGGGCTCCCCCGATGCGAGCGTTGCGCGAACCACCGCGCCCACCGCCACCTTCCGGCCCAGCCTGCGTTCGTGGCATGCGCATCACTCGACTCGACGCTCAGCGCGGGACGCCGAGCGCATCGGCGAGCTTGATGAACGAGGGTGACGTGCTGATCAACCGGCTCTCTCCGAGCGACACCTTCAACGCCCGCGCATGCAACAGCGCGAAGCCCGGCAGCGGCGGTCTGCACCAGCAGCTCGGAGGCCCCCCTTCGTGCGCACACACGCCATCGACGAAGCCCGCTGGCAGCGCGACCCCACCACCTTCTTTCCACCCGAGCACGATGCGCGGCCAGTCCACCGGTGCGCTCTGCACCCGCGGGTCGCCGAGCGCGTCGAGGCCCACGAAGAGGGCAGGGCGCTCCTCCGGCCACGGCCACGGTCGACGCGTGAACGCGCGCCGCTCGAGCGAGGTGAAGCCCTCGTCCTCACCGAGCGGCTCGAGCGCCCGCACCGTCGCGAGGAAGCCCGTCGGGCCCAGCGAGTCGGGCGTCTTGCCCTGCTTGAGTTCAGCGGGGCTCAGCAGGCGCCCATGCACCTCGAGCATACGCAGCACGATGTTCACCTGCGCCTGCTCGGTCGAGACGTCGTGCCACACGCCCTGCACCTCGGCCCCATGCCGACGCGCCACCTGAATCGCTGGGCCGCGCTGCGCCCGCGTGACGTAGGTGTTGTCGAGCACCACCGAGCGCCCCTGCGCCAACAAACCGCCCAGCCGGGTGTGGAGCTGCTCGAGCGTGCCACCCTCGGTGTCGCGGTTGAGGCGCGTGAAGCCCTCGCTCACCGACTGCGTGACCGCCGACGTCTTCCCCGCGCCCTGCACCCCCATCAACAACCGCACGACGGGCCTGGTGCCTTGACGTGCAGGGGGCGGCGCTGCGTCGACACGAGGCCCCAGCGAGAGGCCCGCCGCGCGCACGCACGACTGCACCGTCTCGACGCGCTTTGCGCCCGGCAGCACCATCACCTGCGGGTGCAGCGACAAGAGCTGCGCGAGCGCCCATTCCCACGGCGTGCACCCGACCTCCTTCGCCTTCTCGACGAGCCACGGCGTGGTGCCCAGTTGCCGAAACTTCTTCGGCCCGCCGAGCGGCGAATGACAGAGCACCGTCACCTCGCGCTGCAGCGCCCCGGCCACCACGCCGCCGCGAATCGCAGTGTCGTCGAGCACCGAGACGCCCAGCTGCACCGCCGCCAGCTCGACTTCCCCGAGCGCCTGGTCGAGCTGTGTCCGGGTGACGTTCGACAGGCCGATGGCGCGCACCAGCCCTCGTTCTTTCAACTTCGCCAGCGCGCGCACCGACGTCAGCCACGGCGTCTTCGGGTCGGGCACATGGAGCAGATACAAATCAATCGGCCGCCCCAACGCCGCGAGGCTCTCGTCGCAATGCCGCTCGAGTGTGGCCGCACGGCCATCGGGAATCCACCTCGGGCCGGCGCGCAGCATGCCGCCCTTGGTGATGACGCGCGCCTCACCGCCCCGCGCGTGTTCGCCCAGAAACTGCCCCAGCCACCGCTCGTTGTGATGCGGGTCTCGCTCGTCGAGCCCGTACGCCCCCGCGGTGTCGAACACCCGAACCCCCGCCTCGAGCGCCGCGTGAATCACCGCCCGCGCGTGGGCCTCGTCGCGCGTACGCTCGGTCGAGAGCCGCATCGCCCCCAGCCCGACCCTCAGCTCGCCGTCGCGTAACCAGCCCACAAGGCGCTCTTTCACTCCCTCGCGCACCCTCTGCGCAGGGGAATTTTACCTCGAACCCGCATTGCCCCTTGAACTTGGGGGTCGGTTGAGTTCAAACGAGCGTCCCATGACGGCTTCCTCTTCGACTGACCTGGGCCCGGCCCTCACGTTCCTCCGCAGCATCTGGGCGCTCGACCACGCGCTGCACGCCCGCAGCAAGGCGATGCTCAAGCGCACCGGGCTCACCGGCCCCCAGCGGCTCGCGCTGCGCATCATCACCCTCGAGCCGCGCATCACCTCAGGCGCGCTCGCCGAGCTGATGCACGTGCACCCCTCGACGCTCACCGGCGTGCTGCAGCGCCTCGAGACGCTCGGCCTCGTCGTGCGCCTCACCGACAACCAGGACGCCCGGCGCGCGCTCTTTCTCGCGACGCCCGCGGGCGAGAAGCGCTCGGGGCAGATCGCGTACTCGGTCGAAGGCGCCGTCTCCGAGCTGCTGAAGACTACTTCGCGCAAAGACGCCGAGGTCGCGCACAAGGTCGTGCTCAAGCTCGCCGAGCTGCTCCTCGAAGGCACCGTCTCGGGCGCGCGCAACGCCGAGTAGCTGCTGAGCCACGAACGCGGGTCCTTTCGTTCGTACTGAACGCCTGTTTTCACTTAAACACAGTAAGTTCAATTGCTTGCGAGCGTGTTGGCCGGGAATGTCAGTCCCTCCCGTCATACTGCCTCGCATGAACACGACGAACCGATGGAGCAACTGGATGGACCGGGCGCGCACCTGCTTCAAGGCGGCCTCGGCCATCGACGCGAGCACGACGGCGGTGCACTCCGCGTTGCGCGAGCTCGAAGACGGCGAGGGCTTGAGCGAGATGGTGCACGTGCTGCACGACGCCGAGGCGGCGTTGGAGCGCGCGCGTGAGGCTGTGCAGGCGGCGCTCAAGGCGCGGCAGTTGACGGCAGCGAACCGTGAAGCCTCTTACGGGCTGGTGGGCTGAGCCGATGCGACGCTTCGATGCCACGCGTGCGGCGCGCGTCTGCTTCAAGGGGGCCGCTGAGATTGAGTCGAGCTTGAAGGCGCTGGCCGATTCCGAGCGGGCGCTGCTGGCCGCCGATGACGAGGCCGGTCGCGCTGCGGCGATGGCGCTGGCCGACGCGAAGGCGCAGTTGCTGGCGGCGAAGAAGGCGTTGACCGAGCAGGCGGGCGTGAAGAGCCCCCTGACTGTCGTGCCCTGAGTTCTGCTGGGCCTGGCGTGGAACCGCAGCGACCTCGGGCTGCCGCGGGAACAGGGAAGGTCGCCTCAGCCGACTTGGGTGGGGGCTGACCCGGGCTTCACCCGCGAGGCTTCGATGGCGCCCACCAGCCACTGTTGAAACGCCGTGATGCGCTCTTCCCGAATCCCCAGGGTCGCCCGGCGAGTCGGCCGCGTGTCGAGCCCCGCCTGCACCGCCGGCCAGAGCCTGCGGTCTTCGCCGCCGATGCGGTCGATGGTGCGCTTGATGAACTCGCCCCACGCCCAGCTCACCGGCTTAAGCGCGCGCGTGCGCAGCCCGGCGGGAATGAAGGTCCACGCGGTGAAGCGCGTCTGGCGGGGCCCGAGCGGCGTCAGCACCACCGCGTCGCAGTACAGGTCGCCGTAATAGAAGAGGACGTTCGGGAAGACGTGCGCGTGCGTGTTCCGCTGGTCGCTGCGCCGACGCAGGAGCAGCTTCGCGAACAACCCCAGCGCCACCCCCTGCGGGGTCGTCGACCACGGCTCGAGATCGAGGTAGCGCGTGAAGGTCGGCGCCAGCAGGTGGCCATGCAGCTCAGGCGCGCGGTACCGCTCGAACGTCGCGGGGTGCACGATGGGTACGTGGTAACTCTCGACCGCGTTGTCGACGATGACCTTCCAGTTCACGTCGAACACCACCTCGGTGTGCAGCAGCGGCTGCATCGGCCGCTCGTAGTGGGCGTGCAGCTCCGGGGTGAGCGCACCCAGCTGCGCTTCGAGCGGGGGCCCTTCGGTGAGCCGCGCGAAGACGAGCACCCCCAGCCTGGCGAGCGGAATCGGCGTCAGCCCCACGCCCGCGGCCTTGAAGCCCTTGAACGAGGCGCCGTCGGGCAGCTTCGCGAGGCGCCCGTCGGGGCCGAACGCCCAGCCGTGGTACTGGCAGCGCAGCGCTTCACGGTGGCCGCAGCCGGGTGACTCGAGCAGGCTGCCGCGGTGCGGGCAGACGTTGACGAAGCCCCGCAGCGTGCCCTGGTCGTTGCGCACCAGCACCGGCACGTCCCCGATGGAGGTCGACACGAAGTCGCCGTGCCTCGCGAGCTGGTGCGTCGAGGCCACCACCCTCCATCCGTCCCGAAGGACGGCCTTCTCCGACTCGAAGAAGGCAGCGTCAACGTAGGCCGACGGGTCCAGCGGCGAGGTCATCGCTCCCGATTGAGTGAACACGACCCATCCTCTCGAAGTTGTGGGGGCGCCCCAAGGGTGGATACTTCGGGCCGTGGCTGAATCCAATCTGCGCCCGCAGCTGTCGGTCGTCGTCCCCTGTTACGGCTGCGAGAGCTGTCTGCACGCGCTCCATGCGGCCCTGGTCGAGGCCCTCACGCCGCTGGTGCCCTCGTTCGAGCTCATTCTCGTCGACGACCGCAGCAAGCAGGGTGACTGGCGCGTCATCAGCGAGCTCGCCGCCAAAGACCCGCGGGTGCGCGGGGTGCGGCTCAACCGCAACTTCGGCCAACACTCCGCCATCGCGGCCGGCCTGGCGTACGCCGAGGGCCACTTCGTCGCCGTGATGGATTGCGACCTCCAGGACCCTCCGAAAGAGCTGCACAAGCTCTACGCGCGCGCGGTGGCCGGCGTGCCGGTGGTGTTCGCCCGCAGGCTCGGCCGCAAGGTGGGCCTGCTCAAGCGGTTCAACTCGTGGGCCTTCGCGAAGGTGCACGCCGTGCTCGGTGGCTTCAAGACCGACGCGGGCATCGGCAACTACTCGGTGCTCGCCCGCCGCGTGGTGCTGCAGCTGCGCCAGTTCAAGGAACGCACGCGCAACTACGGCATGCACGTCGGCTGGCTGGGCTTTCAGACCGAGTTCGTCGACATCGAGTCGGCCGCGCGCCACAGCGGCGAGAGCACCTACACGCTCGGCAAACAGCTCAAGCACGCCCTCTCGACGATCCTCTCGCAATCGACGCGGCCGCTCTACCTCTCGGCGGGCGTCGGCTTCTTCTTCTCGTCGTCGTCTGCGCTCTACGCGCTGTACCTCGTCGGCCGGAAGGTCATGATGGGCGTCAGCGTCGAAGGGTGGACGTCGGTGATGGTCGGCCTCTTCTTCCTCTCGGGCGTGATGATGGTGAACATGGGCGTGCTCGGGCTGTATCTGGGCAACGTCTTCCTCGACGTGAAGGGCCGGCCCACCTTCGTGGTGGAAGAGACGACCTTCGACGAAGACACCGTCACCCGCTGAGTGCACCGCCGCTTTCGCCTCACTCCCTGTCGGGCCAGCTCCGGGCGCTGGCGGAGTTCCACACCGCGCCACCTGCGAGGCCTCCGGCGACGGCAGAAGCCGCTCCACCCGATGAGGGCGCAGGCCACTGACCCCGCCACACGCACGACGCGCCTCAGAGCCGCTCGGTGGTCCAGAACAACGCGATGCCGAGGATGAGCGCCGAGCCCAGCGGCAACAGCACCTTCACGTACGCCGGCCGCGCGCGCACCAGCCAGGCGAGGGGCACGAACGCGCCGACGATGGCGAGCTGCCCGGCCTCGACGCCGAGGTTGAAGCCCAGCACCGAGACCCACAAGGCGCGCGCCGAGGCGCCGAGGTCTTGAATCGCCGACACGAAGCCGAAGCCGTGCAGCAGCCCGAGCGCGAAGGCCAGTGACCAGCGGGTGTCGGGCACGAAGGGCACGAGGTTGTTGAGCGCCGCGAGCGCGACCGAGAGCGCGATGGCGACCTCGACCCACTTCCCGTTGGGGTGCACCACCTCGAAGGCGGCGAGCGCCAGCGTCACCGAGTGGGCGAGGGTGAAGGCCGTCACCACCTTCGTCACGTCGCCCAGCGTGGTGCGCAGCCCGTCGCGCGGGGCCCACCGCGTGCCCTCACGCCGGAGCACCGAGGGGAGGAGGAGCGCGAAGAGAAAACAGAGGTGGTCCCAGCCGATGGCGATGTGATGCACGCCCTGAGCGAAGGCGTGGCCGGCCTGCGCGCTCTGCGCGACGCGCTCGAAGGTGACCTGGCGGGTGCGGGTGTCGGTCGAGAACGCTTCCCAGTGGCCTCCCTGTTCGCCGGTGAGCGAGAGCAGGCCCCGGTGCTCGCCGTCGACGTCGAAGAGCATCGAGTACGTGACGTCGAGCGAGGTGACCTCGGCCGGGCACTCGCCGTCGAGCGAGCTCGACGCGTAGCGCCCGTCAGAATGTTCGACCACCTGCAGCCCGGTGCACCGCAGAGCACAGGGGGCGCCCTGCTGCCTGAGCTGGAGGTGACGGGTCAGGCGCTCGCACAGCGCGCCTTCGGTGGCGCGCAGCTCACCCCACGTCACGGAGCGGTCGGCGTTGGCATCGAGCGCCTGCACCAACGCGAGGTCGCGCAGCGCCACGTCGTAGCGGCCCGAGAGGTGTGGGCCGTCGGCGCGCAGCGTCCAGTACGCGTCGGACCCCTTGTGCGCGAACGCCGGCAGCGCGACGACGAGGCACAGCGCGAACCAGATGCTCCCTGTTCCCGCGGGGGGCACGCAGGGCGCAACGGGCGCCGCGGTCTCCACGCAGAGCTCTCCTTCGCGCGCTGAAGGCAGGACCCCGGCGTGGAGACACAGAACGAGTCGCGCTCCCTCGATGGAAGCGGGAACGGTCTCGACGCTCACGGGGAAAGCTCCTTCACCAACGCGCGCAACGCTGGCATCGGCAGCTTCGTCGCGTCGAGCCACGCCACGCCGGGTGCCGCCGCCGACTTCGACTTCGCGGCCGCCGCCGCTTCGAGCAACACCCGCGCATCGGCCACCTCGCGCTGCTGCGCCCAGTTCGCCACCGCCAGCTCGAGCGCGCGCGTCACGTCGTGCTCGACCCGCAGCGCGTAGCGCGACTCTTCCCGTCGATGCAGCGTCTCGCCCCGCTGGCGGTTGGCTGCCACCCGCCCCGCGAGCTCGTCACGTCGGGTCTCGTCTTTCGCGAGCACCACCCACAGCAACTCGGAGTCGTTCAGCTCGCGCCCCGTGTAGAGCGCGCGCACCGCCTCATCACGGCCCGCATCGAGCTCGAGCTCGGCGAGCAGCGAGCGGGTGTACCCATCGTCGCTCGCCAGCTCGAGCGAGCGACGGAGCACCTTCGCCGCCTCCGCGTCGTCACCCTTCCACCGCAACAGCTCACCCTGCACCGAGAGCACCCACGCCACCGTCGCCGCGTCACCACCGCCCGCGAGCGACTGCAGCGACTCGAGCGCCTGGCTCAGCTCACCCCGCAGCGCGCGGGGCCCCGCCGCGCACACCGTCTGCTCGAGCGGTCTCGCGGTCAGGTGCGCGCACGAGGCGAGCGCGTCGTCGTAGCGCCCCACCACGGTGAGCACCGTCGCGCGCGTCAGCCACGCCTGCCCATCGTCGGGCCGCTCGGCCACCAGCGCGTCGAGGTCGACCAGGCTGCCCTCGAAGTCGTGCATCGACTGTTTGAGGGTGGCGCGCAGCAGGCGCACCTCCGCCGGTGGCGTCGGCTCGTTCCACCACTTCGCCAGCACCGCTTTGGCCTGCCCGAGCAGCCGCGGGTCTCCGCTGCGACGCCGCGACTCGGTGATGAGCTCGCGCGCGCGCGTCACCGCCGTCGCTTCGTCGAGTGAGTCTGCTGGACGCGCGGGCGCGCTCGCCGTGAGCGTCTCGAGCACCACCCCGTCGGATGCGGGGACGTAGGGTTGGCCCTCACCGCTCGATGACGAGCCCAGGGAGAGCCCCAGGGCCGCTGCCACGCCACCGAGCAGCACTGCGGCGGTGGCGAGGCGCTCCTTCACAGGTTCAGAAATGCCGCGAGCACCTGCTCGACGGTCGCCGGTGGAGTGTCGGAGCGCGGCACGAGGTGAAGTACGGACTTCTTCTTGCGCCTGGATTGGTGGCCCGCGAGCTGGTTCTGCACCAGGTTCGCTTCGGCTTCGCCGCGCTCGGCCTGCGCGTCGCTCGGGTACTCACACACGGTGAGGAGCAGCCCGTCGCTGGTGTCGGCCGACGCGCAGTAGATGGCGAGCTGCTTGTTGCCCAGATTCTGTCGCGGGGGGCCCACCGTGAGCCCCACCTGCGTGAGCACCGACGTCACTTTCTCAAGAGACACGGTGTCGGGTTGGCGCGCTGCGGCCTCGGCGGCGAGTTGATCCACGAGGCTGCCGCCGGCCTGGGGAAGAGCTGCCAGATCGGCCTCCCGTTGCACCGCCTCTGCTTTTTTCTCGACCTCGCCCGGGTCGATGGGCTTTGTTTCCGCGCACTTGCAGCTGGTCAGCGCAACAACCGCGAGCGCGAAGCAAACCGGTGCGAGGGTCTCATGCGAAGTGCGGTGCAATTTGTACCCACCCTTGGAGGTTGTGCATGCGTTCGTTGGTGAAGGCTGTCGTCGCTACGGCGACGTTGTTGTCAGCGGGGGCGATGGCGTCGAGCCACCGTGAGGCCCCGTTCATTACCAAAAACCCGAAGGTCGACGGTACCGACTTCTACCTGTTCAACAGCTATGAGGCGTCGCGCAGCAACTTCGTGACCGTCATCGCGAACTTCCAGCCGCTGCAGGACGCGTACGGCGGCCCGAACTACTTCTCGATGGATCCCGAGGCGCTGTACGAGCTCCACATCGACAACACGGGCGATGCCGTCGAAGACATCACCTTCCAGTTCCGCTTCCAGAACGTCCTGGCGAACAACGGCGCGGGTGTCGCGCTGCCCATCGCCCAGCCTGACGGCGGCGGCGCGGCGACGGTCGCCATTCCGCTCATCAACGCGGGCCCCATCGGCCAGTCTGACGGTGGCTTCGCGCGCACCGGCGCGTTCCAGGGCCTCCTCGAGACCTACAGCATCGGCGTGGTGCGCGGACCGCGTCGCGGCGCGGCGCCTTCGGCGGTGACGAAGATGGGCGGCTCGGTCGCCGTCTTCGAGAAGCCGCTCGACAACATTGGCGCCAAGACCTTCCCCGGGTCGAGCTACGCGAACTACGCGCGCAGCTTCATCTACGACATCACCATTCCCGGCTGCTCGGTGCCGGCGAAGGTCTTCGTGGGCCCCCGCAAGGAAGGCTTCGCGGTCAACATCGGCACCATCTTCGACCTCGTCAACGCGCCGGGCGCCATCATCACCGACCCCGCGACGCGCGGTGCCGTGCCCAACCCCATCGCGAACAAGAACGTGAGCACCATCGCGATGGAAATCGACAAGTCGTGCCTCACCGCGAGCAGCACGCAGACCATCATCGGCGGTTGGTCGACCGCGAGCGTGCGTCAGGCGCGCGTGGTCAACCCGCGTGGTGGCTTCTCGACCGCGACGCGTGAAGGTGGCGCGTGGACGCAGGTGAGCCGCCTCGGCATGCCGCTGGTGAACGAAGTGGTCATCGGTGTTCCCGACAAGGACCGCTTCAACGCCTCCGAGCCGAAGGACGACCTGGCGAACTTCGCGCCCTACGTCACCAACCCGACGCTGCCCGCGCTGCTCGAGATTCTCTTCAGCACTCCGGCGCCCCGCGTCTTCCCGCGCGGCGACCTCATCACGGCGTTCCTCACCGGTGTTGAAACGGTCAACAAGTTCCCGGGCAGCACGGTGCTGGCCGAGATGGTGCGTTTGAACACGGGCGTCCCGGCGACGGCCGCGGCGAGCCAGAACAACCTCGGCGCGCTCGGCTGCTTCACGGGCCGCTCGGCCACGATGGGCCCCACGCTCAACCTCGGCGCTACGGGCTGCGACCCGGCGGGCTTCCCCAACGGCCGCCGCCCCGGTGACGACGTGGTCGACATCGCGCTGCGCGTGAGCATGGGCATTCTGCTCTCGAACGACGCCGCCCCCTCGGGCGGCATTCCGTTCCACGACGCCGTGCTCCAGAACCAGAGCGACTTCGACGTGACCTTCCCGTACCTGAAGACTCCGAATCCCGGAACCTGAGCGAGGCCCCATGTCCAGCTCACTCAAAATGACAGTGGCCGCGCTCGCCTTGTGCGCGGTGACGTACTCAGGGTGCTCGTGCGACCCCATCGTCGGGCCTCCTGACGGAGGCAGCGGCGGCGGCGGCGCGACCGGCGGCGGTTCGGCGACCGGCGGCGGTTCCGCGACCGGCGGCGGTTCCGCGACCGGTGGCGGTGCAGCGACCGGCGGTGGTGCAGCGACCGGCGGTGGTGCAGCGACCGGCGGTGGTGCAGCGACCGGCGGCGGTGCAGCGACCGGCGGTGGTGCAGCGACCGGCGGCGGTGCAGCGACCGGCGGCGGTGCAGCGACCGGCGGCGGTGCAGCGACCGGCGGCGGCGCAGCGACGGGTGGTGGCTCGGCCACCGGCGGTGGCGGCCCGCAGCTGACCGAGTACGTGCGCAACCTCATCGTCACCGGCACCAACGGCACGACGCAGCCTCGTCAGGCGGCCGAGTTCCAGAACCTGCCCGACGATGCGCCCATCACCTACTCGCAGGGCTTCTTCACCGACGGCGGCACGAACTAAAGTCGCCGCTTCTTTCGAGGTCGCCGGGGGCTCGGGCTCCCGGCGGCCTTTCTTTTTTTGAATCCCCCGATTCCCGGCGTTTCCCCCGACAGAAGGAATGAAGATGCTTCGCCTCGCTCTGGTGCTGTCACTGTTGTCTTCGCTCGCGCTCGCGCAGCGCAACCCCGATCTCGAGAAGGCGCAGCAGCTGCTCGCCGCCAGGAAGTACGACGCTGCCCTGAAGGCCATCGACGCGGCCTCCAGGAAGGGCGGGCTCGAGCGCGAGTCGTTGCTCACGTTGTGGGAAAGCCGCGGGCTCGCCGAAGCCTCACTGGGTCAGACCCAGAAGGCCGAAGAGAGCTTCCGCTCGGTGTTGCAGCTCGAGCCGAAGCGCGACCTCACCGGGAAGTACACCGGCAAGGTGGCCACCGTGGTCGCGGCCGCGAAGGAATGGTTCAAGGCCAACGGCGGCATCGAGCTCGGCCCGCTCGACCCCGGCACGGCTGACGGGAGGGTGACGCAGGTCTCCTTCTTCGTGAAGAACGACCCGCTCAAGCTCATCACCCAGGTGAAGTTCTACCTGCGCATCGACGGCGGCGCGTGGAAGCCCGTCACCGCAAAGGTGGTCAACGGCGCAGCGGCGACCGACACCGACGCGCTGAGCATCGAGTGGTGGGCCGAGGCGCTGTCCGAGCGCAACGACCAGCTCATGTTCCTCGGCTCGGCCGGCAGGCCCATCAAGCAGAGCGCGCCGCCCGCCATCGCGAAGGTCGAGGAACCGAAGAAGGTCGAAGACGCGCCCGCGAAGACCGAGCCCGTCAAGGTCACCCCGACCGAGAAGCCCGAAGAGAAGCCGGTGGTGGCCGCCACGAGCTCAGGTGGCTCTGCGCTGCGCCCTGTCGGCTACGTGCTCATTGGCCTCGGCGTCGCCGCGGTCGGCGTCGCGACGTACTTCGGCATCACCGCCAATGGGCTGCGCGAGGGCGTCAAGGCTGACCTCGCGGCGGGCAACGTGAGCCAGTCGGCGCTCTTCATGCGCGACCAGCAGGCCATCACCAACTCCACCATCGCCAACGTGCTCTTCATTTCGGGCGGGGTGCTCGCGGTGACCGGTGGCACCTTCTGGTTCCTCGGTCGCGACGTGCAGGTGGCGCCGACGGTCGGTGCTGGCGGCGGCGGGTTGACGGTGTTCGGCAAGTTCTGAGGGGAACCATCATGAAACTGATTCGAGTGGGAGCGCTCGCGTGCGCGCTGGTGGGTTCGGCGTGCGCCACGAGCAGCGGCAGCACGAAGGGCGACGACGCGGCGGGTGAGCAGAAGCCCGCAGCCGGCGGCGACGCAAAGACGGCCCAAGCGCCGAAGAAGCTGTTCGACCGGCTTGGCGGCAAGGGCGCGGTCGAGGCGGTCATCGACGACTTCCTGGGGCGCGTGGCGGGCGACGAGCGCATCAACTCCGGTTTCGCGGTGGGTCACGTGCCCCGCGTGCGCCAGCGCCTCGTCGAGCTGGTGTGCGCCGCGACGGGCGGGCCGTGCACCTATTCGGGTCGCGCGATGGATGTCGCGCACACCGGCATGAAGATCACCAACGCGCAGTTCGACGCGCTCGTCGGCCACCTCGTGGCCACGCTCGACAAGTTCAAGGTGCCGGCGGCCGAGAAGGGTGAGCTGCTCTCGCTCCTCGGGCCGATGCGGTCGTCCATCGTGGAGGAGCAGTAACCATGCGCGCTCTCTTTCTCGCAGTGCTCTCGCTCTCGTCGGTGGCGCTCGCCGCGGACCCGCAGTGGGTCAAGACGCGCGGCCTCGTGCGCTTCATGGTCGAGGGGCCCCTCGATGACGTGGTCGGTGAGACGCGGCAGTCGAGCGGCGTATTGACGTTCGCGGCCGAGACCTGGAGCAAGGGCAGCGGCGCCATCGCCGTCGACCTGAACACCCTGCGCACCGGCATCGACCAGCGCGACCGCGACATGCGCGTCGAGTTCCTCGAGACCTCGCGCTTCCCCCGCGCGGTGCTGGTCATCGATTCCATCGAGAAGCCCTCGGCGCCCGCACTCGCTGCAGGCGGTCAGGCCACCGGTGAAGTGGTCGGCTCCTTCGAGCTGCACGGCATTCGCCGCTCGGTGCGTTTCCCCCTCACCGCAAAGATGGACGCGGAGGGCCGCGTGCGCGTGTCGGGCAAGTTCGAGGTGCCGTTCGCCGACTACAGCGTGCAGCGCCCGCAGCGGCTGTTCTTGAAGCTCGGCGACACCGCCACGGTGAGCTTCGACATGGGCTTCGAGAAGCGCGAAGAGAAGCCCGCGGCGACGGCGACGGCCCCGGCTCCGGTGGTCGCCCCCGTGGTGGTGGTCGCGCCGACGGTGACGCAGGTCCAGCCGGCGACGAAGCCCCCCAGGCCGCCCGCCAGGCGCAAGCCCAGGCCGGCGCTCGCCGTGACGTTCTTGTTCAAGGGCGACGAGGCGAAGGCGAAGGGCGAGAGGCTCTTCCACGACCCGGCCGTCGGCGGTGAAGGCAACAAGATGACCTGCTTCCACTGTCACGCGAAGAGCGACGAGCGCGACGGCCTCGTGCTCAAGGGTGACGCGCACATTCGCGTGGCGCACACGCTCTACAACTCGGGCCAGCGCCCGAAGTTCTGGGGCGGGTTCGCGACCACGGTCGGCGCAGCGTCGACCATCTGCCAGAAGCAGTTCATGCTGGGCGAAGGGCTCTCGAAGGAACAGGCAGAGCTGCTCACCGCCTTCGTCGACGCCATCAGCCCCGACAGCGCGCCCGAGCTCGACTACCGCACCAACTACCGCTCGCAGGAAGCGCTGCTGCGTGACCCGACCGGTGGCGACGCGGCGAAGGGCAAGAAGGTCGCCGACACGTACTGCATGACGTGCCACCTCGACGGCCGCGTGGGCCCCGTGTGGGCGCCGGGGCTGTACGAGCCCGACTGGGTGGTGCGCCGCGTGCGTCGCCTCGAAGGGCACGCCAACAAGCAGATGCCGCCGTGGACCATCGAGCGGCTGCCCGACACCGACCTGCGCGACATCGTGACCTACCTCACCAGCCCCGCGTCGGCGGCGCCGGTGTTCGACCGCAAGAAGGAATGACTCCTTCCTCCTCGTCGGGCACGGTGCCCGGTCGAGGAGGGTGACGTCATGCCGTGGGTCGTCGAGCAGGCGAAGCTGAAGAGCACGTGCGAGGCGTGTCGCCGTGCGATTCCGAAGGGCGAGTGGCGCTTCGGGAAGAACCACGGTGAAGCGCGCTGGTTCCACCTGCGCTGCGGCTCGCGGGGGGCGCCGCACATGTTCCCCCCGTTTGCGGCGCAGGTGCAGCAGATCCTCAGCGCAAAGCCCGACGAGAGCCGACCGCTCACCGAGGTCGAGCGCGCGATGGTCGCGAAGTTCGACGGCGAGGGGCTGCCGGTGCTCGCCGACTGGCTCACCTCGAAGGGCGACCCCTGGGGTGAGTTGATCACCCTGCGCCTCGCGGGAAGGGACGAGCTCGCCATCGAGCACTTCGATGCGCACCGCGACTCGCTGGTCGGTGACCTGCCTGCGGAAGACCTCGACTGGTGCGACGGTGTGGTGGCCCGCGTGACGCTCGATGGCACCGGCGCCGCCTTGAGGGAGAAGCTCGAGGCGCTGTTCCAGCACCGCACCGCGGCGCGGCTCGACACGCTCGACCTGTACAGCAAGGCCCTCGAGCCCTCCCTGTTGGAGCTGATCTCGAAGCGCGCACCGTCGACGCTGGTGTGGCTCACGCTCAGTGGCTCGGCGTCACCGCTCGAGCGGCTCGCGTTGCCCGAGTTGCAGCAGCTGCGGCTCGAGCTGAACGTCGAGGCGCTCAGCGGGCTGGTGAAGGCGAAGCTGCCAAAGCTGCGCTCGCTCATCCTCCAGCCGAGCAAGCCCCTGCCGGTGCCGTTCGTCGAGGAGCTCGTGAAGTCGCCGCTCTTCGCGCAGCTGACGCACTTCGAGCTCGATGAAGACGGGCCGGCGGGCAGCGCGCTGACCGACGACGGGCTCCTGGTGCTGCTCGGCGCGAAGACGTCGCACCTGAAGACCACGTACGTCGAGCTCGCGGGTCGCAACCTCACCCCCGCGCAGAAGGCGCTCGCGCAGAAGAAGTTCGCGAAGAGCAACGCCACCTTCTTCCGCGACCCGGCCGACGAGCCGGAGTTCGACGAGTTCTGAGTCTCCGGGCGGCTACCACGCGCGCAGCAGGCCGACGGTGACCACGCCTTCGAGCCCATGCCACCCGCTGAACTCGGTGCCTTCGCGCAGCCAGTGAACGCCGACGAGCGAGAACCCGGCCATCGCGCTCACGAAGCCCCGCCACTCGGCACCGCCGGCCTCGAGCGTGGCGCCGCCCTGTGCCGCGCCGGCCCATGACCACGCCGTCACGAGCGACGACACGCCACGCACCGCGCCCAGCCGTGCACCGAGCTCGAGGGCGCAGCGCACCACCGAGTTGGTGAAGACGCCCCAGCTCACGCGCGCCGTGAACGAGACCGCCTGCGCGGAGAAGTCTGCCGGCGTTCCCAGCGGCAACGCGAGGCTCGCACCTGCCGCGAAGTGGGCCCCCCATCGGCCTGAACTCACCCGCGCGAAGAGCGACGGCCCGAGGAAGGGCTGACCCGCCTGCGAGAGGGCTCCGTCGACCGCGAGCCCCACGCGCACGAGCGTCGGGGCACTCGCAGGAATCGATGGTGCACGGGTCGGCGCGGCGGGAGGTGGCGGAGGTTCCGGTGGTGCGACCGGGGGCGTCGCGCGCAGGGCATCGGACACCAGCTCGCCTGCGAGCACGGCCAGCAGCAACGGGTCGGGCTTGCCCGGCTGGGGGACGACGCGCGCCAACTCGCGGACGTGCGTGCGCACTGCGAGCTCGACCGTCCCGGGCTGCCAGCGCACGGTGAGCTGCCGCGGCCCTTCACCGGCGCACCAGAACAACCCGTCGGGGAGCGCCTCGACCACCAGGTCACGCTCGAACGCGCGGGAGAGCGGCGCGCTGCCGCCCTCGTGGTGCACCGCGAAGCCCTCGTTGGCCCCGCAGTCGGGGAGCACTCCGCCGATGACCACGGTGAGCCAGAGCGACAGCATCACGGGCTGCACGCCGCCTGCACGGCCTCTGCGCGACGACCGTTCGGGAAGCGCTCGAGGTACTGCCCGCGGGCCTCGCGGCACGCCGTGTCGTCACCAGACTGCGCGTGGGCGAGGGCGATTCGCGCGAGCACGTCTTCGGCCCAGGGCGCGTCGGGTGTCTTCTGGAGGGCGTGCGCGAAGCTGCGCGCGGCGTCGGTCGGTGCGCCGAGACGGTCCATCAGCACGCGCCCCAGCTCGACCTCGACGAGCCCCGCGCGTGAATCTGTCGGAGCCACCCGGAGGAAGCGGCGGCTCACCTCGACCAGCTCGGCCCAGCGCTGGCCGCTGCGCGCCGAGAGCCAGTCCGCGTAGAGGCGCTCGGCGTCGCGCTGCGGTCTGACCTCCGGCACCGTCGGCGTGACGGGCTTCGGCTCAGGCCGGACGGGCGGCGCTTCTTCGGGAGGCGCTGGGGGAGGGGGCGGCGGCTCTTCGCGACGCGGTGGCCACGACTGCCCTGCTTCGAGTCGGGTCACGCCGCTCGAGTCGACGAGCTCGACCGCCCCGCGCTCGACGAGCACGGCAGGGGCGACCTGGTGCTGCACCACCACGTGCGCCGCTCCGAAGACGCGGAGCTGGAGGCCCTCGAGGCGCACCGTCCACACCAGGCCTTCGGGCACCTCGACCGTGACGGCTCCGCTTTCCAGCGTGAGCTGGGTCTCTCCCTGTCGCGTGACGCGGCTCGATGCGGCGACCTCGAACCACGCGCCGTCGGCCCCGGTGACGCGCTGCGGGCGCTCGAAGACGACCGGCTGCTCGACGGCGACGACCTCCGGGACAGGCGCCGAGAGGCGCGCCGCGAGCGCGAGGAGGCCGAAGAGCACGGCCAGGCCACCCGCCCACTTTCGTCGCCTGTCCCACGCGAGGGTGCGACGGGTCGCGGCCCACGCCGCGTCGGCGCGCGCCGGGTCGACGTCTCTGACCACCCAACGACTCAGGTCACCGCGAGCCACGGAGCACCTCGCTTTCGAGCCGTGTTTCAGCTTCTGCCAGCCGCCGCTTGGCGGTCGCCAGAGAGAGCCCGAGCGCCGTCGCCACCTCGTCGAGCGACAGGCCCTCGACGCGGCGGAGCACCAGCGCCACCCGTTCCTGCGCGGGCAGCTGGTGCACGAGCGCGTAGACCTGGGTGAGCTCGAGCTTCACGTCGGGCGGCGCGTCGGGGCTGATCATCATGTCGGGGTCGACGCGTTCACCGCGCCCGAAGCCCAACCGTCGAAAGAGGCTGTTGCGGCGAATGCGCTGGGTCACCTTGCTGACGATGATGCGTCGCAGCCAGGCGCCGAAGGCCTCCACGTGCTCCAGCTGAGGGAGGCTGCGGAGGGCCTCGAGCAGCGCGTCTTGCGCGATGTCTTCAGGGTCCTCGTTGGGCGCCAGCCGGTACGCGAGGTTGGTGGCCATCGACAGGTGACGGCGAAAGAGCGCCTCGCGGGCTTCCATGTCGCCCGACATCGACCGGGCCACCAGCTCGGCATCTCCACCAGGGAGGCCGGGCGCGAGGTGGTCGACAAGACTGGGCGAACGGGACATCGGGCTCAGGAGGCGCGAGACGGGAAAACGGCTCACACTTTTTCACGAGCGAGCGCGCCCGGCGACCCCGCATGCGCGATGGGAATGCATGGTACACCCGACGACGTGTGCAGGTGGTCTCCGTCGCTCTTCGTGCTGATGCTGATGGCCTGTGAGCAGCGGGTCGAATTGTACCCTTCTACCCCGAAGCCGCCCGAGCTCCCACCGCCGGTGTTGGTGGACGACGGTGGCGCAGAAAGGGAGGACGTGCGCGAGCCTGATGCGGGCCTCGTCGACGCGGGCGAGCTGGACGCGGGTCTCGTTGACGCGGGTCTCGTTGACGCGGGTCTCGTTGACGCGGGCGAGCATGACGCGGGCCTCCTCGATGCGAGCGTAGCTGACGCGGGCGTCGTAGACGTCGGCTCGATTCCGCCGAGTGCGGGGCCGGGCCCGTTGTTGCGGTGCGACCAGATGCAGACCTTCAGCACCGACGACGCGGGGCTCCCGCTGCTGCAGAGCAACCTCGGGGCGCCGGTCGCGCTCTTCATCGACTTCAACGGCGGCACCTACGCGGGCAACGACTACGGGTCGTACGATCGCAATGGCACGCCGCTGGTCTTCGACGCGCAGGAACAGGCCGACGTCGTCGCTTCGTTCAACCACCTCAGCCACTACTTCTCGATGTTCGACGTCAACGTGACGACCGATGACTCAGTGCGGGCGGCCTCGTTGGCATGGGGATGGGTGCTCGTCTCGGAAGACATGAGCGGCGGCTTGTCGAGCACCAGCGCCATCGGGCGGCCGACGGGGGCGCGCGGCGTCTGTGGGGCGTCGACCGCGCGCATCGAGAACCCTGACAAGAGCCGCCGCGTCGCCGCGATGCTGGGCTTCAACTTCACGCTCGAGACCTCGGGCGTCTGGGACGGCGGCACCTTCTGGAGGTGGGAAAACTTCCCGGCGTGGGACCGCCAATACGGCCCCATTCTCGGGGGCGGCGGGCTGGGTGTTCGCAACGGCTGGACCATCGGCCACCACGCGGGCGACCCGGTGAGCATTCAAGACGACCTCGAGGTGATCAGACAGCGGGTCGTCGCAGTCGCGGGCTCGGCCACCGCCACCGGTTGGAGAGTGGACGACTTCCCGGCGACCACACCCGCCTCGATGTGCATGAGCGCAGACGCGGGCCATTTCGCGTGGGGTGTGCTCGAGCGCCCCGATGACGTGGACCTCTTCACGCTGCCGTGGAACGGGGGCGACCTCGTGCTCGAGGGGCGCGCACGAGATGTCTCGACCGCGGTCATCACCGTCGACGTGCTCGACGGCAGCCGCGTCGTGGGCGGCCTGGGGACGACCGTTGGGCTCGCTCCGGGCTCCTACCAATTGCGTGTGAAGAGTCGCGGTGGCTACGCCGAGCTGGGTGCGTACGAGGTTCGAGCCCGCCACTGAGGCCATGCGCTGTTTCGTGGTGAAAGGTGCGAGTCGCGCCGTGGCGAACGGTGATGAGCCGAACAGGGCAGCCCCGCCTCTTGAGACGCATGAACCGAACGCTCTGCGCCTTCGTCGTCGTTTCACTCGCTGCAGCGCAGGGCTGTGGCGAAGTACCGACCTTGCCCGACCGGGCCCGGAGTGCTCGCCAGGTGCAACCAGATGGTCACGGTGACAGGTGCTTGCGCGCCGCTGAGGTGAGCCGCCACGCCAGCCAGGGCAGCGCGAGCGCCGTCGCCCCCAATCGGGTCGCCAGCGCGAGCACCCCGAGGACCAGCGTCGAGACCCGCACTGGCCCGAATGGCGCCAGCAGCCCTTCGTGACCCGACAGCTGCGTGAACGCCACGTCGGCGACCACCGCGAGCAGCAGCAACACCAGCGGCGGGAGCACGCGCTTCACGACGCCACCTCCGGGCCCGAGGTGAGCATCGCAAGCAAGAGCGCGTTCCCGATGGGCCCCCCGGTGCGGAAGAAGAGGCGCCCGTCTTCCTCGTGCGGGAGCCCGAAGAGTGACGTGGTGCGCAGCACGCGCGTGAAGGCTTCGCGGTGGTGGAAGGCGCGAAACGGCGCGAGCGAGAAGCCAGTGGCGGCCACGGACACCCCGAGCACCACCGGCCCGCTGTCGATGTCACCGCGCCCTTCCTTCACGTCGAATTCGGCGACGCCGCCAAAGCCAAACAAGGTGCGCTCGTGGGCGAGGAGCGCGCGGGCGAGTTGCTCAGCCAGCGAGCGGTCGACGAAGCCCGCGTAGTACGCCGCGAGCCCGGTGCCTGAGCCGCGCGGCACGTCGTGCGGCTGGCCGTCGAGCCCCATGCGCTGGTGGACGAAGCCCGAGGCTGGATCCACCTGCGCGCGCCGAACCTGGGCGACCCAGTGCTCGAGCACGCGGGAATGATCAACGCCCGTCGCGCGCCCGTGCATGGCGATGGCCGCGGCGACGGCGGCCACGTCGGTGGGGAAGGCCTCGTCGGGGTAGGTCTCGATGAGCGCGATGGGTGAGGCGAGCAACCTGCGCTCGTAGGCCGCGATGAGCGCGTCGTGCGCGCGTGCCACGTCGATGGGAAAGCCCACCGGGTCGAGCCAGCGCGCCATGCCCACCGCGAGCGCAGGGTATGCCTGGTACGCGTGGCCGTTCTCGCCACCGACGCTGGCGAGCGCGTCCTCTCCGCCCCACGCGCGGGTGCCGAAGTCACGCATCTCCGGGAGCCAGCTCCGCAGCGCCGCCTGCCGCATCGAGGGCGCGAGCTCGGCCTTCCAGTCCGGGTGCGCGAGCAGCAGCTGGCCCAGCCCCAGCGCCGTCATCTGGTGCGTCACCAGCGCCCACTCGCCCTCGAAGCGATTGCCACTCGGCGTCGCCCGGCGCAGCGAATCTTCCGCCTCGAAGCGCACCAGTTCCCGCGCCAGCGCGAGCGCCTTCTCGTCTTCTTCGAACCACGCGCGCGCGTCGCGCCCGTACCAGGTCGGCACGCCCCCACGGAGCACCAGCAGCGCCACCAGCAGGCCCAGCCATCGTCGTGCGTTCATGGAGGCCAGCGTGCCGCACCCGGGGGACCTCGCCCCGCCGCCGGGGATGAACGGTCGAATCGCGGGCCAGCCGGTCGCCAGGCTGTTTGAGCCGTTCTGCGCGCTCGCGCCTCTTTGGGTGCATGAGCGTTCCTGCCTCGCTGTTGCACGTCGAAGAAGTGCTCTCCCTTCGCCTCCTCGTTTCGAAGGTGTTGAACTCGGCGGGCGTGAAGGTGACGTCCTGCGCCTCCACCGCTGAGGCGGAGCGGCAGGGCACGGGGTTCGAGGTCGCGTTGATCGACAACCATTTCCCCGACGGCCTCGGGGTTCGCCTGGCCACCAGCCTCCGGGAGAAGAACCCGGACCTGATGCTGCTGTGCACGGCGCTGCCGAGCTCCCGGCCCCCGCACGGCGTGTTCGATGGGTACCTCGCCAAGCCGTTTCAGCTCCACCAGCTCTTCCAGACGCTCGACGAGGCGATGGACCAGCGTCGCTACGACCAGACGCGCCGCGCACTGCAGGAACGGCTCAGGGAGGCGCGCAAGCGCAGCGCGTTGTGAAGGGTTTCAGCGGCCAGGGCCAAGCTCGGCGAGCTGGGCGTCGATGCTGTGCAGCTCACCCATGTTGCCGTTCTCGGAATGAAAGCGGCGCAGCTTGATCAATGCCCCGCGCGCGTCTTCCTTGTGCTTCAGCTCGAGGTGCAGGTCGGCGATGGTGCGCAGCAGGTCGGCCGACGGGTTGCCCCACGCCTCGGCACCACGGACCACGGCGAGCGCCTTCTGCAGAAAGCCGTTGTCCTTGTGCGCGCGCGCGGCGACCAGCGCGTAGTGCACGGCCTGTTCGACCTCGCCCTTCGCTTTGAGCTGCATCGAGAGATCGTTGGCGAGCTTCCAGTCTTTGGGGTTCTTCTCGACCCTCTCGCGAAGCGCCTGAAGCTCGTCACCGCCGCCCTTCCGCTTCAACAGCGAGTCCAGAAACCCCATGGGGAGAACTGTATACGAATCGCGCACAGATCGAACAACCCTGCCGCGTCGTCCGCTGAGTCCGAAGAATTCCGGTCAGTCCAACAGGGCAGGGAAGGCGCCGAGGAACGCGGCCCCGCGCGCGACGGCCGTCTGCGGGTCGTTTTCGACGTCGAGCGGCTGCTGAAGCCGCTCGGTCAATGAGGCGCGCACCGCTGGCAGAAACGTGGTGCCGCCGATGAGGCTGATGCGGGCGACCTGCGCACCGCTGGTGAGCGCCGTCTGGTGGGCGACCTCGATGGCGCGCGCGACGTGCTCGGCCCACACCACGCTCATGCGCTCTCGCGTGACCTGGAGATCGATGTCCCACTTGCGGCCGCGCACGCCGAGCGCCTCGCGAATGAAGAACCGCGCCGAGAGCGCGCTCGAGAGCAGCCGCTTCACGCGCTCGCAGGTGCGCAAGATGACGTCGGCGAGGATGACATCGCGGGTCACGTCGAGCTGGTGGCTGCCCCACACGTGCGTGGCGATGGTGCGTGAGAACTGCTCGTCGAAGTCATCGCCGCCCAGCCCGTCGTCGCCACCGGTCGCGAGCACCTTCACGCCGCGCCCCACGTGCTGCACGACCGAGACGTCGAGCGTGCCGCCGCCGAAGTCGAAGATCATGCGCGGGGCGCCATCATCGGCAGCCCCGACGATGCCGCGCGCGAGGGCCCCGGCCACAGGCTCGGTGATGACGCGAACCACCTCGAGGCCAGCCATGCGCCCGACGCGCACCATCTCGGCTTCGATGCCCGGCGCCGCGACGACGGGCACCGTGAGCACCGCTTTCGTGAGTTTCCTGCCGAAGCGCTGCTGCGCGCGGTCGCGCAGGTTGCGCAGCACCATGGCGGCGATTTCATCGGCGCCGAAGTCACCTGTGCGCGTGCGCACCTTCACGCGCTGGTTGCCGTGCGCCATGAGCCGAAAAGCCGCGCCTGCTTGAGCGCGTCGCACCTGCGGCGAGTCGAGGCCCCGCCCGAGCACCCGCTTGATGGCCCACACGGTGTTCTCGGGGTCGACCGCGCGCAGCCGCTCGGCCTCGGCGCCGACCAGCGGCGGCCCGCTCTTCGGGAAGTGCACCACGCTGGGGATCGACGCTTCCCCGCGCTCGTCGGTCGCGTAGTGGAAGCGCTCGTTCACCACGAGGGCGGCGCTGCTGTAGGTGGTGCCGAGGTCGATCCCCAGCACCGGCTCTTTGTCGGCTGCCACGCTGATCAACGAATTAACGAGCCGGCTGATCAGCTCCACCCTCGTCACGTCATTGACGCGTTACTGGCACTCGCCGGTCGAGGTGTTGCAGGTGCTGCCCGTGCCACAGCCCCCCCCCGGGTTGCGGCAGTCGGGGAAGCACACGCCCCAGGCAGCCGGCCCGCCGTCGTTGTACGTGAGGCCCGAGCAGATGTAGCCGGTGCGGCAGCTGCCACGACCCGTGCCGATGCAGTTGCCAATGCACTTGGGCGATGGGAGGCCCACGTCCAAACACGTCGCCGACTGGCAGGCGCCCGCCGAGGTGCAGTTGGGCAGGCAGTAGCCACCCGTAAACCCCTGACCGCCGTCAGGCTGGAAGCAACTGCCGACCTCGCCCGTGGTGACTCCATCGCTGGCGATGCAGAACGCGTCGCCGCGGCAGCCCGCCGCCGGCAGGCCGCTCGAGGGCGGGTTGCCGTAGCAGACCTTTGCGGTCGGGGAGCAGCTGCTGTTGAGGCCGCAGGCTTCACACCGCCCGCCGGCCCGGCCACACGCGGAGCTGCTGGTGCCCGTCTGGCACTGGCCGAAGTCGTCACAGCAGCCGTTGGGGCACGTCGTCGCGTTGCACTGGCCACACGCGCCATTCACACACGCCGTGCCGTTGGGGCACACCGCGCAGGCCTGACCGTTACGACCGCAAGCAACGTCGAGGGTGCCGCTGAGGCACGAGCCGGCGTTGCAGCAGCCCGTCGAGCAGTTGCTGCACGTCGCCCCGCCACCGCCCGTCGGAGGAGCGCCACCGCCCGTCGCCGTACCGCCACCGGTCGCGGCGCCGCCGCCCGTGGTGCCGCCGCCGGTCGCCGCGCCGCCGCCCGTGGTACCGCCACCGGTCGTTCCCCCACCGGTCGCCGCGCCACCACCGGTCGCCGCGCCGCCGCCTGTCGCCGCGCCGCCACCCGTGCCGCCGCCCGTCGTGCCGCCACCCGTGCCGCCGCCCGTCGTGCCGCCACCCGTGCCGCCGCCCGTCGTGCCGCCTCCGGTGCCGCCGCCCAGCGAGCCACCGCCACCTCCGAGGTTGGCGCTCATGCAGGTGCCGAGGTTGCAGACCTGACCGAGAAAGCACTGCTGACACGTATTGCCGAGCTGACCGCACGCGTTCTGCGAGGGGTTCTGGCAGGTGCCGGCCGAGTCACAGCAGCCCTGGGGACAAGACGCGGGGCTGCAGGTCTTGCCGCCACAGCTCGACGCACTGACGCCCGCGCTCAGACCAACGAAGAGAGACAATACGACGAGACGAGGTGAGCTCATGGGATGACCGATAGAGTACCAGAGGACGCCCGAATCAGGGGATGAAGCTCTGCATGTAGTTCGGGTCTTCGAGCGCCGCGGCGTGCACCGTCGGCACCAGCGGCAGCATGCAGTCGAGCATCACCGCCAGCTCGTTCGTGTCCTTCGAGCCGATGCTCGCCTCGTAGCTGCCCGGGTGCGGCCCGTGCGGAATGCCGGCGGGGTGGTAGCTCATCGAGCCCGGCGAGACGCCCTTGCGCGAGGTGAAGTTGCCCTTGCAGTAGAAGATGAACTCGTCGACGTCGACCGAGCTGTGCGGGTACGGGCAGGGGATCGCCTCGGGGTGGAAGTCGGTGGGGCGCGGCACGAAGCTGCAGATGAGCGCGCCGCGGGCCGCGAAGGTTCCGTGCCACGTCGGCGGCAGATGCGTGAGACCCACGCGCGGCTGAAAGTTCAGAATCGGGAAGGCCCACGGGTAGACGCTGCCGTCCCACCCCACCACGTCGAGTGGCGATTCCTTCGTGGTGAAGCCGTGGAACACGTCGCCGCGTTTCACGACCGTCTCGCGGATGCCTTCGTCGCGCGGGTCCATGAAGGTGGGCGCGCGGAAGTCGCGGTGGCAATACGGCGCGTCCATGCGCAGCTGGCCGACCTGGTTGCGCCACTGCCGCGGCACGTGCACGCCGCCGCGACACTCGATCCACAGCCACCATTGCTCGACGCCTTTGCGCGGGAGGAAGCGGTGCAGAATGCCGCGTGGCACGCAGACGTAGTCGCCTTCGTTGAACTCCACGTCGCCCAACAGCGTGCGCAGCGTGCCGCCCCCCTGGTGGATGTAGAAGACGTCGTCCCCGTCGGCGTTGTTGAAATACACAGGGTCTTCCGCGCCCGGCTTCACGATGCCGAGCGTCACGTCGGCGTTGGCCAGCAGCGGAATCCGCGCGTCGAGCGGTGACTTCGTCGACGCGGCGATGTTCTGGCTCAGAAAGTGGCGCTTCTTGAGGTGTGGCGAGGGCGCGAGCTCGCGCGAGAGCCAGCCGTGCGTGGTGGTGGCGTTGAGCTGCCGGTGCGGTGCGTGGCGGTGGTAGGCGATGGTGTACGGCGCGTCGAAGCCCTCTTGCGTGATGCAGTGCTCGAAGTGCAGGTGCCCCGTCTCATCGCGTAGCTGCAGATGGTGCTTCTTCGGAACGATGCCGTTGACGAGGCGCTCAATCATGCCGCGCGGTCTACACCGGGAATATGGTGCTTCCCACCGATGACGTGCCCCGACGCCGAGACGCTCGCGCGCTACGCCGAAGCTGGCCTCGAAGGCGCAGCCGCCGAGCAGGTGCGCCAACACGTCGACGGGTGTGCGTCGTGCCGTGAACTGCTGGTGACGCTGGTGCGCACCAGCCACCCTTCCCCGGGACCTGCGAGCGATTCACCGTGGGACATTCCCCTGCCGGGCACGATGCTGGGGCGCTACCGCGTCACGGGCAGCCGAGGCGCCGGCGGCATGGGCGTGGTGCTCTCGGCGTACGACCCGCAGCTCGACCGGCAGGTGGCCATCAAGCTGTTGCGACCCGACCTCGACGGCGAAGAGAAGGGCCGGCTGCGGCTGGTGCGCGAGGCGCAGCTCATGGCGCGCGTGCGGCACGCGAACGTGGTGACGGTGCACGACGTCGGCGTCGAGCACGAGCGCGTTTTCATCGCCATGGAGCTGGTCGAAGGGCAGACGCTGCGCGACTGGCTCGAAGGGGGCGCGCGCGGTGAAGCCGAGGTGCTCGCGACGTTCCTCGACGCAGGGCGCGGGCTCGCCGCGGCCCACGCGGCGGGCGTGGTGCACCGCGACTTCAAACCCGAGAACGTGCTGCTCGACGCGCGCGGGCAGGTGTTGGTGTCTGACTTCGGGCTCGCGTGGTCGGAAGCGGTGACCGAGCTGCCTCCCGGCGTGGGCTCGCCTTCCTCTTCGCTGCTCAGCCGCCGCTCGAGCGCCATCGGTACACCTGCGTACATGGCACCCGAGCAGCTCGCGCGCGAGCCGGTCGATGCGCGGGCCGACCAATTTTCGTTCTGCGTCGCGCTGTGGGAAGCGCTTGCGGGCGCGCGGCCCTTCGAGGTGAAACGGGGGCTCCCCGCACGTGTCGAAGCAGCGCTGCGCCGGGGCCTCTCAGCGAAACCGGCCGAGCGCTTTGCGAACATGGAGGCGCTGCTCGACGCGCTCCAGCCACGACGGAGGAACACCACGTGGCTGCTCGTCGCCGCAGGAGCGGTGCTGGCGCTGGCAGGCGGTGGCGTGCGCTGGCGCGACGTGCAGACGAGGTGCGGCCCGGGGCGTGAGCGCCTCGAGCTGGTGTGGCCGATGTCGCAACGCGACGCCTTCGCTGCGCGCCCAAACGTGGCGCCGCTGGGGTCAGAGTTGACGGCGCGTGTGAGCGGGCTCGTGATGGGCCTGCGCGGCGAGTGGGAGCGCTCGTGTGGTGGACCCGACGAGCGGCTGCGCACCTGTCTGCTCGCCCGCATCGACGCGCTGGAGGTGACCGCGAAGGTGCTCGCCGAGTCTCAGAGCAACGTGCGCGCGAGCTCGGCGCTGGTGTCGCGGCTCGAGGGCCCCGAGAGCTGCATCGCAGGTGAGGTGCTGACGTTGCTGCCCGTTCCCGAGGGCAAGGGGGCGCTCGTTCAACGCGCGCGCACCGAGGCGCTGACGGCTGACGCGTTTCGCTTCTCGGGTGACCTCCCTGCTGCCGAGAAGAGCGCGCGGGCGGCCATCGAGTCGGCGAAGGAAGCGGGGTGGCGGCCGGTCGAAGCCGACGCGCGTGTGGCCCTGGCGCAGGTGTTCCGCGCGCGGGGCCGCTTCAAGGAAGCCGAAGAAGAGCTGAGCGAGGCGCTGCTCGCCGCGGAAGCGGGGCGTCACTTCGAGGCCATCGCGCGCATCGCGGTGCAACACGTGCTGGTGGTGGGCACGCAGACCAACCGACCCGAAGAGGCCGAGCCCTGGGTGCGTCGCGCCGAGGCAGCGCTCGAGCAACTGCCCAGGCCCCGCCTGCGCGCGGAGGTCGACGTGGCGCTGACGATGCTGCGCGTCTCGCAGGGGAAGTTCGACGACGCGCTCGCCGTGAGTGAGCGCGCGCTGAAGTGGGCGGAGGTGAACGACCCGGTCTCCACCGCCGACCTCCGCACGCTGCGCTCGCTCAACTTCCTGCAGTTCGGGTTCGATTCCCGCGCGCTCGACGAAGCGAACGTGGCGGCCGAAGCGCGCGTGCGGTTGTTGGGCGCCGGGCACCCGCTCTCGCTGCACGCGCGGTTGACGCAGGGCGAGCTGAACGCGCGGTGCGGGCACGTGAAGCGGGGGCTCGAGCAATTGACGTCGGCCCTCGACGACGCGCGCGCGGGGAAGGAATTGAACGCGGTTGGGGTGGCGACAGGCATGGTGGGGTTGTCCCTCGCGCTGGAGCTGGGTGGGCAGCCGGCAGAGGCGCTCAACGCGATGAAGCAGGCCGATGAGCTGGTGAAGTCGGCGGTCGGGCTGAAGCACCGATACTCTGCGCTGTCGACGCGCGCGCTCGCGGAGCGCTCGTTCGCGGTGGGTCGCGACGATGACGCCTTCGCGCTGATGCAGTCGGCGCTCGAGGTGGGGGCGGCCGCGGTGGGCGAGACGCACCGGGAGACGCTGGAGACGAAGGCGCGGCTGGCGTTGATGCACGCGCGGCGCGGGAAGGCGCAGGCGGCCGATGAGGCGCGGGCGGTGGTCGAGGCGGTGCAAGCGCACCCCGAGGCGGGTGAGGCGCCGTTGGTGGCGGCGCGGCTGGCCCTTGCGTTGATGCCCGACGCCGGCGCGGAGGAGCGCAAAGCCGCGCTCGCCATCGCCCGGAAGGTGCGCGGGCCGATTCACCCTGACGTGCTGCGGGTGCTGCTGCTCGAGAAAGAAAAGAGCCCTGCCCTCGAGGAGCAATTGCAGATGATGGAGGTCGACCCCAACTCCCTCTCCCTGTGAAACGGGGAGAGGGCAGGGGTGAGGGGCTGTTCGAGGCGCCTCCGCATCGTCAGGCTGGGGCCCCTCACCCCGACCCTCTCCCCGCTCACGCAGGGAGAGGGAGAAGGAAGTCATGACTGCCCGCATCTCAGCGCTCACCGAGGTCGACCCGCTCTCCGTTCCGCTGCCGCATGGCACGGAGGTCACGCTGCGCGTCGAGCGCCTGCACCACGGCCGCCGCGTGCCGCAGGGTCTCGTGGGCCGCGTGGTGCGCGCGCGCGACGGAGGCTTCGAGGTGCTCGTCACCGGAGTCGGCGAGCTCTGGTACGCGCGCAACGAGCTCGCGCCGCGCCGCATGGGCCAGCTCCACTTCGCGCAGCGACGTGAGGCCGCGTGGCAGTCGCTCTTCCCTTGCCGCGTGCTGGAAGCCACCGTCGGCAGCCAGGCGTGGGGTCTCGCTGACGAGACGAGCGACACCGACGTGCGCGGCGCCTTCGCGCTCCCATTTTCGTGGACGGGTGGGCTCACCGAGCCGCCGCTCGATCTCGTCAGCGCCGACGGCAGCTCGACCTACTGGGAAACCCGCAAGCTCGTGGAACAGGCCCTGCGCGCCGACCCGAACACGCTCGAGCTGCTCTTCGTGCCCTCGGTGAAGCCGCTCGACGACCTCGGCCAGTGGATTCTCGACGCGCGTGAGGCCTTCGTGTCGAAGCTGCTCTTTGGCTCCTTCGGTCGCTACGCCTTGAGTCAGCTCGACAAGCTCAGCGCCAGCCAACGCCTCGCCGAGCACCGCGACCTCGTCCTTGCGTGGCTGTGCGACGAGCCTGCGCCGGACCTCGAAGAGCTCGCGCGTCGGCTCTCCACGGCGGTGCCCACCATCGACCTCCACGGCGCGCGCACGCGGCTCAAGCAGCTCTACCGCTCTCTGTGGGACCAGGGGCTGCTCGAGAGCAACGACCTCGCGGGCCTCACCGCCTACGCGCGCGGTGGCGGCCGCCGCCCGCCCGACGCGCGCTCGCTGCGGCCGAAGAACGCCTACAACCTGTTGCGCCTCATCGAGCTCGCCCGCGGCTGGCTCGAGACGGGCGCCCCCTCGTTCGCTGCGACCGGTGCGTTTCGCGAGACGCTCCTGTCCATCAAGCGCGGAGAGCTCGAGCTCGACGAGGTGCTGCGTCGCGCCGAAGCGATGAGCCCTGCGCTCGAGGCCGCGCGTGATGGCTCTGCGCTCCCCGAGCAGCCCGACTTCGAGCGCGCCGATGCGCTGTTGCGCCGCATTCACGAAGAGCTCGCGCGTCGCCACGTGCTGCAGGTGCCGGGGCCGTGGTCAGGTCTTGCACCATCCGACACTCAGGCAGGTCAGCCATGAACGCCCTCGACCTCCTCACGCCGCACCAGCGCGCCATCGCCACGGCTGCGCGCGCCACCGAGTCTGCCCGCCGCGAGCACGTGGTCATCTCGCTGTCGGGCGCGCACGCGTATGGCTTTCCGTCACCTGACTCCGACCTCGACTTGAAGGCGGTGCACCTCGCGCCGACCCGCGCGCTGCTGGGCTTCAGCGTGAACGTGCCGCCCGCTGAGCGGCTCGAGGTCATCGACGGCGTGGAGCTCGACTATTCCAGCAACGAGCTCGGCGGCGTGCTGCAGGGCGTGCTCAAGGGCAACGGCAACTACCTCGAGCGCTTCCTCTCGGGCTTCACGGTCGAGAGCGGTCGTGGGTTCGAGCGGCTGGTTCCGCTGGTGCGCGATGCGCTCTCGTCGCGCGCGGCGAAGCACTACCTTGGCTTCGCGACCCGGCAGCGCGCCGCGTGGGAACAGGGCGGGCGCACCAGCGCGAAGAAGCTGCTCTACGTGTTGCGCACCTTGCTCACGGGCACGCACCTGCTGCGCGAGGGCGAGCTCGTCACCGACCTGACGAAGCTCGCTCCACGGTACGACCTCGGTGACGCGCTCGAGTTGGTCGAGCAGAAGCGGCGCGGGGAACGCAGCGAGCTGACCGAGGCGCTCTCGATGAAGTGGGCCGCGCGCGTGGAACAGGTCTTCGCGCTGCTCGCCGACGCCGAGCGAAACAGCGTGCTGCCGCCCGAGCCGCGCAACGCGAACGAGCTCGAAGAGGCCCTCATTTCACTGCGAAGCGACGCATGACTGACGAACGCCTGAAGCTGATCCGCGGTGACCTCACCACGCTCGACGTCGACGTCATCGTCAACGCCGCCAACTCGTCGTTGCTCGGCGGCGGTGGGGTCGATGGCGCCATTCACCGCGCGGCGGGGCGAGAGCTGCTCGCGTTCTGCCGCACACTCAACGGCGCTCGCACCGGCGAGGTGAAGCTCACGCCCGGCTTCAAGCTCAAGGCGAAGGCCGTGGCGCACGCCGTCGGCCCGGTATGGAGAGGCGGCACCTCAAACGAAGACGCGCCCCTGACCAGCTGTTACCGCCGCGCGTGCGAGCTGACGGTGGAGCACGGCTTCTCCACGGTCGCGTTCCCGGCCATCTCCACCGGCGTCTACGGCTTTCCCTTCGAGCGCGCGACGCGGCTGGCGCTGCAGACGGTGCGGGAAGCCCTCGCGAAAGAGCCGCGCTTGAAGGGAGTCACGCTCTGCTTCTTCTCCGAGTCTGACCTGGCCACGGCCCAGGCGCTCAGCGCGGCTTGATGGACAGCTGGCCGAGGCTGATGGACAGGTTGCTCTGCAAGTTGCCCATCAGCTCATCGAGCTCACCCTCGGCGACGCGCAGCCGCGCGGCGAGGTGCTCGCGGCACTTTTTCACCAGCGTCTCGCGCGCCGAGGTGAGCCACCGCGCCGCGGTGGCCCGGTGCACGTCGTACACCTTGCCGATGTCGTCGATGCTCAGTCCCTCGACGAGGCTCATGCGCAACACGCTGCGTTCTCGCTGCTCGAGCTCGCCCAGCGCCTGCTGAAAGCATTCCTTGAACTGGTGGCGGTGCTGCAGCTTCATGAAGCGCAGCTCGGGGTCGGCTTCGGGCGTGGGCATCGCCGAGAGCGCGTCTTCACCCACGGTGTTCGCCTGCACGCCGCCGCGGCGCATCTTCTGGGCTTCGCGCACGCCGATGACCTTGAGCCACACCCCGAGCGCGCCGGCGCCTGAGTACGAGAGGAACGAGCTGCGGCCGCTGGCGGGCGCGAGGAACTGGCCGCGCAGCCGCTGCAACACGTCGTTGGCGACCTCGGACCCACCCTCGAGCTTGCCGAGCACCCGGGCGAGCGGTGCGAGGTACAGCGACTCGAAGATGCCCAGCGCCGCCGGTTGGCCTTCGAGACAGCCGACGCAGAGCATCAGGCCCTCTCCTGAGAGCTTCGCCAGCGCCTCGACGGTGGGCTCGGTCGGGTTCACCAATGCGAGGTGGGCCGAGAAGCGCTCGAGCGGCACGTCAATCACCGGCCACGCCGAGACGCCTTGTTGGTGGAGCGCTGAGAGCACGTGCTCCCGCTCAGCTCGAGACATGAGCCAACCCTACGCCGAAACGTCCCCCGGCTCCCTGCAGGAGCGGGAGAGGGGCCTGACCCGGGAAAACCATGCGACAT
Source organism: Archangium sp. (assembly GCA_044371205.1). Lineage (GTDB taxonomy): Bacteria > Myxococcota > Myxococcia > Myxococcales > Myxococcaceae > Archangium_A. The sequence continues at coordinate 83,112 of JBILUC010000032.1, forward strand.
CTTCCGACTCGCTGGCTCCACGGGTTCATGACCCGTGGATTCCTGCTGTTCCTCCTACTCTTCGTTGGTTGCAAAGACAGCACGCTGGTCATTCGTTCAGCGGAATGCGCCCGCACCTGCAGGGGCTGCTGCGACAGCACGGGGGCCTGTCTCGTTGGGACGAGCAATGACGCGTGCGGCGCGCCGGGTGACGTGTGCATGGCCTGCGGTCAGGCCGAGGTCTGCGCCGAGCCCCGCATCTGCGTCCCGCTGCCCATCGACGAGCGCCCCGTCACCGATGCCGGCACGACACCGCCCGATGCGGGGACGCCTCCCGGGACGGATGCAGGCACGCAGCCGGTGCCTGACGCGGGTACGCCGCCGAGTGGCACGTGTGCTCCCGACGGCTGGTGCGTGGAGACCAGCGGCACGACGGCGCACCTCCGCTCGGTCTGGGCGCGCGCGAGCGACGACGTGTGGGTCGCGGGGGATCAAGGCACCGTGCTCCACTTCGACGGCACGAACTGGGCGAGCGTGAACGCGGGCGTGAGTGACGACCTCTTCGGTGTCTGGGCCTCGTCGCCCACCGACGTCTGGCTCGTCGGCGGCAGCGGCACGCCCAACACCCCCATCGGCGTCATCGTGCACTTCGACGGCACGGCGTGGACGGTGCTCAAGCGGGGCGTGCCGCGCGTCGACGCGGTGTGGGGCACCGGCGCGAGCGACGTGTGGTTCGCCGGCGTCGGCGGCTCACTGCACCACTACGACGGCGCGACCTTCACGGCCGTGCCCAGCGGCACCACCAAAGACATCGTCGACCTCTCTGGCGTCAACTCGTCGCGCGTGTGGGCAGTCGGCAGCGCGGGCCTCATTTTGAGCTTCAACGGCACCGCCTGGCTCGAGGTGCCCACCGGCATGACCATCGGGTTGACCTCCGCGCTCGCGTTCGGCACCAACGACGTGTGGGCCGCCGGCGGCAACGGCGCCTTTGCCACGTTCAACGGCTCGAGCTGGACCACGCTCAACGTCGGCCAGGACGTCACGGTGATGGGCCTGTGGGGCACGTCGGCCAACGCGGTGTGGGGCGTCGGCCCCTCAGGCGAGGTGCGCTTCTTCAACGGCACCCAGTCGCAGCTCAAGGTGAGCCACACGACCCAGTTCCTGCGAGATGTGCATGGCAGCGACGCGCGCCACGCGTGGGCGGTGGGCTTCAACGGCACCGTGCTGCGCTACACCCCGTAGCCACCGCCCCGCACGAGACCGCACGGTCCTGCAGTGCGGCTCGCCGGGTCTTTCGCGCCGGTCGGCCGTGTTCGTCACCGCCGGCCTTCACCCTCAGCCGTAGATGGACCCGCGCAGCCGCTCGCGCGGGAAGCCCTCGGTGCGCGCGATGAAGTCGACGAAGCGCGCCGTGGCCTCGAGCGGCGACATGCCGAAGCTCGCCTCGAAGTGCTCGAGGAAACCGTCTTCCTGCTTCGCCACCGCGCGCGCCCGGGGCGTCACGTCGTGGTCCATGCCGCCGAGGAACTCGACGAAGAGCGCGCCGCAGAGTTCGCCCAGACGCTGCACGGTAGCGTCGAGTTCAGGCACCGGCGTGCGCTGAAACTGGTGGATGACGTTGATGACCACCGAGGCGGTCAGCCCGCCGAGCAGCCAGCCGGCATCGCGCAGCGCATTGCCTTCGGTGTTGCGCCGGTCGCGCGCGAGCGCTCGCGAGCCGGCGTCGACCATCGCCGCGCTCACCTCCGCGCGCGGCGTCTTGCTCGTCTTCTTCGAGCTGCCCGTCTTCGGCACCGGCGTCTCGAAGCCGTCGTCTTCCGGCCAGCCCTTCGTCTTCTTTTCCTTCGGCGTGCGCGCCGGCTGCTTCGTGGAGGTGGTCCCGCCCGTCGTCGCCCGCTGTCCCGTCACCTTCATGTGTGCTCCTCGTGAGTGCGCGGCGTGATTGCCGCGACGAGGGGGGCTGGTGCGCAAATGACGCCAACGCTCGCGTGAGTCAGTTCAACGAGATGCGTGAACCGCCGCGTTCGCGAAGTGAGATGCGACGTAGACTGGCCAGGTTTTTCTCAGGGCTCGAGCGAGCGACGCAGCGAGCGCACGTCGTCTGCGCGCGCGTCGGTGGGGAAGGCGGCTTCGAAGGCCTTCGCTTCGGCCACCGCCTCGTCGGTCTTTCGGGCGCGCACCAGCTCGACCAGCACCGCGAGCCGCACCTCGGGCTCGAGCACGCCGTTGGGGAAGCGGGTGAGTGAGGCGCGCCACGTCTCGAGCGCCACCGCGCGGCGGCCTTCGCGGGCGTGCAGGGCCCCAAGCTCGTAGAGCGCAGCCTGCGCGTCGAGTGTGTCGCCCGCAGCTTCTGAGGCGAGACAGGTGACGAGGGCCGCGCCAGTGGCGGTGGCGCAGTGCGAGCCGCTGGTGGTCTCGGTGCGCTCGAGCAGCGGCGCGGGAATCACCGTCGGCGGAGGCCACACCAGCGACTCGCCGGCGCGCACCACGCGCTCGATGCCGCGTGCGCGCAGAATCACTTCGCCTTCTTCGACGACCAGCGTGGTGCCGTTGCTCGTGACCTCGGCGAGGAAGCGGCTGCGGTTGGTCTCGAGCACCGCATCGGGCGTGATGACGCGCAGACGACCTTCTCCGGGGCGCGCGACGGCGAGCCGACCGGCCTGCAGCGACACCTCGTCGGGCGCGAGCTGCTTCCACTCGGCGCCGGCGGTGGCGACCAGTTCGGCGTGCACGGGTGCGGGCGGTGGCGTTGGGCGGAGCGCCAGCACCAGCACGGCCCCCAGCGCGAGCGAGCCGGCGAACGCAGGCACCAGGCGCAGGGGAGAGGGCCGCGCGGTCACCGCCCGCGACATCACCGCGTCCCACTCGTCGCGCTGGAGCGGAAGGGGCGCCACCGCCGCGGCGCTGGCGACGATGCGCTCGGCGTCGGTCTGCGCGTGGTCGAGGAAGCGGGGTGTCTCGTTCATGGCTCGACCTCGTCGCGCTTCAGACCGCTGGTGCGTGCTTCGGTGACGAGCTGGCGCTCGATGGCCGCGGTGACTTCTTTTCGCGCGTGGAACAGGCGCGTCCACACCGTCTTGATGGGAATCCCGAGCGCCGCGGCGATGTCTTCGCCGGCGAGCCCCTGCAACTCGTAGAGCACGAAGACGTCACGCTTGGCGGCCGAGAGCGAGTCCAGGGCGCGCGCGACCTGCTTCTGCGCATCGCGCTGCTCGACGGTGCGCGAGGTCGAGTCGACCGCGGTGACGTTCGACATCTCGGTGAGCCCGAAGAAGGTGCGCAGCCGCGCGGTGCGGCGGCGGGTGGCGGCGAGGCGC
>JBILUC010000033.1:0-85827 GCA_044371205.1 Archangium sp.
GCACACAGGTGAGGGTGCCGCTGGTGCAGGTCCGCGTGCCCGGCGCGCAGACGCCCATCTGCCCGGTGGTGCAGGCCGCGCCGCCGCCCGGGTTGTTCTCGTCGGTCATGCCGTCGCAGTCGTCGTCCTGGTTGTTGCAGGTCTCAGTGCGCGTGCCGGGCAGCACCGTCGACACGCAGGCCGCCGTGCCGTTGCCCTGACATTGGAAGGTGCCGGGCGCGCAGACGCCCACGTTGCTCGAGGTGCACGCCGCGTTGACGTTGAAGCCTTCGTCGACGCCGCCCATGCAGTTGTTGTCGAGGCCGTCGCAGAGTTCGGTCGAGGGGCCGACGTTGCGCACACAGGTGAGGGTGCCGCTGGTGCAGGTCTGCGTGCCCGGCGCGCAGACGCCCATCTGCCCGGTGGTGCAGGCCGCGCCGCCGCCCGGGTTGTTCTCGTCGGTCATGCCGTCGCAGTCGTCGTCCTGGTTGTTGCAGGTCTCGGCGCGCGACATCACGTTTTGCACGCACGCCAGCATGCCGCTCTGGCAGGCGCGGGTGCCCGCGGAGCAGACGCCCATCAGGCCCGTGCCGCACGCGCCGCCGCCGCCCGGGTTGCCTTCGTCGGGCGCGCCGCTGCAGTTGTTGTCGGCGCCATCGCACGTCTCGGCGGCCGCGCCGTTGGGGCAGCTGGGCCCGCGAATCGACGCCGCGAGCGGGTTGAGCGTGGTGCTGTCGGCGCAGTCGCCCTGCGCGACGGTGCAGCCGTCGAGGTCGCAGTCGTTCTCCGGGTTGTTGGGCACGGCCGGCAGACAGATGGCCAGGGCCGCCGACGAGAGCAGCGTGGTGAGGAGGGCGATGAGGCGCATTAGAAGAAGGCTCCCACTTCGAGGGCGAAGAAGGCCCGGGTGTCCGTGGCCTGAAGGGCGGGGTTGGCGGCCTGCAGCCGCGACATGCGGGCGCCGGCGCGACCGAAGAGCACCGAGACGGGCTTCACCTCGAGCCACGCCTCGGCCGAGAGGCTGAAGCCGGGCGTCGCGGCGAGCGGGCCGGGGAGCACGAAGCGCGGGCCACCGACGAGCTCGAGGGTGACGATGTCGCGGAAGAGCGGTTGGCGGATGCGCAGCTGGGCGTCGACGCCGCGCCAGGTGGTGCTCACCAGCGGCAGGTTGCACTCGAAGCGCGTCTGCTCTTGAGACCAGCCGCCGGCCACGCCGATGGTGGGGAGGTAGCCGTCGCCGAGCCGGTAGCGCCAGCCTGCGCGCAGCTGCAGGTCGTCGTCGGTCATGGTGCACGGTGCGTTCTCGAGCCCGCCCGCGACGCCGCGCGCCTGCACGAAGGCGCGGCGGTAGTGCACCTCGAGCGAGAGCTGGCTCCAGGCCTTGCCGGCGGTGGCGTCGAAGAGCTCGAGCGGCAGGACCTGCGCGGCGACGCCGAGCCCCACCACCGCGCCGTTCTCGAGCTCAGCGAGCTGCGTGGTGGCCTCACCCTGCAGGCTGAGGTCGCGGAGCACGGCGCCGGGCCCGACCGCGACCCACGCGCGCACGCGGGAGGGGTTGGGTGACCAGCTGGTGCTCTCGGTGGTCTTCTTCTTTTTCATCAGCTCGAGGTCGGTGTCGACGAGCTCCTCGGGCGGCGGCGGCCTCTCGGCCTCGGCGCTGCGGGCGGCTTCGATGAGGCCGGCGATGCGGGCGCGCTCGAGCGTTTCGATGTCGCTCACGACGTTGGCCGCGAGGCTGGTGGCCTGGGTGTCGGTGAGGGTGGTGGCCTCGTTGAGCGACGCGGAGGTGCCCACCGGCTGGCCGCTGCGGTCGACCACCTGCGCGCGCAGCACGCTCTTGTTCAGCGTGAAGCGCACCAGCCACTCGACGTTGGCGGCCTCGGCGAGCTTCTGCAGAGCACCGGGCGCGTCGAGGGTGGTGGGGGTGAGGTTTTCTTTGGTGAGCAGGCCGATGGTGATGTCGGCCGGGAGGACTTTGCCTCCGAGTTTGGCGTCGACCGCGCTGACCAGCTTCTTGTGGCCGACCAGATCGAAGCGCTCGACGGGCTTGCGGGTGTCGATGCCGGCGAAGGGCTTCTTGCCGACGAGCACCGTCATCACAGGCGGCAGCACGAGCACGCCGCGCATGGGCGCTGGAGGAGGTGGAGAGACGGGAGCGCCGGCATCCGCAGCGTGCGCGGACAGGGCGAGCAGCATCGACAGGGCGACCTGACGCATCGGATCTCCACTCTACGACACGACGCGCGAGGTGCGACAGCATTGGAGGAATCCACCTACACGGTCGCCTTGAAAGGGTTGATCAGCTGTGGCTGCAACCGCGCCCTGGTCTCACCGGGCCAGGCGAGCGCGCGCGAGCTGGGCGTAGGCCTCGTTCAGCTCGACGCCCACGAACGAGCGCCCGAGCGCCTTGCACACCACGCCGACGGTGCCCGCGCCGAAGAACGGGTCGAGCACGCGGCCTCCCGGCTTCGTCGACGCCAGCACGCACGGCTCGACCAGCTTCGGTGGAAAGGTCGCGAAGTGCGCCTCGCGAAACGGCTCGGTGGTCACGCTCCACACGGTGCGACGAGCGCGCGTGCCGCCGCCCACGCTCGGCTCCTTCACCGCCTCGGCGTCGTAGAAGTACTTCTGCGCCTTCGAGAGCAGGAACACGTACTCGTGCGCGCGCGTCGGCCGGTCCTTCACCGATTCCGGCTGCGTGTTCGGCTTGTGCCAGACCACGTCGCTGCGCAGGTACCAGCCGTCTTCCTGCAGCGCGAACGCCAGCCGCCACGGCACCCCGATGAGGTCCTTCGGCTTCAAGCCCTTCGGCGTCGGTGCACGGTAGCTCATGCCGCGCGCAGGGTTCTTCTTGTCTGCGTCGCGCCAGGTGCGCCCGCCGCTGGTGTACGAGTCACCGAGGTTGAGCCACAGCGTGCCGGTCGGCTTGAGCACGCGGCGCACCTCGCGGAACACCTTCACCAGCTGCGCGAGGTACGTCTCGAGTGAGGGCTCGGCGCCAATCTGGCCCTTCACGCCGTAGTCGCGCAGGCCCCAGTACGGAGGGCTCGTCACGCACGCGTCGAACGAGTCGGCGTCGAGCGAGCGCAGCACGTGGAGGCAATCACCGACGAGCAGCTCGCCGGTCGGGTGGCGGCGCCTGCTCACCACAGCGCGATGGCGGTGGTGAGCAACCCGAGACCGAGCGCGCCCACTGCGCCGGCGAGACCGAACTGCACCGAGGTCGCGTCGTTGAGGCGCGTCGCTTCGGAGCCGCTGAGCTGCGAGCGGCTGAAGCCATCGGCGTCGAGCGTGCCGTTCAACGGGGCGCGCTGAGCGAGCCCGCTGACGAGCAGGCCCACGCCGACCCCGAGCGCCGCGACGCCCACACCGCCGAGCACGAAGCTCGGCAGGTGCGACTTCTCGGGAAGTGGTGGGGCCACGATGGGGTTGTCCTTCACGGTCAGCTTCGGGTCGACCACGGGGTTCTTCGCCACTTCGGGAGGCTTTACCGGCGCGTCGGTCTTCACGTCTTTCACGCCAGCGATGCGCTCGCGCACCTTCTTGCCGAAGCCCTCGAGTTGAACCGCCTGCACGTCGCCGCGCTTCTCGAGCAACAGCGAGTCGCGCTCGACGACCTCGGCCTTCGTCACCGTGAACAGCTCGAGCGCGAGGCTCTGGTCGGTGGCGATTTGCGACACCGACACCAGCACCAGCCAGTCGACCTTGAGCAGCTTGCCAACCTCGGCGTGACAGTCGGCGGCGCCGTTGCAGGTGGTGGCGTCTTTGAGGCCGAGCGTCGCGATGCGCTTCTGCGAGTCGGCGTACGGCACCAGGCCCGGCACTGCGATGCGGCTGGCGACCTTGTCGGTCAACGCGAGGGCCTCGGCGTCTTTCACCGCGGTCTTGCGGACCAGCACCACCGCCGTGGAGGGGTCGGCCGTCAACGTCATCAGGAGCAGCGCCGTCACCATCGGCTCGCGACTCTCCCACACCCCCACTGAAACCCCGCAGTGGAAGTACGGGGAGCTGTCTGCGCTCCGCGTACCGATGCACACCCCGGACGTTTCGCAGCTGATCAGCCGAGGTCGATGCCGTCGGCCTTCGCGCGCTCGGGCGACGCCTTCTCGGCGATGGTGCCCTTCGGGTGCTGGTACCAGCCGCTGCCGTCTTCGAGCTCGGGCTGCGCGCGCACCTTCAGCACCGTGAACATGCCGCCCATGTCGATGTTCGCGAACGGCCCCACGCCGCCGCGCATGGGAATGGAGTTGGGCGGCACGGGCATCTGCATCTCCGACATCGCGCCCATGCCGTCGTGGCCCATCGTCATGTAGCCGGGCACCAGCGCCTGTACGCGGCGGTCGATGCGCTTCGCGTCGGCGCCCACCATCACCGGGAAGCCGTGGCCCATCTGGTTCATCACGTGGTGGGTCATGTGGCAGTGCATCGCCCAGTCGCCCGGCTCGGTCGGGGTGAACTCGAACACGCGCACGGTGCCCACCGGCACGAGGAAGGTCGTCTCCGGGTGGCGCGCCGACATCGGCACTTCACCGCCGTCCGTCCACGTGAGGACGGCGTTGAGGCCGTGCAGGTGAATCGGGTGGTGGTCCATCGGTGAGAGGTTGCCGATGCGAACGCGCACGCGCTCGCCGACGCCCATGACGAGCGGCGCGGTTCCGGGGAAGGCCTTCGAGTTGAAGGTGAGCACGTTGAAGTCGGCCATCGCGTTCGGGTCGGGCCGCGACGCGCCGGGCGCAATCTTCCACTCGTGCGCCATGAGCACGAAGTCGCGGTCGACGCGCGGCCCCTTCGGCGCCTTCGGGTGCACGACCATCATCCCGTTCATGCCCAGCGCCATCTGGGTCATCTCGTCGGAATGCGGGTGGTACATGAACGTGCCCGCGTCTTTGAACGTGAACTCGTAGAGGTACGTCTCGCCCGGCGGAATCGCCTTCTGGGTGAGGCCGGCCACGCCATCCATCCCGTTGGGAAGAATGACGCCGTGCCAGTGCACCGTCGTCGGCTCGGGGAGCTTGTTGGTGACGTACAGCCGCACTCTGTCGCCCTGAGTCACCTCAATCGTCGGGCCCGGCGTCGAGCGGTTGTAGCCCCAGGCCTTGATGGTGAGGCCGGGCGCGAGCTCGTGGTCGAACTCCTCGGCGATGAGGTGGCCGACCTTCACGCCGCCCACCAGGCGCCAGGGCAACGAGCTGCCGTTGGGCGTGAGGACCGCGCGTTGGCCGCCGGGCGCGACCACGACGGGTGCGGGCGCGACGGCCTTCGCGACGGCGTCACGTGCGGCGAGCCACCCGCCTGCCGCGACCGTGTAGTGCATCAGCTCTCGACGGTTCATCTCAGTGCCCTCCGGCGGCTTCGGTGGTGCTCATCGACGAGCTCGGCATCGCGCCCAGCTCGAGCGGGGTGGAACGGCCGGCGAGCAGGAGCTCCATCGCGGCCTGCGCGCGGCGGGCGTCGAGCGTGGCGTCGACCTGCATCAACGCGGTCTCGGTGACGGCGCGCTGCGCGGCGATGACCTGAAAGACGCCCAGCTGCATCGCGTTGTATTGCAACACCGTCTCTTGCAGCGCGCGCTTCCGTGCGGGGAGCAGCCGCTCGGCGTAGTGCCTGGCCCGCTTCGCCGCCGACTCCACGCGGTTGAGGGTGCTGCGCGCCGCAGAGCGCACCACCAGCGCCTGGTTCTCGGCCCGCGCGCGGAGCAGGTCGTACTCACTGCGCGCCGAGAGCTGGCGGCCCTGCGCCTGGTCGAACACGGGGAGGCTGAGCGTCAGGTGCGCGCCGAGCTCCCAGAGGTTCGCGTCCTGCTCGCCGTGGAAGCCGGCGGTGAGGTGCGGCAGCCAGCCTTCGGTCTTCGCGAGGCCCACCTTGCGGCTCGCGGCCTCGACGCGCGCGAGCAGCTCGGCGAGCTCGAGGGAGGCGGAGACGGCCTTCGCTTCGTTGAGCGCGTCGGTGCTCAGTGACTTCGGCAGGTCGAGCCTGCCCTCGACGCGCCAGGTGAGCTGCTGGCCGTTGAGCCCGAGGCGACGGTGGAGCGCCTCGCGCGCGTCGAGCAGCGCGTTCTCGGCCTCGGCGACCTGCACGCGTGCCAGCTCGACGGCGGCGAGCTCGCTGGCGACCTGCAGCCCGGTGACGTTGCCGACGCGGTCGAGCTCGGCCATCGATTCCCATGAGGCCTGTTGGGCTTCGAGCGCCTGGAGGCGCAGCTCGAGCCGCGCGCTCGTGGCCTGCACGTTCAGGAAGGCGAGGCGCGTGCGGTAGCCGAGGTCGAGCAGCACGCCGGCCGCGCGGAGCCGCTCGGCTGAGAGGGTCGACTCGGCGACGCCGGCGCGCATCGGGGCGAGCAGGGTGCCGGTGAGGTTGAGCTCGAGGCCGAGGTCGAGCTGTACGGGCTGCGCACCGCCTGGAGCGCGCACGCTGAGCTCTGCTTCCGGGTTGGGGATGAGGCCGGCCTGCACCCACGCGCCCTTCGCGATGCCGATTTCTGCGAGCGCGGCGCGGCCCTCCCGGTTGGCGAGCATCGCGACGCGGACGGCGTCGTCGGCGGTCAGGGGGCGCGAGAGCAGTTGCTCGACCTCTGCGGGCACTTCGTCGGGTGCGTCGAAGCGGGGCAGGGTGAGCCCATCGAGCGCGGGGCTGCGGGCGAGCACGGCGCTCTGCAGTGCTTCGCGCTCGCTCGACATCGACGTCGCGCAGCCGCTGATCAACACGAGGCTGATCAACCAACTCCCTCTCCCTGCAGGCGGGGAGAGGGCCGGGGTGAGGGGCAGTCGTCGCTTCATCACTTTGCCTCCGGGTGTTCTTTGAGGAACGAGGTGCGGCACGAGGTCGAGCAGAAGAAGTGCTTCTCACCCTTGAGCTCGAGCGAGCCGCCCTTCGCCGTCTTTGGGTCAATCTTCATCTTGCACACCGGGTCGACCACGAGCGCGGCCTCCACAGTCGCAGGTGCGTGGTGGTGGTGCGGCTGCGTCTCGGCTGTCGTCGGGCACTTCACGTCAGGCAGCGTGGGCACGCACGCGGGCGAGTCGAGCGGGCTCTCGGCATCCAGCGTCGTGCCGACCTTCGGGCGAGGCGCAGCTTCTGCGTTCGCGTCGAGGGCCGATGATTTCACGGCGTGCGCATCAGGCCCGGCGCAGGCAGCGGTGACGAAGAGAAGGACGAGGAAACGCATGCGCAGGCTCATACGCCTGAGATGATGCGAGGGGCGCCCCTGTTTCCTCAGCCTGAATCGGTGCCGCAGATTCGATGTGCGAGGCTGCGTTGCTGGAAGGGGCCAGGCCGGTCGGGTGCCTGTCGGACTGCCGCCGGGCGTGAACGAACTTGAGCGCGTCGTTCGACTTCGTGTCAGGCGCGCGGCTTGGCAAGGTTCTCCGCTCGATGCTCCAGACGGCTCTCGACGAAGTGGCGCGCGCCCTGAAGATGACGGGCGTTCGGGGGGGGGGCTCCCGAGGTCCCTCCAACCCTCGCTGCGGTGCTCGCCCGGGTCGGCGGCGGCCAGCGTGGCGAGTTCTCCTTCGTCGACGTCGACGAGTGGGGCGTCGTCACACACAAGAAGCATGACGACGCTTCGGGTGAAGTTCGTTGGAGCATCAATTGGTGGCGCGTGGCCGCCTCTCACTACACGGTGTACGCCTTCGCCTCACCCTGCTTCGGCGGGCCCGCCGGGCAAGTGGTCGCCTTCGACCGCGAGGACGCCGGCTCCGGGTGGTGGGTGTTTCCCTCTCTCGAGTGGTTTCTCCGGGCGGTGGCGGCCGAGTTGACCCGCGACGAGCCCCACTTCGACAAGGGTCCGCGGGACTGGGCACGCAGCCACCGGAAGCTCGAGGTCATCGCGGCAGACGACTCTCCGCGTCGGTTTCAGCGGCTGCCCCACCCCTGGGTGCGGCTCGCGAACGGCGAAGACACCTGGGCGATTCGCGAGGTCTGCGACGGGGTCGTGCTGCGGCTCGGCGACCTCCTGCGCCACCGCGAAGCGGCCGACCCGCGCGCCGAGCTCGAGCGGCGAGTCGGCGAGATGCTCGCCGACGGCTACGTGAAGGTCAGCGAGCACGACTTCGACGACTGACGCGACGTCGTCAGGGCACGCCCTTGAACACGAAGCCCAGCGTCACGCCGTAGAACGCGTCGGTCGCCGTGCGCCCCGCACCGAGTGACAGCGCGTGCACGGTCACGTCGACGCCGATGCGCACGTCGAGCCAGGGCCACGTGCGGAAGGCGAGGCCGGCCTTCGCGTCGAACGCGCTCCCACCGGCACCGGGAAAAAAGGGTGCGCTCGCGAGCTCACCGAGCCCGAGCAGCCACGTCGCGCCCGCGTGCACGTCGAAGGTGATGCGCCAGAACTCGAGGAGCCGCAGCCCCAGCCCCACCCGCGGGCCCTGCAGGCTCACGTTCGGCACCGCAGGCCGCGGTCGCCCGTCGCTCGCCAACGGCGACGTGTTGGCCTCGAAGACGTGCAGCCCCGCATGCACCGACGGCTCTGCGTAGCGGAACGGCAAGCGGAACATCAGGCCCGTGCGCAGCTGGGTGACGCTGCTGACGAAGCGTGAATCACCCAGCCGCGTCGTGAAGCCGGGCGCCATGTCGACGCGGAAGGTGATGCCCACGTCAGCCCCGCGATCATCGACGAAGTACGCCGCGGGGAACCACTGCGCGTCGATGCCCGCTCCCGTCGGAGACATGCCCACGCTCGCCGGTCCCACGTCGGGCCGGTCGGCCGCCGACACCTGCAGGTCGCGCCCCCACCAGCGGAAGTCGGCGCCCAGGCGCAGCTTGTCGCGCTGCACCTCCGGCGGCGCAGCGAGGAGCAGGCTGGTGAGCAGGGCGAGCGTCACGGCGAAGACACGTTGCAGCGATGGTCCGCGCGACGCAAGCGGGAGTAATTGCGGTTTGTCATTCGCTTGCTTCACTTCGCGCAGGGCGCGGTTGATCAGTGCCTCGCCGCGCGCGTCGCGGTCTGATTCCTGTGCGGACTCGCGCCACTTCGGAACGCTCGCCTGTGCGAGACTCGCGCGCGTGATGGAAGACGCCATCGAAGTCAAAGCCGCGACCCTCGAGACCTTCGAGGGCGAGACGAAGCAGGTGCACGGAGGCGTGTGGCTGGCGCCCGAGGAATACCTGCGCCTCAGCGCGCGCCACGAGCGGTCGCGAGAAGCCGTGCCGCCGAGCACCAACACGCTCCTCCTCGTGGGCGTGGGCGCGGCGCTGCTCGGGGTGTCTCTGGGCTGGTGGCTGTCGCGTGAAGATGACTGACCTCTGGGCGGCCGATGAGGCAACCCTGACGGTGGAACTCACGACGCGATGCTCGCGCTGGCACCACCGTCACCCTCGACCGTGCGGCGTCGGCGACGGAAGAGCACGAGGCCCGCCAGCGCGCCCCACGCGAGCGGATCGACCGTGGTGCAGCCGCAACCCGCGGCCGGGAGCGTCACCGTGCCCTCGGCGAGCGCTGACACCTCGATGGGCTGCGGGGGCTCCGGCTCGACCGACACGCCTGCATCGGTGACGCCCGCGTCCGTGGAGACCCCCGCATCGGCCGCGGCGCGCGGCACGACTTCGACGCGAACGGTGATGAACGTGTCGGCGGGACCGCCCTGGTCGGCGAACCACGCCACGCCTTCCTGCATCAGGCCGAAGGTCTGCGTGAAGCGGCCGACGGTGTTGCCGCGCAGGCGCACCGGGAAGCGCCCCACCGCGTTGGGCACGATGCTGCTCGCGACGCCACCCACGCGCGCCGGCGAGAGCCACGAGGGGTCGGCGAGCGGCGAGGCCTGGTCGCGCGGCGTGGGCGCGAGGCGCGTGAGCGCGGGGGTCCACGTCGCGGTGCCGGTGTTGCGCAGCTCGAACCAGCCGTCGACGTTGCTGCCTTCCTCGAGCGTGACCGCGCCGAGCTGCGAGGCGATGAAGCTCTGGTCGACGAAGGTGGCGGCCCACATGGGCTGCGGCGGCATCAGGCCGTCGCAGGTGGTCGCGGCCTGCGACACGAGCGCGTCGAGGCGGTCGAACACGCGCTGGCCCGGGCACTCCGTCGCGCCCCACTCGCGGTGACCCTTGATGTTGGTGCGGTTGAGCGTGATGCCGTGGAGGCTGCTCTGCCACGCCATCCACCCCGCGGCCGCGCATTCCTGCTGCGGCGTCAGCGTGTCCGTCGTGTACGTGCCGATGATGCAGAGGGCCATGTTGCCGCCGTTCTGGTTGAGCGTGTGGCCGCCGAGCACGCCGTCGCCGCGGCCTTCCCAGACGCGCGCGTCGCGCGACATGAGGAAGTTGTAGGCAATGTCGCAATAGCCGCGCGTATCCATGTGGAACGCCTGCGTCTGTCGCAGCCGCTGCTCGGGCGTCATCGTGTCGTTCGTCGGGCTCGCGGTGTGGTGCACCACCATTCGGTAGGGGTTGGTCGTCGAGCGGCACGTCGGCGCGCGCGCACCCCATGCCGAGCGCGGCAGAATCGTGGGGAAGGGCGCGAGCGCGTCGCGGCGCATGCCCACGGTGCCGACGGGCTCGTCGCGTTCGGGCGGCAGCGGCGTCGACGGCTCACCGAGGGCGTCGATGTCTTCGAGCTGCAGCCACGTGGGCGGGCGGGCCGGGTCGGTGAGCCGGTACTCGTAGTGCGTCGAGCCGACCGGGGCGTCGACGTGCCCGGCGAAAGCGCCCGCCTCGGCGAAGACGATGGTGGGTGCCTGCCAGCCGGTCCAGCGCACGCCGTCGACGCTGGTGCGCAGCTCGATGGCGTCGGGCCGGTGCGCGTCCATCATGAGGCCCACGCGAATGAAGCTCGTCGGGGCGCGGGTCACGCGCGTCGTGCTGGTCGGGGTGAAGGTCACCGGGTTGTGCAACTCCGTCACGCGGTCGGCGCAGGCGCAGGCGAGCAGGCAGAGGGCGGGCAGAAGGCGCATGAGAGGCTTCTCGCCCCGGAGCGGGTCGCAGCGCAAGGGCGTGGGGGCGGGTGCTGTCGCAGAGAGATGACGGCGAGGGCCAGCGACGACACCACCAGACAGACCACGAGAGGGGCTGCTTGCACGGCGGCTGCCTCGGAAGAGACGACGCCTGGACCGTGCGTGGAACGCAGGGGGCACCGGAGCGTTTCCCGCCCTCGCTCAGACGGCGGAGTGACTCAGAGGACCTTCTGCACCGCTTCGCCGAGCTTCTGCTTGCTCACGGCGCCGGCGATTTGCGAGACGACCTTGCCGCCGCGGAAGAGCAGGAAGTTGGGCAGCGAGCGCACGTTGAACTGCTGCGCGGTGATTTGGTTCTCTTCGATGTTCACCTTCACGACCTTGAGCTTGCCGGCGTGGGTGGTGGCGAGCTCGTCGAGGGTGGGCTCCATCGCGATGCAGGGGGCGCACCACGTGGCCCAGAAGTCCACGAGCACGGGTTCTTTGGCATCGAGGACTTCCGCTTTGAACTGTGCGTCGGTGAGGGCAATGGTCTTGGCCATGGCGGGGAACCTACCCGATGCGCGACGCGCGGGGAGTCACTTCACGTTGACCCAGCCGGGCTCGCCCTTCACGAACGCGGTGGTCCAGCTCAGCAGAGACACGTTGCCCGGACCGACGAGCGTGAGCAGGTCGCCAATCATCACGTGGTTGGCTTGATCGAGGACGAAGTACTTCGCGTTGCTCGTCGTGTCGTACCCGCTGGCCATGAGCGCGAGCGTGTTGGTCTTGTACGTCGCCGCGTCGTAGCCGCTGAACTGCCGCAGCGTGTTGTCTTGTGTGTACGCGTAGAGCGAGAAGCGGCTGCTGGGGTGCTTGTCGTGCAGGTACTTCGGGAACTTCGCGAAGTCGGCGTCGCAGCCCACGCAGTCGGTGGGGATGGCGAAGTTCCACGAGGTGCGCCACTCGGTGAGCAGCGAGCCCGCGGGGTTGATGATCTGGCCGCAGTCGGCCAGCACGTGCACCTCGGCGCTCGGCCACGTCGCGGCGACGCGCGCGTAGTTGAACTGCGCCCCGAAGGCGCCCGCGCTCGAGCCGGTGAGGAAGACGCGCTGCGCGTCGGGGAAGGTGTCTTTGAGGCGCACGAGGAAGGCCTCGAGGTTCCTGCCGCCCTTGTGGTGCACGGTGCGGGCGGGCACCTGCGCGCCGAGGGCCGGGTACGCCATCACGTTGTCGCCGATGTGCACGTCGCCGGTGCAGTACGGCACGAAGACGAAGCTCATGTCTTTGAACGGGTTGCTCGCGTTGGCGCGGTCGAACATCGGGGCCTGCCGCACCGTCTCGTTGGTGAAGTCGGCCGGGCCGTAGCCGCTGCTGATGCCCTGGGCCGCGAAGGCGCAGGTGAGCGAGTTCCAGCAGGCGCCTCCGCCCATGAGGAACAGGAAGACGTCTTTGCTGCGGTTGGTCGCGTTGACGCCCACGCCGGTGGGCACGCCGTTGCCGCAGGCGCTGTCGGGGAAGCCCGCCCACGTCCACGTCTCGACGGGCGCGAGGATGGGCATGCCTGCGTCGGGCACGCCGGCGTCGACCGGCGTCACGGTCTGGAAGACGCAGCGTTGACCAGCGCAGATTTGGCCCCCGCTGCAGACGTTGCAGTTCAGCGCACCCGAGCCGCACGCGGTGTCGCTGGTGCCCGTCTGGCACTGACCGTTGGTGTCGCAACAGCCTCTGCAATTGGCGATGGAACAGGTGTCGTTCGCGGTGGGGGAACAGGCAGACAGCAGCACGAGGGCGACGAAGGGGAGGAGACGCACGTGGGCGTTCTCCGCCATTGCGTGAGGCAGCGTCAACGGCCCCGGGGTCGGTGGGGGCCAGGTCGTTGCGCCCCCAGGTCGTCGCGGGCGCCCCGTCGCGTCGATTCCCTGCTTCACGAGGTCGGCCACATTGCGCGCGCCTTGCACCGCCTGCTCCGACGACTGCCGCTGCTGCCGCGTCGCCACCGCCATCTGCTGCGCCGCCTCCTTCGTGCCGCGCCCTCGAGCGCCGCGTTCAACGCGAGCAGGTCACTCCGGTCGGCCACCTGCCTGATGACCTGCGCGATGGGGCTGACCTGCTGCACGTCGGCGTTGAGCCGCGTGATGGCGCGTCTCCTCCACCGATGTTGAGAGTGAACCCTGCGGCAGACTCGTGTTTGGTGCGGCCATGCCAGCGAGGTGGTTGTTCTCAGCGCGCGTCGACCTGCTCACCTTTCTCGGCACCGCGCTCGCCTCGTTCGCGCTCGCGCAGACGCTCCCCTCGCTCGGCGTGGAGCACGACACGCCGCCCTGGGCGTGGCTCACCTTCGTGGTCTTCATCGACGTCGCGCACGTGTGGTCCACGCTCTTTCGGACCTACTTCGACCGCGACGAGCTCTCGCAGCGACCGCTGCTCTACACGCTGGCGCCCGTGCTGGCCTTCTCGCTCGGCGTCGCTGCCCACGCGCAGTCACCCGAGCTCTTCTGGAGGCTCCTCGCGTACATCGCGGTGTGGCACTTCATTCGCCAGCAGGTGGGGTGGATGGTGCTGTACGGCCGCCGCGCGCGCGACCCGGAACGCCACGTCTGGTTCGACCGCCTCGCCGTCTTCGCCGCCACGCTCGGCCCCGTCGTGTGGTGGCACGCGCAGCTGCCGCGGCCGTTCTGGTGGTTTCGTGAGAACGACTTCGTCGCAGGCATTCCTGCTTCGGTGGGCACCGCCGCGCTCGCGGTGCACTTCGCGGTGATGGGCGCATGGCTGGTGCACCTCGTGGTCACGAAGCGGTGGCACTGGGGCAAGGTGGCCTTGCTGTTCGCGACGTGGCTCAGCTGGTTTGGGGGCATCGTGCTCGCCGAGAGCGACCTCGCGTTCACGGTGATGAACGTGGCGGTGCACGGCGTGCCGTACCTGGTGCTGCTCTTTCGCTACGCGAAGGGGCGAACCGTCGAGCCGAACGCCGGCGTGTTCGCCTCGCGCGTGCTCAAGCTCGGCGTCGCGGGCTTCCTCACCGTGTCGTGGGCGCTCGCCTTCGTCGAGGAGTTCGCGTGGGACCGCCTCGTCTGGCACGACCACCCGGTGTTCTTCGGCGCGAGTGAGCTCGAGCTCGGGCCGCTGGCGTTGACGCTGGTCGTGCCGCTGCTCTCGCTGCCCCAGACCACGCACTACCTGCTCGACGGCTTCATCTGGAAGACGTCCACCGCGCCGCACCTGATCAGACGCCTCGGGTGGTGATGACCTCCCTCCCGCTCCCTGCGAGAGCGGGGTGACGGGCCGAGGCGCGCTCGGCCTCATCGGTCGAGTGGACCCGGCCCGCTGCGTCAGCCGCGGTGCGCTATGCTCACCGAGTGCAGTCGCTGCGCGTCATCTTGATCGTCTGCTTCGTCCTCGCCGGCTGCGCGAAGGTGCCAGGTGACGTGCTCAAGGTGACGTTGCTGACCGCCGAGCCGCGCATCGACACCTGCTACCAGGTCGAGGTGAGCGACGAAGCGGGCACGCCGCTCGATTCGACGCGCTTCCTTCGCGAAGAGGGCAAGACCACCTACCTCGTGGGCGTCGCGCGCGGCTCGCTGCCGGCCACGGTGCTCGTCGGTGCGAAGGCGCTCGTGGGCGTCGACTGCGAGAGCGCGACGCGGATCAACGGTGTGTCTGATCAGAAGGCCGTGGCGTTCGACCCGACTGGCCTCGTCGAGGTGACCCTCTCGCTCACCGGCGGTGATGCCGATCGCGACGGCTTCGTCTCGACCGAAGCGGGAGGGCTCGACTGCAACGACGCCGACGACACCGTGTCACCCGCATCGGAAGAGCAGTGCAGCGGCACCCTCGACCTCGATTGTGACGGCATGCCCTCGTGCAGCGACGCAGACTGCAGCGGTCGCCCCTGCGCCGGCGTCGGCACGAAGCTCGCGTTCGCGACCGTCCCGCCCCGCGTGCGCGTCGGCAGCTGCAGCGGCGCGCTCGACGTCGAGGTGCGCGATGCGATGGATCGCCCGACCTCCCCCAGCACCGCCGGCCCGCTCACGCTCTCGGGGCCCGTCACTTTCTTCGCTGGCTCGACCTGCTCCGGAGCGCCGCTCACTTCGGTTTCGCTCGAGGCCCGCAGCGGCCTCTCGTTCCTCGCCAGGAGCCCAGGCTCCATCACCCTGGCCGCGAGTGCTCCAGCCCTGGCGTCGGCCGCGACGGAGGTCGAGGTGCTCCCGCTCCCGCCTGCAGGGCTCGAGCTCAGTGAACCGGTGCGTGCTCCAGTGGGCACGTGCTCTCCCCAGATGGTGGTGAGCCTCATCGATGACGGAGGCTTCCGCAGCACGCCCTCGGCCCCGGTGCTGATCAGCCTGATCAGCGACGCCGGCGCGCCGTTCTCGTTCTACGCCGATCTCATGTGCACGCAGGCCATCTCGTCCCTCGTGGTCTTCGACGGCGGTGAGAGCGTCTTCCACTTTCAAGGGCAACGCGCTGGTGCCTTTCAGGTGCGCGCGGAGAACGGTTCTCTCGGCTCGGCAGAGCAGGCCGCGTTGCTGGAGCCGGGCCCCGCCGCGGCGGTGCAGCTCGTTCCCCCCGCGGGGGGCGTGTTCACCTCACTCACCTGCGTCGGCCCCTTCGGCGTCAACGCGTTCGATGCCTTCGGAAACCCGCTCGTCACGCCGCAGGTCAGCGCCGACGCGGGCGTGCGGGCCGAGACCTTCACCTCCAGCACCTGCACGACCCCTGGCGCATCGAATGGCTTCGGCGTCGTGTTTGGTGACGAGGGCGTCTTCACCGTCACGGCCTCGGTCGGCGGCGCGTCGACCTCGCAGAACGTGCTCGTGCGGCACGCGGGCCCGCCGGGGAGCACCTGGCGCTGGCCGCTCACCGTGAACACCAACGTGCGCGCGCCGCAGGGGGGCTACGAGGGGTACACC
Organism: Archangium sp.; assembly: GCA_044371205.1. Lineage (GTDB taxonomy): Bacteria > Myxococcota > Myxococcia > Myxococcales > Myxococcaceae > Archangium_A. Next base: position 15,755 of record JBILUC010000033.1, read on the forward strand.
CTGCTCGCCGCGTTCGACTCGCGCGACGACGTCGATGCAGGGCGCATCAACACGACCGGCTCGAACCTGCGCCTCTTCTTCCGCACCGACGGCGGCTGGCAGGAAGTCGACCGCCTCGTGGAAGGGCTCAACACCGCGAGCACCCGGGTGCGCTTTCGCAGCCAGACCGACCTGCCCAACAGCGCGAGCGACGGTCGGTATTCGCTCTTCGCCGGCGGGTTCGACGGCGGCGCTCCACTCGCGAACCCCAACGCCGTGTACCTGTTCTTCGACGACTTCGAAGGCGGCACGCTGAGCAAGTGGAACATTCGCAGCGGCACGCAGTGGCAGGTCGCGACGGATCAGGCCCGCGGCACCCGCGCGCTCAAGTACACGTCTGAGAACAACGCGACCGCCATCATCGAAGCCCAGCCCGCGCTGGTCGAAGCCGACGTGATGTTCGAGGCGTGGTGGCGCACCAGCAACACCGGCGACACCGACGTGGGGCAGGCGGTGCGCATGCAGCCGAACCAGGTCACCCACTACGAGGCCAACCTCGAAGACAACGCCGGCTGGAACATCTCGCGTGAGCTTCAGGGCTCGTGGGCTGAGTTGTCACCCAACCGCAGCGCGCCCGCAGAGAACGCGTGGATGAAGATTGGCGTCTCCATCGCGGGTCGCGACATGCGGGTGTGGCGTGACGACGTGAAAATCACCCCGATGAGCGGCGCGTACCAGGTGCCCACGCCGGCCCTCGATGGCGGTAACGTCGGCTTCCGCAAGTGGGACCTCGGCGGCAACCTCTGGCTCGATGACGTGTCCGCGCGTCGCTACACCGAGCCTGAGCCGGGCGTCGTGGTCGGCGCGCCGTACCTCACGCCCTGAATCAGCTCGGCGCAGCGTTCGAGGCGTCGCTCCTCGCGTCGATGGTGGTGAACCGCGCACGGTCTCGTTCGTGTCACCATGCACCACGAGCGCGTGCCCGATGACCGAACTCGCCCCCGCCACCATTCGCGCCGCCCAGGCGGGTGAGCGTGCTGCCCAGGAAGCCTTCGTGCGGAGGTACGCGGGGCCCATGCGGGCGCTGGTGATGCGCGCAGGCGCGGTGGGCGAGGTCGACGACGTGGTGCACGAGCTGCTCGGGAAGCTGCTCTCCGTGCTCCCGAAGTTCGCGGTCGACGGGCCGGCGTCGTTGACGACGTGGGTCTTCACCGTGGCCCAGCGCTCGCTCATCGACGCCTCCCGACGGCCGCGCCTGGCGGTGGTGCCCCTCACCGAGGCCGAGGCGGTGCCCGACGGCGGCCCCAGCGCTCACGACGCGCTGGAGCGGCGGCAGCTCGGCGAACAGCTGGAGGCCGCGTTGGCGACCCTGCCCGTCGAGCTGCGGCGGTTGTTCGTGCTCGCGCAGGTGCATCAGCGCCCCCTGCAGGAGCTCGCCGACGCAGAAGGGGTGCCCCTGGGCACCGTCAAGTCGCGGCTGCACCGCGCGCGTGCGCTGCTGGTCGCCACACTCATGCCCGTGCTCTCGGGCGAAGGGAGCCACCATGCCAACGCCCGATGAACTCGAGCAGCTCTCCCGCCTGGCGAGCGGGGACCTGACGGCGGAAGAGGCCGCGGCCCTCGAGGCGCAGGTGCGCAGCCGCCCTGAGCTGGCGCGGGCGCTCGAGGCCTTCGCACGACTCGACGAAGCGGCGGCCGGCCTAGACGTCGACCTGCCCGGGCCTGAGGCCTCACGGTGGGTCGACCGGGTCCTCGGGCCTCAGCAGCCACGGCCCCCGCAACGATGGCGCGCGCTGGGCGCGGCCGCCGCGCTCGTGGTGGGCCTCGGCCTGACGTGGCTGGGCCTCACGCGCGCTCATCCAGGTGACACCCCGCGGCTCGTCCTGACCGAGGGCACCGTCCGGGTGAATGGCCTCCCGGCGCAGACCGAGCTGCCGCCGGAGGCGCTGGTCGAGACGGGCCCCGAATCGACCGCCACCCTCGCCCTCGAGGGGACTCGCTTCATTCTGGGCCCGCAGACGCGCGTGCTGTCCCGACGCAGCGGTGTGCCCATCGAGCTGCAGGCGGGCGTGGCGTACGTCGACAGCCCGCGCGAAGTCGAGGTGCGGGCTCCACAGGTGGCGGTGACGATTCACGGCCGCGCTGCACTTTTTGCTGAACCGGCCGACCAGCTCGCTCGTGTCACCGCGCGACTGAATCTTCAGTCTGAGCTCGAGGAGTCTCAGGTGCGTGAACGTCTGCGTCGGGTTGCGGTTCCAGTGGTGGTGGGTGCGGCCCTGGTGGCGGGTCTGACGGTCTTCCGGGGAAGCGCGGTGGCCAGCCCCGAAGGGGAAGCGCCGGAGAAGGTGGAAGGGCCAGGGCAGTGGCAGGCCAGGCCGACGCTGGTGGCCGCTGTAGGGCCCGACCTCGAGGCGCGGCTCACCGCGGCCGAAGCCGAGGTGGTGAGGTTGCGCGCCGAGCGCGATGCAGCGCGGCAGCGGGTCGAGGCCCTCACGGTGCCCTCGAGGTCTGCGGCGGCGCCGCTCCCGGCAGTTCGCGGCAGCCTCATCGACTCGCTCGGGCGACCTGTGAGCAACGCCACGGTGACGTTCGTGTCCGGCTGGCAGGCCTCGGAGCCGGTGGAGTCCGACAGCGAAGGGCGCTTCCTGCTCGAAGGCCCGCCGGGCCCCGGGGTGCTGTACGCCCACAAGGACGGCCGCAGTGTCCTGGTTCGCGACGTCGAGCCGGGAACCAACGTGGCGCTCAAGCTGACCGACCCTGGCACCTTGCGTGGCACGGTCACGGTCGGAGGACGGCCGGTCTCCGCCGCCTACTCGGTGTGGACTTCGCCTGGCGGGCTCACGGCCCACCTGCCCGGGATGTCCGGCGGCATCAAGGCCTTCACGGGGCCCTTCGAGCTCGAGCGGCCCGCCGGTGAGGTGTGGTTGCACGTCGTCACCCAGACCGAGCCCACGCTGGCGGGGCATCTGCTGGCGCGGGTGCAGCCGGGCGTCGTCACCGACGTCACCGTGGAGCTGGCACCAGCGTCAGGAACGGTGCGGGGCCGGGTGGTGGACGAGGCGACGGGCAAGGGGCTCAAGCACTGTGAGGTGGCGCTGCTGGCGCCCGACGGCTCGATGGAAGCCAGCTACCCACCGGGCGCTCCGGAGTTCAGCTTTGGCGGCCGCTCGGCAGGCGAGCGCCTGCTGCAGGTCGACTGCGAGGGGTACGAGTCGGCGCGGGTGAAGACGGTCGTCGACCCGAGCCAGCCTGCCGAGGTGGGCGAGGTGAAGCTGCGACGGCGAAGCCCTTGAAGCCGCAACGACCTCGAATGCAATTGCACCTCGGCGCTGCGTCGGGGGTAAAGCGAACATGCCCTCCCTGTCCGAGCTCAAGGCCCACATCCTCAAAGACCGTCACATCACCAAAGACGAAGCGCTTCAGGTCGTCGAAGAGGTGATGCGCGGGTCCATCACGCAGCGTGAGCGCCGCGAGCTGCACGAGCTGCTCGTCGACCACGGTGGTTCGCTCGACGACGGCGCGCGGAAAGAGCTCGAGAAGGTGCTCGGCATCTCGAGCCGCAAGAAGTTGACCCGCGGCAGCGCCGTCGCCGAGGCGAGCGAGCTGGCGCTGGTCGAGAAGGTGCTCGCGCTGGTCGACGCAGCCGGCGGCAAGCCCACCCTCTTCGAGCTGAGCGTCGGCGACCAGGTCGAGAACCCCGCCTTCAAGGGCGCGCTCGCCGAGGGCCTCAAGGCCTTCATTCAGAGCGGCAAGAGCTCTCTGACCGCAGCGCAGGCCATCAAGCTCGCGAGCGGGCTCTCGCCCGGCAGTTTCGTGGCGTCCGACGAAGAGCTCTTCCGCACCGGTGACCGCCTTGGCGTGGCGGTGCACTACCCCGACGGCGCGAAGCAGGAAACGAACGGCCTCGTGGTCTCGACCGGCAACCAGCCGCTGGTGCTGGTGGTGAACAAGAACAGCCGCCTGCAGATGATTCGTCAGGAACCGAAGTCGCGCGAGCAGCTGACCATCACCGCCGTGCTCGCCGCCGCCCGCTGAGATGCTCGACTGGTCGCCCTCGGCGCTGCCGATGTTCTGCGGCGCGTACGGCCTCGAGCTGGTGAGCGTCGACGCCGAGGGCGTGCGCCTCAAGTTCTTCGGGCTCGAGCGCTTTCGCGGTGAAGCCGAGCGCCCCGCCTTCGTCGTCGAGACCGGCTTCGCGCAGACCGAGGCCGACTTCCTTGCGGTGCTCCGCAAGCGCTACGCCTGAAGCGACGCGGAGGGCGCGACGACTGCCGCGCCCCCTGGGCCGAGGCCGACTTCCTTGCGGTGCTTTGCAAGCGCTCCTGAAGTGACGCGGAGGGCGCGACGACCGGCGCCCTCCACGACCTCAGTAGTTCACGCAGATGTCTTCGTTGGCCTGCACCGGGAAGGTCTGCGTGCTCTCGTCGATGGACTTGAGGAACGCGACGAGCTGCCGAATCTCTGCCTGCTCAGCGGGCGTGGTGCCGCCGTTGGCGAGGAAGTTCGCGTTGCCGGCCTGGTGGTGCGCGGCGTAGCGCGACGAGAAGACCTCCTCGAGCGTCCTGGCCTCGCCGTGGTGGAAGTACGGCGCGCCGGCCGCCATCGAGAGCAGCGAGGGCGGGTTGAAGCCCTTGATGCCCTGGGCCTGCGTGCCGTCGGCCTTCCGTTCCACCGCGTTGTCGGTGCGGAAGGTGCCCACGTTGCGGATGACGCAGGTCACGCGCTCCGGGCCCACGTTGCCGACGCCGCCGTCGAAGAGCGACACCGAGGCTTCGATGGCCACCTTCTGGGTGTCGGTGTTCAAGGCTGCGTTCGGCAGCTGCGCCGTGCGCGCCTGGGTGCGCAGACCGGTCGCGGCCGCAGGGAGCGCGTTGGCGCCGGGCAGCGAGCCGTTCTTCTCAGGCGAGGGCACGTACGGCAGGCGCGAGACCGTCCACTTCGGACCGGCGTGGCAGCGCGCGCAGTTCGCCTGCACGAAGACCGTGCGGCCTGCGTTCGCATCGGTGAGGTTGGTCGGCGCACGGTACGGCTTGATGGTCTTCACGTAGTCGTCCACCTCGTCCCAGTCCTTCAGCGCCGCGGCCGCAGCGACCACCGCCTTGGTGCTGCCCGAGAGGAAGTCATTGCGCGTGACGTTGTTCACGCCACCGTCGAGCGAGACGCCGTTGGTCAGGTTGAAGGGCACGTCGGTGGGCGGAGTGCCGGTGGTGATGGCTCCCTTGCCGCCGGCGGTGCCGCGGATGTTCAGCTCGAAGTCGTGCATCTCGTCGAAGATGGCCGTCCAGTTCAGCACGCGTTGATCGTTCGGGTTGTTCTTCGCGTACGTGCCGTCGAGCGCGGTCGATTGTCGCGGGCCCGCCGCGAAGAGCCAGGTGATGTTGTCGGTCAGGCCGTCGGGGTGGCAGCTGCCGCACGAGTTGACCGAGCGGTCTGACCAGCGGCCCGTGCCAGTGAAGAAGAACTTGAGCCCGTTGAGCACGTGCGCCTCAGGCGTGGCGACGGTGGGCTTGTCGGCCGAGACGATGTCGGACTCGAAGGCCTGCGTGGCCAGGTTCACCACGGTGAGCGAGCGGTCGGCCCAGTTGGCGACGTAGGCGAAGTTCGCGGTGTGGGCGACGGCGAGGCCGTTGGGCACCTTGATGCCGCCGGTGCCGCGCAGGTTCATCTGCGCGAAGGTCGCGTCGAGGCCGAGCACGATGGGACCGCGCCCGTCGGTCTGGTTGCGGTAGTGCACGCGCTGCAGCGTGTCGCCGGCCTGGCTCACCACGTACGCCACGTTGGTGTTGGGTCGGAAGTCGATGCCGATGGGCACGCCGAGCAGGTTCGCCGTCGAGGGGCCCTGCTGCTGCAAGAGCTTCGAGAGCGCCACCGTGCCCGCCTGGCCGACGTCTTCGGTCTTGCTGGTGAGGTCGATGACCGAGACCGCCGCGAAGAGGTTGGTGAACTTGAACACCGGGCCTTCGGGCGCCGCGCAGACGTGTGAGACGTACGCCTTGCCGTTGTTGATGGCGATGCTGAAGAGCTGGTTGGGCGAGCAGCGCACGGTGGGGCCCGTGCCGCCGTCGGCCAGGCCCACGCCGAAGCCGGTGTCGGCGATGGTGCCGAGCGTGGCGGTGTTCGTCACCGCGCGGGTGGAGAGCGAGAGCTCCTGCACGCGGCCCTGGCGGCCCGTGTCGGAGACCTCCGTCATGGGCGCGCCGAAGAACTGCGTCACCCACGCGTGCTCGTCGAGGTCGTCGTTGTCGCCGTCGTTGGTGATGGCCACCGCGCGCGGGTTGCCGCCCACGTCGGTCGTGCCCACCACCGTCATCGTCGCGGTGTTGATGAAGCTCACAGTGCCTTCACCGAAGTTGGTGACCACCGCGATGGCGCCCGAAGGAGAGAGCGCGACGCCCGTCGGCTCGGCGCCCACGGCCACGCGCGCGCCGAGCGCCGGGGTGACGGTGTTGATGCCGGAGACCTTCACCAGTTCCTTGCTGCGGCGGAGCACCACGAAGGCGGTGGTGTCATCGGGGTGAATCGCGACGGACACGGGCTGCGTGTCGTTGCCGAAGTCGACGACCGCGCTGCGCGTCTTGCTCGCGCCTGAGGTGTTGAAGAGCGAGAGCGAGTTCGAGTCCTGGTTCACCATCGCCACCAGGCCGTCGGTGGTGGAGATCTGCACCGGCGTCGAGCGGTTCGCCCGCGGGAGGATGGGGCCCGTCATGCCGCCGCCACCGCCCGTCGCCGCGCCGCCACCGGTCGCCGCGCCGCCACCGGTCGCCGCGCCGCCGCCCGTCGCGTCACCGCCACCCGTCGCTGCGCCGCCACCCGTCGCGTCACCGCCACCCGTCGCTGCGCCGCCTCCGGTTGCTGCTCCGCCACCAGTCGCTGCGCCGCCTCCCGTCGCTGCGCCGCCGCCGGTGCCGCCATCGGCTTCCGGGGTCGGAGGGGGACAGCCCATCAGCCCTACTGCCACGAGCACTGCAACGAGTCGTCGGATCATGCGGGAGCGCTTCGCAAGCGACGTGCCGCGTCGGCGCACAGGCTTTTCCCTGCGCTCCGAGCCGCGGAAAGGGGGCGACCCTGCAGGCTGCAGCCGACAGCTGTCGGGTCGAGCCGACAGGGCTGCTTGCACTGGCGCGACGTCAGCGCGCTGAGCAGCCGTGCGCACCGGCTCGGCAAGGTGTGACGAAGAGCAGCGACATGGTCGCTCCGCGCGGCCTGACATCGAAGACTGCAGGTCGGTACTCTTTGAGGTCAGGCGCACAGAAGTGAACCGGGGCTCCCCGAAGGTCGCCGCCATCGGCCGGGAATCCGGCGGGCGCGTGGCTTCGACGACTTCCTCCTGCACTCGGGTGCAGATGGGTGACGTGCCGAGCAGGCTCACCGCAGCGGCGCTGCCGACGCCTCGCCCGACGCCAGTGAAGAAGAAGGTCGCGATGCCACGCACAGGGCGGGCCGGCGCGTAAGCCACTCGCACGAATGCAGGTCAGGCAGTGCTCAGCTCGATGCGCCTGGCGCCTGAACCGCCGAACCCGATGCCGCCATCGACGAGCGCTCGCGGGCGATGACCGCGACCCGGCCGACGAGGTCGAGTGCGTGTGCACGATGCGCGAGTTGGCGCACCCCGCTTCCGGGGGCGGGCTTCTCGGAGGTCGAGCCGCCATGCGAAGAGATGAGAGCCGAAGCTCGCAGGCGCTCACCGCATCGCTATGGTGCCGCCATGAGTCAGGGAACGTTGCCCGTCGCGGTGGTGGGGTTGCCGGTGCGCACGCTGTCGCTCAAGGTGGTGGGCGGTGTCGACCTCGGCCTCGCCCTCAGCGACGCGACCGGGCCGGTCACCGTGGGCAACGCCGAGGGCAACTCACTGCGCCTCACGGACCCTTCGGTCTCGCGCTTTCACGTCGAGCTCTCGCGTCGCGGAGACCGGGTGGTGGTGAAGGACCTCGGCTCGACCAACGGCACGCAGGTCAACGGGCTGCTCCTCACCGAGGCCGCGGTGCCGCCCGGCACGGTGCTGCAGTTGGGTCACACACAGCTCGAGGTGAGCGGCGGCAAGACCGGCAGCGTCGCGCTCTCAGAGAAAGACTCGCTGGGTCCGTTGAAGGGCCAGTCGCCGCTCATGCGTGCGCTGCTGGCGCGCATCGACACTGCGGCGCGGAGCGAGAGCCCGGTGTTGCTCCAGGGCGAGTCGGGCACCGGCAAGGAACTCATCGCCCGCGCGCTGCACGAGCGAGGCCCTCGCGCGAAGAAGCCCTTCGTCACGGTCGACTGCGGCTCGTTGTCGCCGGGCCTCGTCACCAGCGAGCTCTTCGGGCACGAGCGCGGCGCCTTCACCGGAGCAGACCGCCGCCACATCGGTGCCTTCGAGCGCGCGAACGGGGGCACGGTGTTCCTCGACGAGATTGGCGAGCTGCCGCTCTCGCTGCAGGCGAACCTGCTCGGGGTGCTCGAGCGCCGGCGCTTTCGTCGCCTCGGCTCCCAGGACGAGCTGAGCGTCGACGTGCGGGTGGTGTCGGCCACACACCGCGACCTGCGCGCTGCCGTCAACACCACGCAGTTCCGCCTCGACCTCTACTTCCGCCTCGCGGTGGTGAAGCTCGAGGTGCCGCCGCTCCGGGCGCGCCTCGATGACCTCGAGCTGCTCATCACCCACTTCGTGCGCGAGGCGGGCAGTGAGGCGACGGTGGGGCAGCTCTTCCCCGCCGAGGTGTTGACCACGCTGCGCGCCCACCAGTGGCCGGGCAACGTGCGCGAGCTGCGAAACCTCGTCGAGGCCACGCTCGCCATGGGTGAAGCACCGCCGCTCGAGCTGCAGGCGGTCGCGGGTGCCGAGTCGGGGGCCGCGCCGTTCCTCGGGCCCGAGTCCACCTACAAGGACGCCCGTGCGCACGTGCTGCAGCGCTTCGAGCTCGACTACCTCTCGAAGCTGCTCGCGCTCACGAAGGGCAACGTCTCGGCGGCCTCACGCCACGCGAAGATGGACCGGTCGCACCTCATCGAGCTCTTGCAGCGGCACGGGCTGCGCGACGAAGGGTGACGCGTCACTGCGTGCGCCACGAGAGCTGCTCGGCGCTGCAGATGAGCACGCCCTGGGCGCACTTCCCCACGAAGCCGTCGAAGCCCAGGTACACGGCCTGGTCGACGCGATCGAGCAGCACCGGGCAGCTGTAGGCGCACCCGAGGAGCTGCGAGGTCACCAGCGGTTCCTTCGTGCTGCGCGAGAGCACCTGCTCGCAGGTCTCGGTGGTGCCCACCACGCGCACCAGGACGAACTCGTCGGGCGCGTCGCCGATGGCTTCCTGCCCGCGCACCGCTCGCATGGCCTGCTGGAGCTGCGCGCGCAGCGTCTCGCGGTCTGCGTCGGGCGCCTCGAACTGCACTGGCACGCAGCTGCGCGCCGCAGGGAGGGGGCTGCAGTCGTGGTTCTTGCACCACTCGAGGAGCTGGCCCGTGCGACACCCCGGCACGCCCTGCAGTGCGATGAAGTCGAAGACGAGGCTCGCCGCGCCGTCTGCAGGCCTGCGCTCGAGCAGGTAGCGTCCGCCGTCGTCCTTGCACATGAAGCCGTCGAGGCCTTCGCCTTCCGAGCCGAAGGTGAGCGAGACGGTGCGGGTCGGCGCACAGCCCGCGAGGAGCACGAGGAGAAAGGCCGTGAAGGCACCGGTCTGCCGGTGGCTTCGGGCGCTCGTCGCGAAGCCGGCGCGACGCGCGCAGGGAGGCGTGGTGCGCAGGGGGTCGATGGCCTCGCGCTCGACCTTCGTGCTCGGCGAACTCCGCCTGCCCTCGGCGGCGATGACTCTGCTCCTCTCGCCGGGAGCGCGGTTTCGCGCGTGCTCGCTGCGCTCGGCGCTCACTGGAACCCCGCCACCACGCTGGTGCGTGGATCCTGGTTCACCACCACCACCGCCGTGGTGACGCCCGCAGCGACGGCGACGCCCACCGCGACCCAGAACGGCCAGCGCGCATAGAGCGGGGGCGCTTCTTCCACGACGCGGCCGCGCACCAGCAGGTCCTTCATCAGGCCTTCGGCGTCACCGCGGCGCTCGGCGCGCACCACGAGCTGACCGTCGATGGCCAGCGCTCCGCGCAGCAGCGCAGGAGTCGCCGGGTCTGACGCGAGCACCACCAGCCGCGGCGCGCGCAGTGAAGTCGAGAGCAGCCGCAGCGAGAGCGTCGAGTCGAGCGCATCACCCTTCTCGAGGCGGCGCCGCCATTGCGCGGCGGCGAGCTCGGGGGCTGCGGGCTCGAGCGTGACGGGACCGTCGGCTCGAGCCAACACCCGCCACGCCGGGGTGTAGCCATCAGCCGACATGCGGACCACGTGCGCGCCTTCGAGGAGCTCCATCTCGCACGGCGTGGTGCACGCCACGGGCCGACCATCGAGCTCCACGCTCGCGCCCGCAGGGTTCGACTCGAGGCGCACCTTCACGAGCGGCCGCGCGCCCACCTCGCTCTGCGCGCGGGCCAGCAGCGTCTCGGCCTCGGGCGTCATCGAGGCCACGTCATCGGGCAGCGGCACCTGGAACGCCGCCAGCGCCCACGCCGCCGCGCGCGCAAGCTCGGGCTGTCGCGCCCCGGTGTGACAGGCCACGCGCCACGCCAGCAGCCGCGCCACGAGCCCCCGCTCACCGGCGGCGAGCAGCTCCGCGGGTGCGGCGTCACCCTCGAGCTGCTGGAGGCACTTCGCGAAGTCTGTCGTGACGTACGCCGTGCGCGCCGCAGCCAGCCGGGCAGGCCAGGGGCTCGTCGCAGCGGGCGACGTCTCAGCCGTGGGCGCCGCCTCGAGCCGCAAAGACACCGGCAAGGTGGCTGCGCTGAGCGATGCCTTCGTCTCTTCGACAGCGGGCCCCTCGACGACCACCGTCACCGCAGGAGAACCGGCGGGCGCAGCCTGCAGCCACAACGCGAGCAGAAGAGGGGGCGACACGGAAGCGCATCTAGCACTCGGTGTGCCGACAGGCGTGTAGGGTTGCCCCAGATGCGGTTGGCGGGGCGCTACGAGCTCATCGAACGGCTCGCCGAGGGAGGCATGGCCGAGGTCTGGCTCGCCACCGCGCATGGTGACGCCGGTTTCACGCGCCGCGTGGCCATCAAGCAGCTCTTTCCCCGGCAGTACGACGCGGGCTTCGAGCGCATGTTCCTCGACGAGGCGCGGCTGACGAGCCGGCTGCACCACCAGGGCATCGTGTCCATCGTCGACTTTGGCATCGAAGGCGGCCGCCCGTTTCAGGTGCTGGAGTTGGTCGACGGCGCCGATGCATGGCGGCTGTGGAAGGCGGGCGCCTCGCAGGGCACGCCGTTGCCGCCCGCGCTCGCGCTGCACATCTGCGCGCAGGTCGCTCACGCACTGCACTTCGCCCACTGCGCGAAGGACGACGCGGGCGCGCCGCTGAACATCGTGCACCGCGACGTGAGCCCGCAGAACGTGCTGCTCTCGCGCGCGGGCGACGTGAAGCTGTCTGACTTCGGCGTGGCCTTCGCGGAGGGGCGCCTCGAAAAGACGGTGGGCGGCATCGCGCGTGGCAAGCCCGCGTACATGGCGCCGGAGCAGGCGGTGCGCGGCCCGATGGATGGGCGCACCGACGTCTTCGCGCTGGGCTGCGTGCTGCATGCGCTCTTCACCGGCCAGAGCGCGCTGCGCGACGAGAACGCGCTGGTCGACCTGCTGGCGGGCGTGACGCTGCCGCTCGAGGTGACGCTCCCGGCAGACGTGCGTGAGGTCATCGCGAGGGCGGTGCAGCGCGACAAACACGCGCGCTACGAGAGCGCAGAGGCGTTCGCGCTGGCGTGCGCGGCGCTGGTGCCGAAGTACTCGATTTCTGAGCCACGCACCGAGTTGGCGAATTGGGTGCGCAGCGTCGTGCCCGAGCCGGTCGCGAAGACTGCGCCTCCCGCGCCAGGCACCGGGTTGGCGAGCGGGGCGCGCAGCCTGGGGCCCGACCTGCGCGTCGGTGAGAGCGCCGGTGCGAGAGGCGTGGGACCCGAGCCGGTCGCGACCGAGCTGACGAGCGGGGCGCACAGCGTGGGCCCCGAGTTGGCGAGCAGGGAGCACAGCCTGGGACCCGAGCCGGCCGCGAAGACTGCGCCTCCTGCGACACGCACCGAGTTGACCAGCGGGGTGCGCAGCGTGGGACCCGAGCCAGCCGCGAAGACTCCGCCTCCTGCGCCGCCGCGAGCGCGAAGGTGGCTCTTCGCTGCATCAGCGCTGGGGGTCGCCGTGGTGGTGCTCGTCGGCCTCTCGCAACGTGGCACCGACACGAGTGACGCGGGTGAGGTGAGGCGCGTCGAGCCGTCGCCGACCATCGAAGTGTCGCCGCCGTTGGAGGCGCCGGCCCCGAAGCGTGTTGAGCCCACGGCTCCGCTCGAGACCGCACCCGCACCCGCACCCGCACCCGCACCCGCACCCGCACCCGCGCCCAGCGCGCGGCCGAAGCCGCAGACGACTCCCGCTCCGCCGCGTTTCGGCGTGCTCGCGGTCGGCGGGGAGAGGCTCTTGCGCGGCGAGGTGCGTCTCGACGGCCGGCTGCTGGGCGTGGCGCCAGCGCGCTTCGACGTGGAGCTCGGACCGCACCAGCTCGAGGTCACGCTGCCGTCAGGCGAGCGCATCGGCCCGCGCGCGGTGTCGGTGGGCGCGCAGCACACCGCACTCTCACCGCTCTTCGTCCTGGAGTGAGCGTCGGGTCCGACCGACAGCGTGTCGGCTGCAGCCTGCAGTCGTGGGTCACCGCTTTCGAGGGGACGCTGGAGGGCACGCGTGGTGCAGGGCGCGCGGCCGCAGCTCAACCCCACTTCAAGGAGCAGTACATGAAACGGAAGGTCCTGACGTTGGCTCTCAGCCTCGGATTGTCGTGCGGTCCGACCACGGCCGTGGAGCCGCGCGAGGAGCTGGGCGAAGCCTCATCGGCGCTCAGCACGGAAGATCGACTGAAGGTGCTTCGCGGCCTTCAGGAGCGCGAGCGCACGGCCAGCCGCGAGCTGCAGAAGGTCGTCGACCCGCGTCTGCAGACGTGGCGCGACCAGGTCGCCAAGGAGCGGCTGGTGCGCGCGCTCACGAAGAAGAACCCGGCGAATCCGCACATCGCGGTGGTGCGGGCCTCGGCCGCGAAAGACGCGAACACCGTGAAGCTGCTCAGCACCAGCGCCGGCCTGCTCGCGAAGAAGCACCTGGCGAGCCTCGACGAGCTCGCGGCGGAGCTGCAGAGGCAGCGCGTGGTCGCGTCGTCCGAAGTGACGCTCACCGGCAAGTCGGGCGAGTTCCCCCTGCACGTCGCCGTCGCCGACTTCTCGTGGAGCCTCTCGCGCCGCCTGCCCACCCTGCATTCGGAGGTCCAGACGCTGCGCAACGATGCCCGCTGCGCAGGCGACCTCATCATCGACGGCACGCTCGATCGCTACCTGCGCGCCACGCTCGACGAACGCGACGAGGCCGCGCTCAGCGCGATGAAGAAGTTCCAGCAGCAGCTCAACTGCCTGTCGGCGCGACAGCTGCGCTTGCTGCAGGACAAGCTGGTGAGCCAGGTCGACATCACGCTCGCACACCAGCTCGGCAAGACCGTGGCGCCTGAGTTCACCAGCCGCTTCCGTCAGCTCATGGCCGCACCCATCCTCCTGGTCGCCGACCAGTCGCGCGCCTTCGACAGCAAGAAGCCGGGCCTCAAGTGGCTCCAGCAACATCAGGCGCAGCTCGTGCTCGCGGCGAAGTCGCGCGGCTCGCTGCTCCATCGCGCTGGCCTCTTCGTGGTCGACCGTCGCGCTCAGGACCTGCTCGTCATCTCGAGCAAGGGCCAGCGTGGTTCGAACCCGAAGACCCTGCGCGCGGTGCGTGACGTGAGGGGTGAGTGGTCGACGAACCTCCTCCCTGCGTTCCTCGAGGCCTTGACGAGCCCCTGCTATGGCGCCGACCTCGTGCTCGAAGGCAGCGGCACGGCGGGGGAAAAGCTCCGCTGTGACGTCGGCTGCGGCGCAGCCACGAAAGATTCGGTTCGGCTCGGCAAGGGCCTCTCGACGGTGCTGATCAGCTCGCCCTCTGCGGCCAGGGCGTGTCCCAGCACCGGCACCCCGCTTGCCGGGAGCGGCACGGGCTCGTCAGGCTCGGGCAACCCCGGGGCGGGCGGCGTCACCATCGGCGCTGGTTCCGAGCGCGCTGGCTGCGTGATGGACGCGGTGATGGGCGATCGCGCGGACACGACCGGCAAGGTGGTCTCGTGCCTCGCTGCGCTCCACCCCGGCTCGGGTGGCGTCGCGAGGCCGTCGGTCGGCATGAGCGGTGGCGGGAGCTGCCGACCTGATGCAGCCCAGGGCAGCCTCGATGAGTTGACTCCGGAGGAGATCGACTCGCTGGGTCAGAGCGACGACGGCACGCGGACGTACGAAGTGTGCGACGCGGCGGGCAACTGCGAGCGGTACAACGAGACCACCGAAGACGACGGCACCGTCACCACCACTGACGCGGACGGCAACGTCGTCGACAACGCGCTCCCCGGTGAGTCGACGACCCTGCCTGGCAACGGCGCAACGGGCGGCGGCAGCGGCACGACGGGCGGCACGACGGCTGGCACGGGCGGCGGCAGTGGCGCGACGGGCGGCACGACGGGCGGCACGGGCGGCGGCAGCGGCACGACGGGTGGCACGGGTGGCACGGGTGGCGGCAGCGTCTCCACGGGCGGTGGCACCGGTGGCGGGGGCGGCAGCGACAGCTCGGAGCAGGACGAGCTCGATGCGCAGGGCAACCCTCACAACGACAACGGCGAGGATCAGTGCGGCGTGAACCCGCAGTGCCGTGAACCCGCGACCGGCTCATGCGATCGCGAGACGGGCAGTTGCTCGGGTGGCTGCACGGGGAACGATCTCGGCACCGCCTTCGCGGCGTGTGTGAGCAGCCTGCCGTCACGGACGAACCCGCTGCGGCCTGGTCAGGTGGATCCGAATCTCATCTACCCGACGCCTGACACGGCCCCCTCCGCCGGCGTCGGCGGAATCCTCGCGTGCGCCGCGGGCGGGACCCCTTCCATCAACACCTGCGCGAAATCGTCGGTGGCGCTGTGCCCTGAGGGCAACGCGAGCTGCGCGTGCTCGAAGAAACCGGTCGTCAACACCGGCTTGCTCAACCCGACGTTGTGTCAGTCGATCCAGTGCGCCGGGGCGATGACCACCAGCGCCGAGGCCTTGATGAGCGGGCCGACGGGCCTCGGTGATTGTGGCTGCACGAGCGTGCTCGGCGGCTGATCAGGCCCGTGCGCCGCACGGGGGCGATTCTCCTCGTGCGGCGCGGCTCGCTCTTCGTCGACCTGGCCCCGATTCGTTCCATGGAGGGGGTGCTTCCTCCAGGTGGTTGCCCCAGCGACCACGCCAGAGATCACCCCTTCGTCATCGCCGCCCTCCGCCCTCCGCCCTCGAGCGAGCGTCGGGCCTCACCACTCGCGCACGAACGTCTGCACCTTGCCGTCAGGGCCGCGGGACGAGAGCGCCTCATTCGTCGCTGACCACGAGAGCGCGTAGGGCTTGCCGTCCGGCGTGAAGCGCACCTCGTTCTTCTGGCGCAGAAGCTTCTGAAACGGCTTGCTCTCGTTGCCCCGGTAGAAGACGTCGTCGCCGAACACCCGGATTTCTTCGCCAGTCTTGCCGTCGAGGAACGCGCCGTCGGTGGTGGTGACGCGGCGCTTGAGCTCGAACTTCCCCGACCCGGTCAACACGCCCTTCGTCTCGGCGCGCACCACGAGCTCCGCCGGGAGCCCCTCTTCGTGCATGGGAATGCGGGACCTGGTGGTTCGCGTCAGCGCGCGGCCCTCGGTGAGCAGGCCCGTCTCGGTCAGCCCGCCTGCTTCCGAGCTGATGGCCGAGGCGAGCTGCACGCCATCGACCCACGCGCCCTGCGGGTTGCGCACGAGGACGAAGGTGTACGAGACCGACATCATCGCGGCCTCTTCGTCGAGGCGAACGACGACCAGGGTGAGCGGGCCCTTCTTCAGCTCGCCGAGCAGCTGCATCGAGCTGCCCTCCTCGAGGGGGAGATGCACGTCGAGGATGGGGTCGAGCTCCTTCTTCCGCGGGAGCGTGTCGAGCTTGAGCGCTGCAATCTCGGCCTGTGTCGCCGCAGGCACCTTCGGCAGTTTGGCGGAGTCGAGGGGCCACAGCAGCGCGGCCATGACGAGGGTCAGAATCATCCGGGAAGTGTGGGTTCAGCCCGCCGCGTTGTCACCGTGGATGACGCTGGACGGGCAGCGTTTCACCCACGTGCTCGGCAGCCGCGCGCCGCTCACCGATGACCGACCCATTCTCGAGTACCGCACCCGGCGCGGCCTGGAAGAGAAGCAATTCGTCCGTTCCGACAGCTGAAGAAGCCGTTCGTGCTGGCCCCCTGACGCCTCACGCGTTGATCAGACCAGCTCGATCTCGACCCCACCCACCCGCGATTCGTGCGCGCGCTCGTTCGTCTGCGCCTGCGGAGGCGTGAGCCGCGAGCGCATGAAGAGCCCGAACGCGACGCCCGCGAGCACGATGCCCCAGAAGAGCCACGGCGCGTTCCAGCTCTCGAGCCCGCTGCGCAGCGTCATCGAGAAGATGGACGCCAGCGCAGTGATGGGCAGGAAGACCGCGGTGATGATGTTGAGCCGGTGGCTTTCCTTCGCCAGCTCGAGGCTGTGCGCTGACTGCGCTTCAGCCTGACGCGCGGTCACGAAGTCGATGGCGTCGCGGGCCTCGAGGGTGATGAGTTCGACGGCGCGCTCGACGTCACCGGCGCGATCGCGGAGGTTGATCAACTCCCGGTCGTCGATGGCTTCCCGCGCGAGCTGCAGCGTGCTCGCGAGGTGCACCGCGGTGCGCTGCAGCGGCGTCGCGAGCTTGAGCACCTGAAACCAGTCGACCGCACGCTCGGCCTTGCAGCTCTTCTTCTCGAGCGCGTCGACCGCGTCTTCGAAGGACAGCAGGTGGTCGCGCAGCGCGCCGGCGCCACCCCCGCCGTGTGACGACTTCCACACGCCGGCCTTGTCGCGCCAGAAGAGCCGCGCGTCGGGCTCGGTCACGCCCGCTTCCGGCACCGCGTGGAGCACCAGCAGCAGGTGACCCTCGTCGGCCATGTGTCGTTGCCGGCCCGCCGCCTCGCCCATGCGGGAGCGGAACTTGTTCGGTACGGCCCAGCCATTTGGAATCAGTGTCCTGGTCATGCGCAGAGACTCACCAGCCTCGGTGACGCGCAGGTGACAGCCACACGGCGCGGCGACGGCGCCGAGGCGACAAGCGATTCCGTGCCACGTCTCTCCCTCTCCCCCCGCAGGGGAGAGGGTCGGGGAGAGGGGTGAACGTCTTCCCTCGCAAGCGTCGCGGGGACGATTAGCTTCGCGCCCATGCTCGCCCTCGCGCTCGCCCTGACCGTTTCTGCCTCGCCCGTCGACGACTGGAACGTCGAGCGGCTCGCCACCAACCGCAACGGCATGTTCGTGCTGGGCGGCTGGTCGGTGGCCAACATCGTCGGCGGCGCCATCGGCTTCGGCGTCGCGACCGACGAGACGTGGCGCTACTTCCACCTCGGCAACCTGATGTGGAACGGCGTCAACCTGGCGCTCGCCGTGGTCGGGCTCATCACCAACTGGAAGCCCGATGGCAAACCGGTCGACCCGAAGGAGGCGATGAAGGGCAGCCAGACCCTCGAGAAGGTCTTCTTCATCAACACCGGCCTCGACGTCGCGTACATGGCGGCCGCGGCCTTCCTCTGGCAGCGCGGTGAAGCGACGAATGATCGCCGCTTCGTCGGCTTCGGTCAGGCGCTGCTGCTGCAGGGCGGCTTCCTCTTCGCGTTCGACCTCACCATGGCGCTGCTCAACGTGAACTTGAGCAACAAGCTCTTCGACAGCCTCACCTTCACGCCCGTCGGCGTGAGCGGCACGTTCTGATCAGCGTCAGCGAGGAGGGCTCGCTGACAACGACCGTTGGCGCAGCCCTTCCCCAGGTTGGAAGGATCTACCGAGTGCCACTCGGATTCGGCGGGAGCACCCAGGTCACGAGCGTGGGGATTTCGGCGCTGGTCACCGCGTACATCTTCGAGCCGTCGGCAGAGACCATCACCGCGACGACTTTGGTCAGCCTGCCGACGGCGCGAACGTGTCGTGGAGGCCCGACTGCACGAGCGGATCGCTCCGCACCGTCATCGCCGAGGGCATGTTCGGTCCGTGCGTCATGGTGAAGAGCAGGCGGGAGTCATCGGCGCGCTCGAGGTAGGCGCCGCTGACGCGGTCGATCCCTGGAATGGTCACTGACAGCGGCCGCTGGTGCAGTTGTTCGAGTCGCACTGCGTGCTGTAGGTGCATTTGCTGCCCTTCGAGTTGCCTCGGCAGCACCCGTCGGTGCAGTTGTTCGAGCTGCATTGCGTGCTGTACGTGCACCGCGAGCCGGCGGAGTTGTTGCGGCAGTAGCCGTCGGTGCAGTTGTTGGTCGAACACTGTGTGCTGTACGTGCAGGCGCTCCCGCGTGAGCTGCTGCACACCTCGCCCGACCCTGAGCCTGAGCCGCACTCGCCGTCGCGCGCTGCGGTGCGCACACACTGCGACGGGTCGTGGGAAGCGTTGATGGCCTGCTGGTCGCAGTTCATGTGGCACATGAAGTCGCTGATGCTGCACATCGCGTGACACGCGCCGACGTCGAAGCCGATGCACGCCTGGAAGGCGGCGCTGGTGCCGCACGCGTAGAAGGCGCCGTTGAGGCAACAGCTCCCACCTGAACCGCCTCCGCTTCCACCGCCCGTGGCGCCGCCTCCGGCTCCGATTCCGCCGCCGGTGGCACCGCCCCCTCCGGCTCCGACACCGCCACCAGTGGAGCTGCCCCCTCCGATTCCGCCGCCCGCGCCCACCCCGGCGGGTGTGGTGCACTCACCGAAATCACACACCCGGTTGCCTTTGCAGTCGGCGTCGCTCCGACACGGCTCCGACTGAGTGGTGGGACCGCACGCGACGACGACCGAGACGACGGACAACACGACGAACGCACGAAACATGGTGACTCCCTGTGAGGTGGACGACGGCTCGACAGGGGTGGGCGCGCGAGGTCTCACCGCAACCCGAAAAATGTGAGAATCGAGCCTCCATGCACGGGCTTCCAGAGTTCGAAAATCGAGTGAAAGCCGAGCTCGGCTTCGTCCCCGAGCGGTCGCAGCTCGAGGCGTGGCTCGCGGCCGTAGAGTCCCTCGAGCAGGCAGACGTCGGGCTCGCGCTCGCGTGCGGGCTGTTTCATGCGCAGCCCGAAGCGCAGGCCTGGTTCGCGAAGCACGTCGTACCCCGCGTGCGCGCCGTGGTGCGTCGCGCCGGTGCCACCGACGCCCAGGCCGACGACTACGTGCAGCACACCCTCACCCGCGTGCTCGTGGAGCGCGACGGGGCACGCCTTCGCCTGTTCCGCGGAAGGGGCTCCTTCGTCTCGTTCATCAGCACCGTCGCGCTGCGCCACTTCACCGACTCGCGCGCGAAGGTGGCGCGCGAGACGAGCGACGACGACGCCGTCGCGGCGGCGCCCGCGATGCAGGACCTCGAGCGGCAACTGGCGCGCGGGCAGAACCGCGAACACTTCACGCGCGCGTTTCGAGAGGCGCTCGCCTCACTCGAGGGGCGCGAGCGCACGCTGCTGCGCGCGAACCTGCTCGACGGGCGCAGCATCGACGAGCTGGCGCCGCTCTATTCGGTGAGCCGCGCGACCGTCGCGAGGTGGCTCGCGCGGGCGCGCGAAGCGCTCCGGGTCGAGACGTTGCGTCGGTTGTCGACCGCCACGCGCGCCGAAGGGGACGAGCTCGAGAGTCTGCTGGTGAGCCTGCAGAGCGGCTTCGACGTGAGCCTTCAGCGCTTCCTCGAAGAAGACTGACTCACTTCAGCCTGCGAACCTCGGCCAGCGAACGCGCCCCCATCGGCCCGGCCGCGGCGAACGCCGCTTCGGCGCGCTTCACGTGTTCCTTCATCGCCGCCTTGTTCTTCTGCCCGCGCGCGACCTGGGCGAGCATGAAATGCGCCTCGCCGGTGTCGTACGCGTTGTCTTTGATGAGCGTGAGCGCTTCCTCGCCCGCCTTCTTCGCCGAATCGAAGTGGCCCTGCTTCTCTTCGCAGCGCCCCCGGACGATGAGCGCGCGCGCGATGCGCATGGTGTCGGGCACCTCGTAGCCGCGGCGACCGGCGAGCGCCGTGTCGATGGCGACGACGCAGCGGTCCCATTCCCCGAGCCCTTCGGCGACCTGGGCGAGCCGGTCGTACGCCACGGCCACTTGCGGGTGCGTGTCACCATGCACCTTCGCGAGAATGGCCGCGGCCTTCTCGAAGTACGGACGTGCCTCGGCCAGGTTCCCCGTCTGCCCGAGCACCGAGCCCATGGTCGACATCGCGCGCGCGGTGTCTCGATGGTCGGGGCCGAGCACCTTGAGGCGGGTGGCGAGCGCCTTCTCGATGTACGCGCGCGCCAGCTCGGGCTGGTTCAGGCGTGCGTACTCCACCCCGATGTTGAGGTTGGTGCGCACCACCGAGGCGCTGTCTTCCCCTTCGGCCTCGAGGAACACCCCCCGCGCCTTCTCAAAGAGCTCGATGGCGCCCTTCGAGTCGATTTCCGTCTTCTCGTAGGCCAGGTTCGCCAGCGAGATGCCGACCAGCTTTCCCTTGCCGCCGTACAGTTCCGTGGCGAGCGCGAGGGCCTGCTCATGGCCTGCGATGGCCTCGGCCTTCTTGCCCAGGTTCGAGAAGAGGAGCGCGCGGTCGGTGAGCAGCTTGTGGCGGGAAGGGTGCTTCTCGCCGACCGTCGCGCGGAGGATGGTGTCTGCGCGCTCGAACAGCTCGAGGGCCTTCAGCGGCTTCGCGTGCTCGTCGTACACCGCCGCCAGCGCCATCAAGGCGTCAGCCACCCGCGGATGGTTGGGGCCCAGCAGCCGCTCACGCAGCGCGACCACCTTCTCGCACGCGGTGGTGGCTTCCTCGAGGCGCCCCTGGAACAGGCGCACCGTGGCCTCATCGGTGAGCAGCGCGTCGAGGTCTCTCCCCTCTGCGCGCTCGACCCGCGTCAACGTGGCGAACGCGAGCTGCAGCGTCGAGTCGAACTCAGGCGTGGTGCGCTCGGCCCGCGCGAGGTTCGCCATCGTCGCTGCGAGGGCGCGAGCGGCAAGCCGGTCTTGCCGCGTCGACGTCGCCAGCACCACGACTTCCCTCAGGGTGGCGTTGGCCTCGTCGAAGCGCGCGAGGTCGAACTGCGCGAGCCCGAGCCGAAACTTCGCTTCCGCACGCAGCGGCGGGTAGTCGATGGTCGTCAGCTTCGTCGACGCGCTCTGCGCGAGCGCGAGGGCCTCGAGCTCACGCCCTGCCTCGCGCAGCGCGAACGCCTTCGCGAGCTCGTCTCGAATCGCGAGCACCGCCTCTCGCTGCGCCGGGTTCTCGGGCAGCGGCCGTTCACTCCCGAGCGCCTCCAGGTCTTCACAGCTCGACAACGCCGCCAGTCGACCCGTCAGCCCGGGCGCTTGTGCCAGCACCGTCGCGTCGGGCTTCTCCAACAGCGAGGTGACGGCGTCGAACTCGCGTCGGCGCTGCGCGAGGCAGCTGGTGCGCTGCTCGAGCATCGCGTCGGTCTGCTCGCCTCGCACCCGCGTCGCGGTGCAGGCCGCGGTCTGCGCGGCGGCCCACCCCGTCGCGTAGGTGTCGAGGTCGGCCAGCACGAGCTTCACGAGGGCGGGCGCGGCTTCTTTCCCGAGCGTGGCTTCGATGCGCGCGCGCCGCTGGGGCGACCACACCTCGCCAATGGAAATGCCCACACACGGCGTCGGGCGCGCGACGACCGCCGTCACGCCCACCAGCGTCGCCACCCCCGCCGCGACGAGCGCGCGCCGACGACGCACGGCGGGGCCCTTCCACGCCGTCTCCAGCGCGCTGAGCAGCTCCGCCATCGAGGGGAAGCGCGACGACGGGTCTGCCGAGAGGCCGCGCGTGATCATCGGCCGCAGCCGCGCGGGCACGCTCTCGAGCACCGAGGGCTCGGGCCCTGCCTTCACCGCAGCGCGCAGCCCGTCCCAGGTGGTCGCGGTGAAGGGGCGACGCTTCGCGAAGCTCTCGATGGCGGTGACGCAGAACGCGAACTGGTCGCTCGCGGCGTCAGCGACCTTTCGGTCGAGCTGCTCGAGTGACATGTACGCAGGCGTGCCGATGAGCGCCTGAAGCTCTTCGGCCGGCGTCTCGGCGTTCACGGTGCGCGCCAGGCCGAAGTCAGTGACGACGGCGCGGCCGGTCTTCTCGACGAGCACGTTGTCGGGCTTGAAGTCGCGGTGCACCAGCCCGACGGCGTGCGCAGCGGCGAGCCCGCGCCCGGCGTCGAGCAGCTTCTCGACGCGCTCCTCGTCTGAAGGGTGCTTCGACCACCACTCGCGGAGCGTCTCGCCCTCGATGAACTCCATCGCCACCCAACTGCGGGTGCCGACCGCGCCGACGTCGAACACCATGGCGACGTTGCGATGTGCGAGCTGCGCCATGGCGCGGGCTTCCCGCTCGAGGCGCTCGCGCGAGGTCGCGTCGGCCGCACCGCGCAGCACCTTCAACGCCACCCGGCGCGAGAGCGTGGGGTCGTTCGCTTCGTAGACGAGCCCCATGGCGCCGGCGCCGACCTGTCGCAGCACCCGGTAGCGACCGAGCGTGATGGGTTGCTCGGGTTCGGGGCGATGGTCGCGATGGGGGCTCTCGACGGTGCGTGAGATGGGCGACAGCAACGAGGTGACCAGCCGACAGGCCTCACACGTCGAGAGATGCTGAACGACGTGCTCGTGCTCTTCGCCGCTGAGCGCGTGGTCGACCAGGCGCGCGAGCACTTCGTCATCGGGGCAGGCGTTCATGCCGGCGTCCTATACCGCCGCTCATCGACCCGACACCTGCGTCGAGCCCTCAGATTTCGAGTTCTTCGTCTCCAGGGCAGAACTCGAACACCAGGCAGCACCTGTCTCGCCGCCACCGTCGCTCAGCGCACACCGTCACACCCTGCAACCGCCCGCGTGACGCGGCACACTGCGTCCCATGTCCATCGAGCCCCGGGACTTTCGCTTTTCCCTCGAGAAGGCCCCTCGCGACTGGCACCCGCACGGCCTCGCCGTCACCGCGTATTGGGATCAGCTCTCGCTCTTCTTTCCGCAGGGCGAGGCGTTCTTCGTGCGCAGCGTGCGCCACTATCTGCCACAGCTCACCGACCCGAAGTTGAAGGCCGAGGTGGCAGCGTTCTGCGCGCAAGAGGGCATCCACGCGCGCGAGCACGTCGCCTACAACCAGCGCCTCGCGAACGAGGGCTTGCCGGTGAAGGCGCTCGAGCAGCTCGAGGTCTTCGCGCTCGGGGTCTCCGTGAAGCTGCTCTCGCACCGCAAGCAGCTCGCCATCACCTGCGCGCTCGAGCACTACACCTCGCTCATGGGCGAGTTCATTCTCGCGCGGCCTGAGCTGCTCGAGGGCGCCGACCCCGTGATGGCGAAGCTGTGGCGCTGGCACGCCGCCGAAGAGAACGAACACCGCAGCGTCGCGTTTGACGTCTACCAGGCCGTCGGAGGCACCCGCTTCGAGCGCAGCCGCCTCATGGTCGTCACCTCGATTTTCTTCTGGGGGCTCATGGTCCCGAACCTGCTGCTCCTCATGAGCAAACGCGGCGCGTTGTTCTCGGTGCGCGAGTGGTGGCGTCTGTTCCGGTACTGGTGGGTCGACCCCTCGGCCCTCGGTCGGTTGATCAACCCCGTGCTCGGGTACTTCGCGAAAGACTTTCACCCGAGCAAGCGCGGCGGTGCTGAGCTGCTCGACGCATGGAAGGCCTCGCTTCCATCGGGCACGACGTGACGCTGCTCGACGCCGTCGTGGTGGGCTCCGGCTTCTCGGGGCTGGGCATGGCCATCACGCTGCAGAAGGCCGGCAAGTCGTACGTGCTGCTCGAGAAGGGCGCGGGCTTCGGGGGCACCTGGCGCGAGAACCGCTACCCGGGCTGCGCGTGCGACGTGCAGAGTCACCTCTACTCGTTCAGCTTCGCGCTCAACCCCGACTGGTCGCACCACTACGCGGGCCAGAAGGAAATCCTCGCGTACCTCGAGAAGTGCGCCGACGACTTCGCGGTGCGGCCGCACGCGCGCTTCGGTCAGGAAGTGCGCGAATGCCGCTGGGACGAAGACACGCACACGTGGACGGTGCGCACGAAGCAGGGCGAGGTGTTCCGCGCGCGCCACGTGATGCTCGGCCTTGGCGGCCTGCACTACCCGAAGTTCCCCGAGGTGAAGGGCAGGGCGTCGTTCAAGGGGCCGCAGCTCCACTCGGCCGCGTGGGACGAATCGGTCGACCTGCGCGGGAAACGCGTGGTCGTCGTCGGCACCGGTGCGTCGGCGATTCAAACCGTGCCCGCGCTCGCGCCGGTGGTGAAGCAGCTCACGTTGTTTCAGCGCACCCCCGCGTGGGTGTTGCCGCGCGCCGACGGGCCCATTTCGAAGTTCGCGAAGTGGCTGTACCGCACCGTACCGTTCTTCATGAAGCTGCGCCGCGCGCGCATCTACTTGCGGCACGAGTCGTACGCGCTCGCGTTCGGCAAGGCGAAGGCGCTGCTGCGCGCGGGGGAATGGATGGCCAGGCGCCACCTTCTGCGCCAGGTGAAGCGCCCGGACCTGGTCGCGAAGCTCACGCCCACCTACGCCGCGGGGTGCAAGCGCATCCTCGTCTCAGACGACTACTTCCCCGCGTTCAACCGCGAGAACGTCGCGCTCGAGGCCAGCGCGGTGGCCGAGGTCACCGGGACCGGCGTGCGGGCCCCCGATGGGCGGCTCATCGAGTGCGACGCCATCGTGTGGTGCACCGGGTTCGATCTCGTCGCCAGCGACAAGCGACCTGACGTCATCGGGCGGGGCGGGGTGCGCCTGCACGACGCGTGGCTGAACCGGCCGCACGCGTATCTCGGCACCACCATTCCTTCGTTTCCCAATCTGTACACCTTGATGGGGCCCAACACCGGGCTCGGCCACAACTCGATGGTGTTCATGATCGAGAGCCAGATTCACTTCGTGATGGAGCACCTGCGCGAATTGGAACGTGCGGGCGCGACGGCGATCGAGGTGAAGCCGGAGGTCGAGGCCGCGTTCAACGCAGGGGTTGATCAACGCACCGAAGGCACCATCTGGAAGAGCGGGTGCACGAGCTGGTACCTCGATGACAAGGGCCAGAACGGGTTCCTGTGGCCGGGGAGTACGGTCTCGTTTCGTCGGCTGACGCGGCGGGTCGAGCTGTCAGCTGTCGTGATGCGTGAACTTCAGAACGCAGCCCCTCACCCCAACCCTCTCCCCGCTCTCGCAGGGAGAGGGAGTGTCAG
The DNA here is from genome assembly GCA_044371205.1 of Archangium sp. Taxonomy (GTDB): domain Bacteria; phylum Myxococcota; class Myxococcia; order Myxococcales; family Myxococcaceae; genus Archangium_A. The sequence continues at coordinate 41,036 of JBILUC010000033.1, forward strand.
TTCGTGACGTCGAGGATGGCCACCATCACCGCGCGGGAGAACGCATCGAGCGTGCGCTCTTCGCCCCAGCGCGCGACCTCGTCGACGTCGAGCGCGTGGTGGGTCTCGATGATGACGGTGGGGATGCGCGAGGCGCGGAGAAAATAGACGCGCTGCTTCTTCGGGCGCTTGTCGATCCACCCCGAGGGCTCGACCGCGTCCTGAGTGTAGAGGTCTCCGTAGTCGTAGCCGGAATAGGCGAGGAAGCCGGCCTCCCGCAGCCGTGCCCCCACCGCGCGACCCAACTTCTCGCGACCCGCCAGCGCCGGGCCCTCGTCGTTCCACAACACCGCGAAGCCGGGTGCTGCTGCGTTGACCCAGCACACGCCGCCGTCACCCTGCGCCACCGGTTCCGCCCAGCCGCGCGCGTCGGAATGCAGGCTGATGATGACCTCGGCCTTGAACGCCTGCGCCGCCGCGATGCGCGCGCCGTACTTCGGCTGCTCGGCGCCGACCCGGGTGCGCTTCACCTCGAAGCGACCGCTCGCCTCGAGCGCGGCGGCGAGGAAGTCGGCGACCGCGAGCGTGTGTTCCTGCTCGGCCTGGCAGAAGCAGCCGTGGTTGCCTTCGTTGCCCGGCGCGCCGTGGCCCGCATCGATGGCGACGCGAACCTTTCGCGCCCCCGCCTTTCGCGCCTCGAGCGGGCGCAGCTCGGCGCTGGAGTCGGGCCACGCCGAGAGCACGAGCATCAACGAGAGCGACGTCACGCCCTCAAGAACAACACCGAAGGCGAAGACGTTCCGACGATTGCGAGGCAACATGGGCGGCCATGCTCAGCCTCGCGCTCCTGGCTTTGGTGAATGCGTCTCCTCCGTCGCTCGAGGAGGTCTTCTCGAAGGTCGACCCGGCCGTCGTCACCGTGAAGGTCGGCACCAGGACCTTCATGGAGAGTGACCGCGGCGCCATCATGGCCGTGCAAATCTTCACCGGGAGCGGCGTGTTGCTGCACGCCGACGGCTACGTCGTCACCGCCGCGCACGTGGTCGAAGACGCCGAGGTCATCGAGGTCTTCTTCGTCGATGGCTTCAAGACCTCGGCGCGCATCGTCTCGCTCTCGCGCACCGAAGACGTCGCCCTGCTCAAGCTCGACGCCGTGCCCGCGAAGGCGGTCGTCGCCGCGCTGGGTGACTCCAACACCCTGCGGCCCGGTCACCGGCTCTTCGCCATCGGGGCGCCGTACGGTCTGGAACACACGCTCACCTCGGGCGTGGTGAGCGCCCTGCGCACCAACGAGCGGCCCGGCCTGCACCCGCGGCACGTGGTGCAGACCGACGTCGCCATCAACCAGGGCAACTCGGGCGGGCCGCTGTTCAACGAGAAGGGCGAGGTGGTGGGCATCGCCAGCTTCATTCTCTCGCAGACCGGCGGCAGCGTCGGGCTCAACTTCGCGGTGCCCAGCAGCACGGTGCGCACGCGGTTGTTCGACGAGTCCCTTCCGTGGATTGGGGTGAGCCTGCGCTTCATTCCCCGTGAGGTGGCGGAGCTCTTCAACTGGCCCCATGACGGCGCGTTCCTCGTCGAGCACGTGCGCGCCGACAGCCCCGCTGCAAAGGCCGGCATGAAGGGAGGCACGGTCGCGGCCGACGTCGGCGGCAACAAGGTGTACCTCGGCGGTGACCTCATTCTCTCGGTCAACGGCGTGCCGGCCACCGACACCTCGAAGGTCGCGCGGGCGCTCTCGACCCTGAAGGCGGGTGACCTGCTGAAGTACGAGATGCTCCGCGGTGGCAAGCCGTTGAGCGTCGAGGTCGCCATTCCCGCCGGGCTCACGGTGCCGACCTTGAGCGCCCCGAAGACCAGGCCGGCGAAGCCCTGACCAACACGAACTGGGTGACGTGACATCCGTCGCTGCGACGGGTCCGCGTCCCGCCCGAAGAGCGCTCACCTCCCCGGTGCCGAGGGCTGCGCCGACGGAGCGCGGTCTGCCTCCGCATCGGGCAGCAACACCCCTCACACGCACCGGCTGATCAGCGCGAGCGTCGCCACAGCGCGAGCACCAGCAGCACGGTCGCTCCGCTGATGAACGCCCCTGTCACCAGCGAGGGCTCGACGTACCGCAAGGTGACGTGGCGGTGGGCGTCGGTCAGCAACACCCCCATCACGGCGCCGTCGACACGCAGCACCTGCGACGCCTGCCCATCCACCTCCACCTGCCACCCCGGCGCGAACGTCTCGCTCACCACCACGAAGCGCGGGCCCGTACCCTCCACGTCGAGCTCGATGACGCCGGGGCTCGTGCGGGTGAGGCGCACCTCGGCCCGGGTCGGTGCCATGCGGCCCGCGAAGTCGGCCTCGACGATGGCGGTGTGCAGCGGGTCGAAGGTGGGTGCCTCCATCGCCTTGAGCGCGGCCTCGTGGGTGGGCACCGCCACGACCTCCTGCGCTGCCCACGCGCGGCCACCGCACGCGTCGTAGCGGTAGAGCGTCGCCTGCGGCGAGAGCGCCTCGACGGCGACCGGGGGCGTGCGCGAGGCCCACGTCTTGTCGGGCGCCGCCACCACCCAGCACACGTCGAAGACGCGAAAGAGCACGTCGTGGCGCTGCGCGAAGGTGCGGAGCACGAGCTCCCAGTGCCGCAGGTAGACCGGGCTGTACCCGCGCAGCTCGTCGACTCCCTGGAGCGTGGCCACGCCGCTCGCGAAGGTGCGCACGTTCGACGTCAACTCGGCCGCGAACGCGGCTTCGCCTCGCGGCGGGAGCTCGGCCGCGCGCAGCGAGCTGTTGTCACGCCACACGCGCCCGCCGCGCTGCTTCATGGTCTCCACAGAGGCAGCAGCGCTCACCGGCTGCGCCGCGACCGTCATCACCGATTCGCTCACCGCGTGGTGCCCGTCGACCGCAGCGCCCGCGACGAGACAGAGCGCCGCGACGACGCGGCTGCGCAAGAGCAGGGCGCTCGAGCCCACCAGCGCCGCGGTGCACCCGAGGGTGATGAGCCCGCGCGTCGAGGGGAAGAGCGCCGCAGCGCCGAGCGCCACCGCCGCGAGCGCGACCACCAGCGACCACGCGCCGAGGGTCCGCAGGTGACGTGGGTTGGCCCAGATGGCGGCGGCGGCGTGCGCGGTCAACAGCCCGGCGCCAAAGAGCGTGAGCACCGCCCACCGCTCGGGGAAGCGGAACATCGAGAAGGGGGGCAGGGTGTGCAGCGCGCCGTCGGCGACGTGTCTGCCGAGCGAGAGCAGCAGCCCTGCGCCCATCAGCGCCAGACCTGCCGCGCGCAGGCGGCCGCGGGTGAAGAGCGCCACCGGCACCAGCAGCGCGGCGACCACCCCCAGCCCCTGGTCGAGGAAGAAGGGTTGCGCGTCGGGCCCGCGGGCCAGCTCGTAGCGGTCGAAGAACGGCGCGTGCATGAGCGCGCCCCAGGGGAGCCGCACCGCCCACTCCACGAGGCGCGCGGGGTGCAGCGACCAACCGAGGCGCGTGTCCAACGCAGACGTGGCGCGCGTGCTGTCGTGCAGCAGGTCCCACGCGGGCAGAATCACCACGGCGCTCAGCCCGAGCGCGATGACGCCTGAGCCGACGAGGGCGAGCACGCGGCGGGGCGCGAGCGCGAGGCTGATGAGCGCGCCCATCACGGCGGTCGACGGGTCTCCCTCGAGCAGTTGCACCGCGAAGAGCAGCGCGAGGGGAATCGAGTGCAAAGCCTTCAGTCGCGGGTCATGGAGCAGCGTGGCGGCCTGCCAGGGGATGCACGCCACCCCGACGAGCAGCGGGAGGTAGCTGGTGGCGCCGAGCACCAGGCCGCTCAAGGTGATGACCACCGCGCCCCACGTGGCGGACGCCGCTGGAACGAAGTGTCGCAGCAGGCGCTCGCTGCCGACGCCCAGGGCGACGAGGGCGAGCAGCACGGCCCACGCGTAGCCGACGCTGAACGGGAGGGAGGTCGTCAGCACCACATGAGGCGCCACCGCCCCGGCGTGCAGGTTGGCCCACAGCGGGATGCCCGATTGGGTCGCCGGGTTCCACAGCGGTAGCTCGTGGGCGGCACGCGCAGCGACGAGGCGCGCGGCGGTGGCCTCGTACTGCCGGCTCACGTCGCGGTAGAAGAAGTGTCGCGCACCGAAGAGGGGCCCTGCGCCGACGACGACGAGGGCGAGCACCCACCAGCCAAAGTGTGATCCACCGCGCTTCACGTGGGGCAGTGTAGGCGGACAGTTGGCGGCACCCAGCTGACGTTTCTTGTCAGTTGTCGCTCATTTTCTTGGATCTCAACCAGCGAGAAGTACACTGCGTGCCGCTCGCTCCGGCGTTGGTTCGCCGATTGCTTGGGGCCAGTCCCGCAGGCTGCTCTCAACCCACAGGAGATTCAATGAAGAAACTGATCAAGAAGAAGGGCTTTACCCTCGTCGAGCTCATGATCGTCGTCGCGATCATCGGCATCCTCGCGGCCATCGCGATCCCGAACTTCATCAAGTTCCAGGCTCGCTCGAAGCAGTCGGAAGCGAAGACGAACCTCAAGGCGATGTTCCAGGCCGAGAAGTCGTACTTCGCTGAGCGCGACACCTACTCGCAGGACATGCAGACCATCGGCTTCATCCCGGAGCGTGGTAACCGCTACGCGTACCGCCTCGGCACCGGCTCGATGCAGAGCCGCAGCGGCGCCGCCATCGGCACCGAGAGCAACCCCTCGGGCATTCAGGTCGACACCTACCGCATCCCCGGTGCGACCGCGGCCCCTTCGTACGACGGCACGAACGCTTCGTTCTCGCTCGACGGTGCGTCGACCTCCGTCGCGCCTCCGGGTGTCGCGGGGGGCTCGAACGGCTCCTTCGTCGGCTCGGCGACCGGCACCGTTGACAACGACTCCGCCACGGACAACTGGCTCATCGGTGGTTCGATGACCGTCGTCGTCGCCGCATCGGCTTGCTCCGATAGCCAGGGCGCGCCCTCCGGCGTCCCGGCGAACAACTACAACGACGTCGCCTGCCCGTAATCTCAACTTCGTTTGAGTGAACGCGAACGGTGGGGAAACCTGCCGTTCGCGTCTTCTTTTGTGCGCCCCTTTCTCCTTCTCCTCGCCACGGCCGCCGCAGCGTTCATCGTCGCTCTGCAGGCGCCGCCTCGCCGTTTCTTCTCGAGCGAAGCTCCCATCCCCGACTCGCGGGTGGTGCGCGTGGTCGCCAAGAGCCACCTCTCGCTCGTCGCCGACTTGTATTGGATTCGAATGTCGACGTTGGCGCTCTCGGCCAACCTCCCGCCCGAGGGTCGACGTTTGCTCGAATGGGGGCAGTTCGTCAGTGACCTCGACCGTGGTAACAAGTGGGTCTACATGGTGGGCGGGTTGCTCGGGCCCATCAAGCTCGACAACAAGCTCTACAACGGCCCCGAAGCCGAGGCCCTGCTCCAGAAGGGCGTAACCAACGTGCCTTCCGAGTTTCGGCTCTACCTCTACCTCGCCACGCAGCAGATCGACCTCAAGAAGCCCGCCGCCGCGTCGGAGACCTTGAAGCTGGCGATGAAGGTGCCCCGCTGCCCGAGCTACGTGGGCCCGCTCGTCGCACGGCTCCTTTCGGAAGCGGGCCAGCTCGACGCTGCGCGCGACTTCGCCGCCCACATGGCCGAATCGGAAGACCCGTTGGAACAGGAGCGCTTTCGCAAACGGGTGCTCGAGATTGACCGCGAGAAGGTGCTGACCGCCGTCGACGCCGCATCGTCGCTCTTTCAACAGCGCATGGGCCGACGCCCCTTCGACCTGCACGAACTGATGAGCCAGGGGCTGCTCGCCGAAGAGCCCGTCGACCCGATGGGCGGCACCATCACGCTCGACGCAAACGGGCGGGCGACCGTCAACTCCGAGAAGCGCCTCGTGCTGCACCGCGCCCCCTTCGAAGAGGCTCCAGAAATCCAGTGAGCACCCCCGTCGTCGAATGCATCGGTGTCTCGAAGACCTACCAGCTGGGCTTTCTGGGCCGGAAGCGCGTCGCGGCGCTCAAGAACCTGAGTCTGCGTGTCGAGCCCGGCGAAGTCTTCGGTCTCATCGGCCCCAACGGCGCCGGCAAGAGCACCACCATCAAGGTGCTGCTCAACCTGGTGTTCGCCAGCGAGGGCGAAGCTCGGCTCTTCGGCGTCGACGTCAAAGACCCGAGGTCTCGCCTCGGCCTGGGCTTCGTGCCCGAAGCCCCGGTGCCCTACGAGCACCTCACGGCGCGCGAATACGTCGAGCTTCAGGGTCGCCTCGCCGGTCTCTCGGGCGCCGCGCTCACCGCCGACGTCAAGCGCGTGCTCACCCGGGTCGAGATGAACGCCCACGCGAACATGCAGATTCGCCGCTACTCGAAGGGCATGGTGCAGCGCACGATGGTGGCCGGTGCGTTGCTGGGCACGCCGAAGCTCCTCATCCTCGACGAGCCCACCTCGGGCCTCGACCCGCTCGGGCGGCGCCTGATGCGCGACATCATCCTCGAGCAGCGCCGCAACGGCGTGGCGGTGCTCTTCTGCACGCACATCATCTCCGACGTCGAGAGCCTCTGTGACCGGGTGGCCCTGCTGGTCGGCGGCACGCTCGTGCGCTCGGGCTCGGTCGATGAGCTCGTCGCGGGGCGCGCCCGCATTCAAGAAGTGGTGGTGGAAGACGTCGAGCCCGAGAAGGTGCGCGCCGTCGTCGGCGAGACCGAGAAGTTCGAAGCCGTGGGTCGCCGCGTGCTCTTCAGCATCTCAGATGACCGGCTGCAGGCCACCCTCGCGGCGCTGATTCAGGCAGGCTTCCGGGTCAGCCGGGTGCAGCCCACGCGCTTCTCTCTCGAAGACGCCTTCATGGAGACGCTCAACGCGTCTGACGTGAAGGTGGGAGGCACGCTCGAATGAAGGTGTTGCTCGCGCTGGTGGCCGCCGGCTTCACCGAGGCCCGCCGCAACCGCGTGACGGTGGTGCTCGGGGTGTTCGCGGCGGTGCTGATTCTGCTCACCACCGTGGTGCTCAACACCACCATCTTCACGCTCGACCGCGCGGTGACCAACTTCGGGCTGGGCGTGATGAGCGCGCTGCTGGTGGGCATCACGCTGTATCTCAGCGTCGGCATGCTGAGCCGCGAGATCGAAAAGCGAACCCTCTTCCTCGTCATCTCGCGGCCGATTTCCCGAAAGACCTTCGTGGTGGGGCGCGCGCTCGGCGTGGGCGCCACCCTCACCGCGCTGCTGGTGGTGATGTCGGCGCTCTACGCCACCCAGGTGGTCTTCTTCGAGGTGCCCCCCACCTGGGCCATGGTCGCTGCCGTGGGCGGGCTGTGGGTCGAGCTGCTGGTGCTCGCCTCGCTCGGCATCTTCTTCTCGTCGTTCGCAGGCCAACTCGTCTCGGGCATCAGCGTGATGGGGCTCTATTTCATCGGGCACCTCACGCCCGATCTCTTCCGCTGGGCACAGCGCAGCGACGGCGGCGTGGTGTCTGCGCTCGCGAAGGTCGCGTACCGCGTGCTGCCCAACCTCGACCGTTTCGACTACCGCGACGACGCCGCGTACGGTCTCGCCATCGACGGGGCTGAGTTCGCGATGACCGCCGTCTATGGCCTCGCTTGGTGCACGGTGTTGCTCACCGCCGCGGCGGCCATCTTCAGCCGTCGAGACTTGAAATGACTGCCGACCCCCGGCGCGGGAGCCTGCTGGTCGACGTGGCCATCGTCGTGTTGTCGGTGCTGGCGTTCGGGCCCGGCATGACGGCGGGCCTGACGTTGTACGACGACTCGCTCTACATCTACCTGAACACGGAAGTGCTGGGCCGACCTGGGTGGGCCGGTTTGCTCAACGTGTGGGACAGCTCGCGCGCGTGGAAGGGCGAGTTCGTCGAATTCTTCCCCCTGCGCGACACGGTGTACTGGCTCATCTTCCAACGGTGGAACGTGAGCGGCCCGCCGTACCACCTCGCCTCGCTCTTCTTTCACATCATTGCCTCGCTGCTGCTGACGCGGGTGGGCCCGGGTTTTGGTCTCTCGTGGCGCGCGTCGGCGGTGGCCGCGCTGCTCTTCGCCGTGCACCCCATTCACATCGAGTCGGTCGAGTGGGCCGCGGGCCTCAAAGACCCGATGTACTCGGCCTTTCTGTTCGGCTCGGTGCTGGCCTATCAGCGCTACCGCGTCGAGCTGACGCCGTGGCGCTATGGGTTGGCGCTCGTGCTGTGCGTGATGTCGCTGCTGGTCAAGTCGATGGGCCTGACGCTGCCCCTGGTGCTGGTGGCGCTCGAGCGCCTGTCGGCCAACCCCACGCCCTGGAAGGTGGTGCTCCAGCGCGTGACGGGCTTCGGGCTCGTGTGCGGCTTGTTCCTCGGGCAGTTCCTCCTCATCGGTCGCGCCAACCACGCGGTGACGCCGCCGCATGGAGGGGGGTGGGGCCCCCATGTGGTGCTCTCTGCGTGGGCGCAGGTGAAGTACCTCAAGCAGTCGTTCGTGCCTTCGACCTTCCGGTTGATTTATTGCTTCGAGCCGCCGCCGGGCCTCGTCGATTGGCGCCTGGGGGTCGCGGTGCTCGTCGCCGCTGCGGTCTTCGTGGCGTTGTGGCGCGCGCGTCGCAACCAGCAGGTCCTCCTGGCGGCCATCTGGTACGGCGCGTGTCTGCTGACGGTGTCGAACCTCGTCCCCTTCCCTGCGGTGATGGCCGACCGGTACCTGTACGCAGCGGTGTGGGGTGCGTGCGTGGTGGTGGCGCTCGTGCTCGAGCGACTCAGACCGCACGTGCACCGGCTCGCGGTGGGCCTGATTCTGGTGGGGCTCACCGCCACGTCCGCCAGTCGAAGCGCGCTGTGGAACGACCAGGAAAACCTGTGGGAAGAGACCGACGAAGACCCCATCTGTCTGGTCGACACCGCACCCGCTGCCGCCGATGCCCACCTGCTGCGCTACTGGACGGCGAAGGACCGGCGGAACGCGTTGATGGCCATCGAGCGCAGCATCATCACCCCCGGCCTCACCGAGAGCGCCCGCATGTGCGACACGCTCGAGTCCGGGGCTCATCAGGCGGCCGCGCTGGGGTTCCCGGAGCGCGGCGAGCCCTGGGCGCGCATGGCGGCGGCGAACCCCGAGTGCGCGTCAAAGGCGAACACCTGGCTCGCGGTGATGGTGACGTCGATGCACCGCAAGCCGGCCATTGCGGCTGCCGCTGCCGAACGCGCCTGGCGGCTCTCACGCTCCCCTCCCGCGAAGGTGATGCTGGGCGCGATGCGCGTCGAAGCCGGGCAGCCCGAGGGCGTGCAACTGGTGCTCGAGGCCGTGAAGGAGGATGCGCGCGCGTGTCGCCCCTTCCTCACGTGGAGTGAGAGCGTGCCGGCGCTCGCGCCAAAGTTTGGCGAGGCCATCGCGTGGTGCCTTGGCGACGTGTCCCCCGCGCCGTGAGCACCCCCGGCCGCACCCCGCGCTGGGTCGACCTCGCCGTCGTGGGGTTCGCCGTGCTCGCCTTCGCGCCTGGGCTTGGCGCGCGGCTCCTCTTCTACGATGACGCCCAGTACATCTATTTGAACGGCGACACCCTGGGCCGGCCCGGGTGGGAAGGCCTGCTGGGCGTGTGGGACAGCAGCCGGGCGTGGTCGGGCCGCTTCGTCGAGTTCTTCCCGCTGCGTGACACCGTCTACTGGCTCGTCTTCCAGCAGTTCGAAGTGGCGGGCCTGCCGTACCACCTCGCGAGCCTCGCGTTTCACGTCGCCGCGTCCTTGCTGTTGGTGCGGGTCGGCGCGCGGGTGGGCCTGGGCGCGCGGGTGTCGGTGGTGGCGGCGCTGCTCTTCGCGGTGCACCCCATTCACGTCGAGTCGGTCGAGTGGGCCTCAGGGCTCAAAGACCCGATGTACGCGACGTTCGTGTTCGCCTCGCTGCTCGCGTACCTGCGCTACCGCGACGACGAGAAGCCCTGGCGCTACGGCCTTGCGATGGCGCTGTGCGTCTGCGCGCTGCTGGTGAAGTCGATGGCCATCAGCCTGCCGTTGCTGCTGGTGGCGTGTGAGCGGCTGGTGGGGGTCGCGACCGACTGGAAGCGCATCGCGGCGCGGGTCGCCGGCTTTGCAGGCGTGTGCGCGCTCTTCACCGTGCAGTTCGTACTCATCGGGAAGGCCAACGACGTGGTGACGCCCCCGCACGGCGGCACCTGGGCGAGTCACCTCGTGCTGTCGGCGTGGGCGCAGGTGAAGTACCTGCAGCAGGCCTTCTTCCCCGCGTCGTTCCGGTTGATCTACTGCTTCGCGCCGCCGACGGGCCTCACCGACGCACGCCTGTGGGGTGCGCTGGGCGTGGCCGTCGCGGTGGGCGTGGCGCTGTGGCTCGTTCGCACCAACCAGCGCGCCAACAAGGCCGTGTGGCTCGCAGCCATCTGGTACGTCGCGTGTCTGGTGCCCGTGTCCAACCTCATCCCCTTCCCCGCGGTGATGGCCGATCGCTACCTCTATGCCGCGGTGTGGGGCGCGTGCGTGGTGGTGGCGCTGGGGCTCGAGCAGCTGCGCCCCCAGGTGCACCGGGTGGTGGTGGGCCTGGTGCTGGTGGGCCTCGTCGCGACGAGCGCGACGCGCAGCGCTCTGTGGAACGAGCAGGAAAATCTGTGGGCCGAGAGCGACGAAGACCCGGCGTGCCTCGTCGACACGTCGGGTAACGCCATCGAAGCGCACCTCCTGCGGTTCTGGTCGGCGCAGGACCGCCGCGTCGCATTGGCGGCCATCGAGCGCAGCGTGCAGATGCCCGTGTTGCTCCGCAGCGAGAAGCTGTGCGACACCCTCGAGGCTGGCGCCTTTCAGGCGGTGGCGCTCGACCTGCCCGAGCGTGGTGAGCCGTGGGCGAGGCAGGCCTCGTCAACCCCGCGCTGCAGCGTGCGGCCCGATACCTGGTTCGCGATGATGGCCACCACGCTGCACCGCAAGCCCGAGGCCGCCCTCGACGCAGCAGAGCGGGCCTGGCGGCTGTCTCGTTCACCCCGCGCGCAGGTGATGGTGGGCGCGGCGCGGCTCGAGCTGGGGCGTGACGAAGGGGCGGCGCTGGTGCAGGAGGCCGTCGAGCGGTCGCCCGAGCTGGCGTGTGGGCCGCTCGTGCAGTGGTCGCACGATGTGCCGACGTTGGCGCCGCGCATCTCCGGGGCGTTGGCGCTGTGCGAGAAGCAGGCCGGGAGGTCGCCGTGAACGTGAGGGCCTTTGATGTGGTGCTGGCGGTGGTGTGCGTGGCCTCGTTCGCCCCGGGGCTGACGGCGCCGCTCACGCACTACGACGACTCCACGTACCTGTACCAGAACACCGAGCACCTCGACCGGCCGGGCCTCCAGGGCCTGCTGCACCAGTGGGACGGCAGCCGCGCGTGGAATGGCGACTTCATCGAGTTCTTCCCGCTGCGCGACTCGGTGTACTGGGCGGTGTACCGGCACTTTCAGCTCGAGGGCTGGCCGTACCACGTCACGAGTCTGCTCTTTCACCTCGCAGCGACCCTGTTGCTCCTGCGCTTCCTGCGCAGCCTCGAGGTGTCGGACTGGGTGTCGCGCGGAGTCGCGTTGCTCTTCGCGGTGCACCCCATTCACATCGAGTCGGTCATCTGGGCCGCCGGCCTGAAAGACCCGATGTACACCGCGTTCCTCTTCGCGAGTTTGTGGGCCTACGCGGAGTACCGCAAGACGCCGCGCCCGGGGTTGTACGCGGCGTCGCTCATCGGCCTCGTGCTGGCCCTGCTGGTGAAGTCGATGGCCATCAGCCTGCCGTTGATTCTCATCGCCCTCGAGCGTCTCGTCGGCACGCCCACGCCATGGAAGGTCATCGCGCAGCGCGTGTTCGGCTTCGGCGCGGTGGCGGGGTTGTTCTTCGTGCAGTTCATTCTCATCGGGCGGGCGAACGACGCGGTGACGCTGCCGCACGGCGGCTCGTGGGCCACCCACGCGGTGCTCGCCATCTGGGTGCAGGCGAAGTACCTCAAGCAGGCGCTGGTGCCCTCGACGTTTCGGCTCATCTACTGCTTCGAGCCGGCGCAGGGGCTCGCCGACTGGAGGCTGTGGGTCGGCCTCGCCGCCATCGTCTGGGTGGTGGTGCTCTTCTGGGTGTGGCGTCGGCGCCCGCTGCTGCAGTTCGGCCTCGCCTGGTACGTCGCGTGTCTATTGCCGGTGTCGAACCTGGTGCCCTTCCCGGCGTTGATGGCCGACCGGTACCTGTATGCAGCGCTGTTCGGGGCGTTGCTGGTGGTGGTCTCGCTGCTCGAGTCGTTCGTGCGGGTGCGCCAGTTCGCGCTCGCGGCCATCGCTCTGGCGCTCGGCGCCACCACCGCCGCTCGCAGCGCCATCTGGCAAGACGAAGAGGACCTGTGGCGTGAGCCCGATGAAGACCCCGCATGCATGGTCGACCCCGCGCACTGGGCCAACGACGCGCACCTGCTGCGCGCCTACACGGCGAAGAACGAGCTCGACAGCCTGCTCGCCTTCGAGCGCGCGCTGGCGGCGCCTTCGCTGCCGAAGAGCGCCCACGGCTGCGAGATTCTGCAAGTGACGGCCAACGCGGCAGCGCGGCTCAACTTCCAGGAACGCGGCGCGCACTTCGCGGCGCTGGCCGCCATGAATTGCCCGTACGAGCCGCAGAGCTGGTTCGTGGCGATGCAGACCAACGTGCATCGCAAGCCCCTGGTCGCTGCTGCGGCCGCGGAAAAAATGCATCGCCTGCGCCCGACGCGGCTGGGCGAGCTCTACGTCGCCTTGACGCGGCTCGAGCTGGGCCTGCCCGAGAGCGCCGAGAAGGTCATCGCGCTGACGCAGCAGAGCCCCGAGGCCACCTGCACGGTCGTGCTCGAGTGGGTCGAGCAGGTGGCGGCCCACGGGCCGGTGCTGCGGGAGGCGATCGAGCGTTGTGTCGAGGTGGCGCGCGCCCGCGGCGCGCCCAGCCCGGTTGGCCCGTAGAAGTGGGTCTGAACCTTGCGGCGCTCGTGGGTGCGGACTAGAGATTTCTCATGGTTGGTCTCGTCGTCGCAGCCCACGGTCGTCTCGCAGAAGAGCTCGTGGCGACGTCGAAGCTGATCATCGGTGAGTTTTCGCAGGTGCTGGCGTGCGGGGTGGCACCCGGTGCGTCGCCTGAAGAGATTCGTCGCAGCCTCAGCGAGGCCGTGCACGAGGTCGACTCGGGTGACGGCGTGGTGCTCTTCGCCGACCTGGTCGGTGGCAGCCCCTGCAGCCAGGGCCTGCAGCTGTGCAAGTCGGCGCGGCTCGAGGTGCTCACCGGCGTCAACCTGCCGATGTTGATCAAGGCCATCAGCTGGCGCGCCGAGAAGAAGGGCACGCTCGAAGAGCTGGCAGGCCAGTTGGTCGAGTACGGGCAGCGCAACATCGCACGCGCCAATGGCTTCCTCGCCTCCCGGCCCTCTGGCACGACCTGAGTGGTGCAGCGCGCAGCGGCCGCGGCGCTGGTGCTGCTCGCGGTGGTGGCCGTGGCCCCCGGGCTCACCGCTGACTTCACGCATTTCGACGACCCGCTGTACCTGACGCTCAACGCGCGCATGGCGCGGCCCGGCCTCGAGGGCTCGCTCGCGCTGTGGTCGCCCGCCGACGCGTGGAATGGGCGCTTCGTCGAGTACTTCCCGCTGCGCGACTCGGTCTACTGGGTGCTGTGGCAGTGGCTTGGCCCGCGCAGCGTGCCCTTTCATCTCGTGTCCCTGCTGTTTCACGTCGCGTGTGTGCTGCTGGTGCGCGCGCTGGGGCAGAAGCTCGGGCTCTCGGCGCGCGCTTCGCTGGTGGCGGCGGCGCTGTTCGCGGTGCACCCCGCGCACCTTGAGTCGGTGGTGTGGGTCGCCGGCCTCAAAGACCCGATGTACGTCTTCTTCACGCTCGGGTTCCTGTGGCTGCAGCTCTCGGCGCGCGAGCGTGGCTCGAAGCGCCTCGAGTGGGCGTCGTGGGCGGCCCTCGTCGCGGCGTTGTTGTGCAAGAGCATGGCGATCGTCGCGCCGGTGTGGCTGGTGCTGTGCGAGCAGACGCGCGAGGAACGCCCGCCGTGGTCGAAGACGTTGCGCGCCGCGGCGGTGCCGGCGCTGCTGTCGGGGCTGTTTCTGGCGCACTTCCTCGTCATCGCCCGCATCGCGCACGTCGTGGTGCCGCCGCACGGGGGCTCGCTGCGGGCGCACGTGACGTTGGCGGTGTGGGCGCAGGTTCGGTACCTCGCGCAGGCGCTGGCGCCGGCCGACCTGCGCTTCATTCACTGCTTCTCGCCGCCCTCGCCGTTCGACCCGCGGTTGTTCGCCGGCCTCGCGTTGCTGGCAGGGCTCGGCGTGCTGCTGTGGAAGGGGTCTCGTCAGGTGAAGCTGTCAGTGGGGCTCTACCTCGCGGCGCTGTTACCGGTGGCCAACGTACTGCCCTTCCCCGCGGTTGTGGCAGACCGGTACCTCTACGCGGCCAGCGTGGGGGTGTGCTTCGGGCTCGCGCTCGCGCTCGAGCGCCTGCGCCCGTCGTGGTCGCGCGTCGCGCCGGTGGTGTTGGTGGGCACGTGGTTGATCATCTCGTTCACCGCGGCGCTCGACTGGCGAGACGAAGAACAGCTGTACGTCACCGCCGACGAAGACCCGGCGTGCATGACCGACCCCTCGAACTACGCCAGCAAGGCGCACTTTCAGCGCGGGCTGGTGGCGCACGACGACCGCACCGCGCTCGACGCGTTTCAGAGAACGCTCGACGCCGCGGGCTCACGGCAGCTCTCGGGGCCGCAGCGCTGCGGGGTGCTGCTGCAGGCGTCGGTGCGCGCCGCGCGGGTGAGGGGTGCGCCCTTCGTCGCGTGGACCGATCAATTCATCGCGCAGTGCCCCACCGTTCAGACCGCGTGGTTCATGGGGGCCATGGCCGCGTTGGGGCGTGACGGCGAGCTGGCAGTGACGCGCGCACGACGTGCCGTCGAGCTCCGCGCCGCTCCCGATGCGCGCACCGCGCTCGGCGTCGCCTTGCTCGAGACGGGGGCGGTAGTCGAGGCTACAGCCACATTGGACGAGGCACTGACGAGCGACCCACGCAGCGCGTGCGCAGTGGTCCGCAGCTGGGTGGCCCTCGGTGGAGATCGTCCCGCTGCCGCTCAGGTCTGGGTGGTGCGGTGCGAGAAGATCAGCCCCTGAGCGTCACCCGCGGTGCCCCAAATTGTCACTCTGCAGAGAGCGGTTGGAGAGCGCAGACAAAATTGGGCACATTCCGCAGAGGACTTGAGCAATGGGCTATGGTCATCACATGCGCAGGACGAACCATGGTTTCACTCTTGTCGAGTTGATGATTGTGGTCGCCATCATCGGTATCCTCGCGGCGCTGGCGATTCCGAACTTCATCAAGTTTCAGGCGCGCGCCAAACAATCCGAAGCCAAGACCACGCTGCGCGGTCTCTCCACGGCCCAGACGAACTACTTTGCCGAGAGTGACCGGTACGCCAACAACTTGAGCGACGTGAACTTTCAAGTCGAGCGTGGTAACCGGTACGCCTACTTCTCAGCGCTGACGCCCACGGGCTGGCAGGACCGCTCCGGTCCGACGGTGGTGGCCACGGCTGACTACCAGGGCGTCGAGGTCGACACCTACCGCATCGCCGGCGCGACGGCGCGACCGGCGCGTGCAGCGGGCGCCGCGACCTTCACCGTCACCTACGACGGCGCGGCCGTGGGCCCGACCGACACCGGCGTCATCCCGGGTAGCAGCGGCGGCTACATCTTCGAAGGCCGCGGCACCGTCGACAACGACGCGGCCATCGACACGTGGGTGGTCTCGAGCGGGTCCATCACCGTTCCGCTCACCGCCTGCACCGACGACAACGGCGCGCCCGGCGGCATTCCCACGTTGATCTACAACGACGTGATGTGCCCCTGATCAACGCCGGTTGATCAACGGCGCGGCCTGACGGCGAGGTACTGCTTCGGCCAGCCCACCGACTCGACGCGCTCGGCCTGCGCGTGACGGTGCGTCAGGTACGGGTCGCTCAAGTGCTCCCTCGCCATCGCGCACAAGTCGGCGCGGCCCGCAGCGATGACGGTGTTCGCGTGGTCGGCCCCGAGAATCGCGCCCACCGCCATCACGGGGATGCCGGCGCCCAGCTTCACCGCTTCAGCGAAGGGCACCTGGTACATGCGCCCGTACTCAACCTTGCTCTCAGGCACGTTTCCCGCTGACGACACGTCGATGACGTCGCAGCCCAGCGCCTTGAGCTCGCGCGCGAGCACCACGGTGTCTTCCACCGTCTGGCCCGTGGGCCCCAGCCAGTCCGTCGCCGAGACGCGCACGCCCAGGGGCTTTTCCGCAGGCCACGCCGCGCGCACCGCCTTGAAGAGCTCGAGCGGCCAGCGCATGCGGTTCTCGAGGCTGCCACCGTACGCGTCGGTGCGGCGATTCGAGAGCGGCGAGAGGAAGCTCGACAGCAGATAGCCGTGCGCGAAGTGCAGCTCGATGAAGTCGAAGCCCGCACGCCCGGCCCGCTTTGCCGAATCGACGAAGCACTGCGTCAGGCGCGCCAGGTCGGCCACGGTCATTTCCTTCGGGGTGTGCGCGCCCGGCTTGTACGGAAGCGCCGAGGGCCCCAGCGTCTGCCACGCGCCGTCGACGAGCGGCCGGTCGCCTTCCCACGGCAGCCCCCAGCTGGCCTTGCGCCCCGCGTGGGCCAGCTGAACGCCGATGCGCGCGCGCGAGCTGCCCTTCACGAAGTCGACGATGCGCTTCCACGCGGCTTCCTGCTCGTCGTTCCACAACCCGGCGCAGCCGTGCGTGATGCGGCCCTCGGGCGAGACGTCGGTCATCTCGGTCAGCACCAGCCCCGCACCACCCACCGCGCGGCTGCCCAGATGCACGAGGTGCCAGTCGTTGGGCACGCCGTCTTTTGCCGAGTACTGGCACATCGGCGACACCACCACCCGGTTGTCGAGCGTGAGCCCCCGCATGGTGAATGGCGCGAAGAGCGGCGGCGGCGCCGAACCATCGGAGTTCTTCTTCGTTCCATGCTTCGCGGCGAACTCGGCGTCGGCGTCGGCCACCAGCTTCGCGTCGCGCGTGCGGAGGTTGTCCCACGTGATGCGCTTGCTGCGCGTCATCAAGTTGAAGGTGAACTGCAGCGGGCTCTGCTCGACGTAGCGCGCGGCGTTCTCGAACCACTCGAGGCTGGTCTGCGCGGCGCGCTGCACGCGAATGGTCTCGGGCTTGCGCGTGGCCTCGTAGTCAGTGAGGGCGCGCTTCACGTCGAGCTCGTTGCGCGCGAGCGCGTCACGCAGCGCGATGGCGTCTTCCATCGCCAGCTTGGTGCCCGAGCCGATGGAAAAGTGCGCGGTGTGCACCGCGTCGCCCACGAGCACGAGGTTCTCGTGCACCCACGTCTCGCAGGTGATGGTGGGGAAGGTGCGCCAGATGGACTTGTTGGGGCACAACCGGTGGCCGTCGAGCTCGGAGCGGAACAGCTCCTCGAGGAAGGCGACCGACTCGGCCTCGCTCTTCGTGTCAAGGCCAGCCTTCTTCCACACGTCTTCGTGGCACTCGACGATGAAGGTGCTCAGCGCGCCTGACGGCGCGAGCGGCGTCGCGGTGAACGGGTAGGCGTGCACCTGGAAGAGGCCGAAGGGCGTCTCCTTGAAGAGGAAGGTGAAGGCGCGCAGCGGCTTCGTGGTGCCGAGCCAGGTGAACTTGCACTTGCGCCAGTCGACGTGCGGCTTGAACGTGCTGGCGAACTGCGCGCGCAGCGGGCTGTGCACGCCGTCGCTGCCGATGACGAGGTCGGCGCCCTTCGCGGCGTCGAACGAGAGCTCCTGCTGGAAGTGCACCTTCACGCCGAGCGCGGTGCAGCGCGCCTGCAGAATGTTCAGCAAGTCACGCCGCGCCAGCCCGCAGAACCCATGCCCGGTAGACACC
Source organism: Archangium sp. (assembly GCA_044371205.1). GTDB lineage: Bacteria > Myxococcota > Myxococcia > Myxococcales > Myxococcaceae > Archangium_A. Next base: position 58,840 of record JBILUC010000033.1, read on the forward strand.
GTCGTCTTGCCGCGCAGCGTGGTCTCGATGTCGTCCCAGTAGGCGAAGCGGGCCTCGATGCTCGTCAGCGATTCCGGGTCGGCCTCGCGGAAGTTGCCGAGCGTTTCTTTCGAGAAGACGACGCCCCAGCCGAAGGTGTCGTCGGCGTTGTTCTTCTCGAAGACGTCGATTTCCACCTGTGGGAACGACTTCTTCATCAGCAGGGAGAAGTAGAGCCCGGCCGGTCCACCGCCAATGCAGACGATTCGCATACGCGGGCTTCTACGCGCTGGAATCAGGGGGAGGAAGCTGGTTGCGTCACGCGCATGAACGGAGCGGTTCTCGCGGCAGGCGCAGTGAAGCTCTTCATCGGCATCGGCATCGGAGGCCTCGGTGTGGTGCTCGCGTACAAGCTGCTCTCGCGCGTGCTGGAGCGGGGCGAGGGGCCTCCCCTGGAAGACAACGCGGCCATCGGCGTGCTGCACGCGGCCTCGCTCATCTCGCTGGGCCTGCTGGTGCGTCAGGTGCTCGCGGCGCTCTTCGACACCATCGACATCTTCTTGCTGCGCGGCGACTTCGTGAAGACGTTGCCACGCGTGCTGGTGCTGGGCGGCATTCACATCGGGCTCGCGCTGGGGCTGGGCGCGGCGCTGCTGGTGCTGGGGGTCTTTCTCTTCAACCGGCTCACGCCCGGCGTCGATGAGGTCGCCGCGGTGCGTGCCGGCAAGGTCGCGCCCGCGCTGGTGCTGGGCGCCATCATCGTCACGCTGGCCCTGCTCGCCGCGCCGGGGCTCGAAGAGTTGCTGGCCGGGCTCATTCCGCTGCCGCAGCTGCCCGACGGCACGGGAGTCGCGGTGCCATGAGATGGGCCGCGGCACCCGGGCAGCCGCCCGCGCCGTACGTGAGACTGCCGCCTCCCCCGAAGAAGGGCGGCGGGTGCTTTCGCGTCTTCATGGGGCTGCTGGTGGTGTCGTTCCTGCTCTGTTGCTGCCTCGTCAGCGCGGTGGCCGAGAGCGTCGATGACCCCATGAACTGGGAACAGGTGACCAACGTCGCGCCCGTCGTCGGCCCGAAGGAATCGCTCGGCGATGCGCTCGTGCCCGGCGACCTCGACCCCGAGAACGCGCGGCGGTACGCGTGGCGCAAGCGGGTGCAGGCGTACGAGCTGGGCTACGGCGTGAGCACCGAAGTGCACCGCAACGTGGAGCAGGACTTCGACGACCTCGCGCGCCGCTTCGACTACGTCGCGGGCGACGGCATGAACTTCACGTGGGTGCCTCCGCCCAACTGCCGCTCGAAGGAATGGGAGTGCGTCTTCTCGGCGCTCGCGCACGACAACGCCGACAACATCGCGCCGTTGACCGAGCTGTTCCGCAAGCGCAGCCAGGCCGAGAACCTCGACGCGCGGCAGTTGACCGAGCTGGTCGTCTCGTTCGTGCAGAACATCAAGTACCGACTGCCCACCGAAGAGTCGGCCGCGTTCGGGTTGATTCCCCCCACGATGGTGGTCTCGGAAGGCAACGGTGACTGCGACTCGAAGGCGCTGCTGGCGGTCATCATCTTGCGGCAGCTCGGCATCGACGCGAACGTGCTGCTTGCGTCGGGGCTGGGGCACGCCTCGCTCGGCGTGGCGCTGCCAGCGACGGGCCGCAAGTTCACCTTGAACCGCACCAAGTACGCGTTCGTCGAGGTGACCACGCCGGGGTGGGCCATCGGCACCGTGCCGCCGGAATACGACGTGGCGAACGCGTGGAAGGTGATTCCCGTTGCCGTTCCGAAGGAATGAGGAGGCCGTGATGCGGACGAGAATCGGAGTGGTGGTGGTGGCGTTGTGGGGGGTGGGGTGCACGTCGGGCGCGGCAGGCCCTCAGGGGCCGGCAGGTGCGCAGGGGCCGGCAGGCGCACAGGGGCCCGCAGGCGCGCAGGGAGCGCAGGGTCCGGAAGGTCCTCAGGGTGTGCCTGGAGCGACGGGTGACGCCGGGCCAGCAGGGCCCGCAGGCGCGCAGGGAGCGCAGGGAGCGCAGGGCCCGGAAGGTCCTCAGGGTGTGCCTGGAGCGACGGGTGACGCCGGGCCAGCAGGGCCCGCAGGCGCGCAGGGGGTTGCTGGGGCGCAGGGGCCGGTGGGCCCTCAGGGGGCGCCGGGCCGCGACACGACGCGCCTGTATCTGCTGTCGGGTCCTCTCGTGGTCACCGCAGACGGTGGCTTCGCTCCCAGCCCTGACGCGGGCGTGGTGGGGTGGTTCATCGACACCGAAACCGTGATGCTCCCGGAGGCCAGGTGCGCGCTGAAGGTCGACGAGCTCAGTCGCCCCATCCTTCCCGCGGAGCAGCCGATGTACTTCCCCACGGCCGACTGCAGCGGGCCCGGGGTGTTGAGCGCGCCGTCTCCAGTGCGTGAGTGCCGGTACGCGCTGGTTCGTTCAGGGGGCGTGCTCGCGCCGCAGTTGGTGCGCATTCAGCAACCGCTATTCTTCGCCCGGGCGCAGCCCTTCCTCTCGGTGTCGCTGCGGGTGGGGCAGAACCAGCCTGCGTGTCAGTCCGTCACCTCGGGCCCGGTGGGTCGGTACTTCGAGCCGACGGGCGTTGCGGCTCCTCCTCAATTGAACGTGGATGACGGCAGCATCTGGTTCATCGAGCGTTAAGGTGGTGATGAGGGCGCTGTGGGTCGCATCTCTGCTCATCTGCTCGAGCGCCTTCGCGGGCGTCACGGTCGAGTTCAAGTCGGCCTGGGCGCTCAACCTGCCCGCACTCAAGAAGTGGCTCGCCGCGAACATGTCGTCGCTGACGAGCTGCGTGAAGGGCACCGTGCCGACGGGCGGAGAGGTCGTCTCGGTGCGCGGCCAGTTCTCGACGGGGCCGGCGCTGCGCATCGAGCAGCTCGACTCCGCGGGCACCGACGTCACGTGCCTCAAGACTGTCGTCGAGGAGTGGAAGAACGACGGCTTTCAACCGAGCGCGGGCCCGGTGCGGTTCGAAGTTCGGTTCCGTTCGAACTGAGAGGCCGGTAGCCTTCGGCCCTCATGAAGATTCAACAAAGCCGCCCCGCAGGTCGTCCCTCCGCGTCGCAGAGCACGCAGAAGCCCACCGAACAGGCGCCCACGAAGCAGACCGGGTGGAAGCCCGCGACGCAGTCACCGGCCGCTCAGGCGCGCGCGCTGTCGGCGTTCTTGAAGTCGCCTGAGGGCGCCGCGCAGGCCTCGAAGATTGTGCAGACCGTCGCGAAGAAGAACGACCTCGCGAAGGCGCTCAACTGGGAAGCCGGTCACCTGAAGGCCATCAAGCCCAACGGCGATGGGACGTTCGATGTCGGCGTGCAGCTCGACGTGCTGACGAAGAACGGCGGCATTCAAAAGAACTACTTCAGCGCCACCGTGAACGCGCAGGGCAAGGTCCTCAGCGTTCCGCAGGGCTGACAGGCGAGCGCTGCTCACGCGCTGGCGGGGCTCGGGTGCTCTCAGGCGCTCGCGGCGTAGAACTGCCGGGTCCATTGTCGATACAGACCGATGGGCCCATCGCCCGCTGCGAGCGCGGGCCGCGACGCGAAGCGCTTGTGGCGCCACACCTCGAAGCCCTGCTCGATTTCGTTCTCGTAGACCTTGAGCAGGAGCCCAGGCATCGCGGCGCGCGTCAGCAGGCGCGGCAGAATCGCGTGGTCCTTCACCGACAACCCGATGCGCAGGTGAATGCGACCGGCCTCGACGGGCGTCGGCCGTCGGGGTCGAACCAGGCCAGCCGGTCACGCCGGCGAAGCGCGGCCCGAGGTCAGCGTCGTCTCTTTCTCGAGGAAGAGGTTCACCAGCTCGCGCGCGTGCGAAGTCTCGCGAAGGAACTCGGGCTTGAAGTCGGTGAGCCGGTCGAAGGCCATCGTCCACCGGGCGAAGTCGCGGGTGCTCACCACGTCCCGGTACAGCGCGAACACCTGCGTGTGCCGGCGGTCGGCTACGATTCTGGCGTAGAGGGCATCGACCGGCGCCTCTTCCCCCTCGAGCACCTGCACGAAGTGGCCGTTGCCGTAGAGGAGCAGGCCGGTAATGCCATCGCGGCCGTTGTTGGCGCGCGAGTTCGTCAACAACCCCAGGAGCGCGGGTTCATCGAAGGGTGCCGAAGCGACGCTGGCGTAGCAAATCTGAATCAGCATGGTCTGGGACCTAGCACGAAGGCAAAGACGGCGAGACCGGGACTCTCTGGACCTGACGGGCACCTGTGCACACGGGGTGTGCAGCAGTGCACATCGACGACCAGCGACCCGTGGCAGACTGCGCGTTCAGGGTGTGCGGCTTCGGAGTCGTGGCGGTGATGAGCGTGGCCTCGCCTGGCCTTCGAGAAGCAGTGCACGTCGAGGGGCGGCGAGGTCATCCCCGCGCATGACGTCTACGCGATGGGTCGCGTGCCCATTCCCGTATCGCGTGGCTACCAGGGAGCCTGGGTGTATTGAGGCGCGATGGACGTGCTGCACATCGCCAACAAGAACTACTCGTCGTGGTCGCTTCGGGCGTGGGTGCTGATGAAGGAGCTCGGCATTCCCTTCGAGGAACGGCTGACGCCCTTTCGTCCTGACGCCAGCGGCAACAGCAAGGCGCTCTACCGGGGTTTCTCTCCATCGGGTCTGGTGCCCGTGTGGGTCGACGAGCTCGGCACCGTGGTGTGGGACACGCTGGCCATCACCGAGTTCCTCGCCGAGCGGCACAGCGGCGTCTGGCCCCCGGCTCCAGCGGTTCGGGCCTGGGCGCGCAGCGCGTGCGCTGAGATGCACTCGGGCTTCGCCGCCTTGCGCGGTGGCTGCTCGATGAACGTGGGCTTGCGGGTGAGGCTGCATTCGCTCACGCCCGCCGTGCAGGCCGATGTCGCCCGCCTGTCTGCCCTCTGGGCCGAGGGCCTCACCCGCTTCGGTGGGCCCTTCCTGGCCGGCCCCACCTTCACCGCCGTCGATGCCTTCTTCGCGCCCATCGCCTTCCGCGCGCAGACCTACGCGCTGCCCTTCGAAGGGCCGGCGGCGGCGTACCTCGCGAGGTTGCTGGCGCTCCCCTCGATGAAGGCCTGGGAAGCCGCGGCGCTCCGGGAGACCTGGAGAGACGCCTCCCACGACAACGACGTGCGGGCCGCCGGCACCGTGCTGCAGGATCTCCGCGCGCCCGCCGTCTGAAGCCTCACCGCACGAAACTCGTGCACTTGCGCCCCGCGCGAGGTGTCGTTGAGGACGAGCGCATCTGCGTACTGAGCGACGGGCGCATCTCCCTCTTCCACTCGAACCAGACGGTGACGCTGCTCGACCCGAAGACGATGATTCAAAATCGGCCGGCGACGGCGAGACCGCCACCACCCTGCGGGTCGACGAAGAAGGAGACCTTCGGCGCCGACGCGCTCAAGCCGATGGCGCGCCCGACCAGCATGCCTGAGCCGATGCCCAAACCGAGCCCTGCAACGGCCGAGCTGATGCCCAACTGGGTGTTCAAGTTCCCCACGAAGTACGGCAGCGAGAGGAAGGCGACGACGGCCCCCGCCAGCCCCGCTGCAAGCGGAATCAGGCCCCACCAGTTCATCTGCGCTGGGCCAACCGACGCTTCAACCTCTGCTGCTGAGGCCGCCAGCAGTGCAGTCCCCAGGCCGAGTGCCAGCGAGCCTCCGATCGTCACGAGAATGCCGGCTTCCGGAAACGCACCGGCCAACAACCCCGGGCCAACCCACCCACCCAACGCAGCCGCTGCGATGGGAATCATCCCCCAGAAGGTCTGCTTCACCTGAGGGCGAGGTGTCTCGAGCAGGGTGACCTTCGAGGTCTCGACTGCGCTGCTCGCCGAGGGCTGACTTTCGACGAGTGGCGGAGGGGGAGGAGGCGGCGGACGCGTGTTCGTGTCCGCGCCAGGCGTCGTGGGTGTCGTGGGCACGAGGTTCACGGTCTGCACCTTCGCGCTCTGCACCACGACCTCGGCCCGCATCACTTCGCCCTTCATGCCCGTCGCTTCGAGTTGGTGACGGCCCACCGGGACGCGGGTGGTCAGCGGGAGTGGGCCGACGTCGACTCCATCGATGCGCAGGGTGGCGTCGCCCTCGGCAGTGACCGACACGGTCCCCGGCGGAACGGCCTCGCGCGCCTGCTCGAAGAGCTGCACCGCGGCAGGCGGCACCCGCTGCGCATCGAGCTGCGCCTCTGCGTCAGCCTGGAGCGCCTGGCCGAAGGCGGCCTTCGCTTTGTCTTTCTTGCTCTGCGCGAGCAGCACGAGCCCTCGAACCACGTGAAGCTTCGAGACCTCTTTGGACTCAGTCGTCGTCTTCAACGCGGCGTCTGCGGCCTTCAACGCGGCCGGGAGTTCGCCATCGGCGTACAGGGTCTCCGCTGCGCTGAGCGATTGAGCAAAGCTGAGCCACGGCACCAGAACGCCCATCACCCACAGTCGTTTCATTGGTCCATCTCCACGAGCACCTTCTGCGCCTTGCCCGGAACGACGGTGATCTCTCGTTGGACCGGAGCCGCGCCTGCGCGCCGAAACACAATCACGTGCGTCCCTGCCGTCAACCTCTCGACGAAGGGAGTGGCCTGCTTTCGCTCTCCATCGATGTCGACGAACGCGGGAACCGGGCCGCCTTTCGCTTTGGCCGCGAAGGTCACCTCGGCGGTCTTGATCGCCTTCGGCGCGACCTCGACCGGCTTCGCGACTTCAACGGGCTTCGCGACCTCGACGGGCTTCGCGACCTCAACCGGCTTCGCGACCTCAACCGGCTTCGCGACTTCAACCGGCTTCGCGACTTCGACTGGCTTCGCGACTTCGACCGGCTTCGCGACTTCGACCGCTTTCGCTGTGTCTGGTTGTCCAGAGGAACTGAACACCGCGACCCCCGCACCGAGGGCGACAATCGCGACCACCAACGCGACGATGACGGGCACGTTGCTGCGGGGGGCGACGAGTGGCTCGAGCTGTACGGGTGCGGGCGTGGCCATCGACCCCGGCGCGCGAACGGGCGGCTTCGCGGCGACCGGAATGGGGGGCCCGCTGTTCCAGGCGGTCTCGAGCGCGCGGAAGAACTCCATCGCGCTGGCGTGACGCTGCTCGGGCAGCTTCGCCATGCCCTTCAACAGCACCGCGTTGACCCCCAACGGCAGCGCGACGAGTGTGGCCGCATCGGGCGCCGGCGTGTCGACGTGCTTCCGCATCAACTCGAAGTCGGTCTCGGCTTCGAACGCCGACTTGCCGGTCAGCAACTCGAAGCACACCGTCGCGAGCGCGTAGAGGTCGGCGGCGGGGGTCGAGTGCTTCCCGGTGATTTGCTCGGGCGCCATGTACCGGGGCGTGCCCATCAGCATGCCCGTGCGCGTCATCGCGTTGTCCGTCTCGCGCGCGACGCCGAGGTCGAGCAACGTCACGTGACCACTCGACGAGACGAAGATGTTCGCGGGCTTCAGGTCGCGATGCACCACGCGCTGCTCGTGCACGAACTGCAACGCCTCGCACAACTGTTTGACCACCGGCAGCACCGTGTTCCCGCTGAACCGCGTCTGCTCTTTGAGGAGGTCAGCGAGGCTCTTGCCCTCGAGCAGCTTCATCACGATGAACGGCGCGCCGTCGTGCCGGCCGACGGCGTAGATCGGCACCAGGTTCGGGTGGTCGAGCTTCGCCATGATGCGCGCTTCGCGTTCGAAGCGGACCACGAGCTCGGTCTCACCGAGCAGGTGACGCGCCATCATCTTGATGGCCACGCGGCGCTCGAGCTCGAGGTCGCGCGCGAGGAACACCGTCCCCATGCCGCCGTGGCCGAGCTCTTTCTCGATGGCCCACTTGCCGTCGATGATCACGCTGGAGCCCTGTCGAGCACTCGCCTGCGTCCCCTCGAGACCGCTCTGCCACCCGCACGCCTCGCACGAGAACGCCTCATCCTTCAAAGGCCGATGGCACGACGGGCATTCCATGAAGGGCTCGGCATCTAGCAGAGCCTGTGCTCGGCGGGAGCGTAGGATGATCAGCCTCAGGTCCCATCGCCGCGGGGAGGATCAGATCGCCATGACGCTCGACCGCTTCGCCCGAAACGAGCTGCGCCTCGCGGCGCTCGCGAAGCTCCCAAAGAAGACCCGCACCGCGTGGAGCCTCGGCACCCTGCTCGAGCTCGACGGCGATGACCCCTACGCTCTCACGTGGGGCGCCGACTACGCCGCCGGCGCCGAGAACCGGAAGCTGGCGCTGCTCGTGGGCGAGGGGGTCGTACCGCTCGCGCTGCCAGAGCTCGCCGCCATGCCCATCACCCGCGTCAACACCGGGCAGACGCTGGCGAGCGCGAAGCCTTCGCTGGTGAAGAAGCTCCTGCAGCGCCAGGAGCTGCGGGGTCTGCGAGAGCTCGACCTCCTCGGTGCGAACGTGGGCTCTGCTGCAGCGGAGCTGTCGGGGTGTGACGCGCTGGAAGCCCTCGGGCTCGGGTCGTCGTCACTCGTGGCCGAGGGCCTTGCCCGCGCGTCGCTCCCGGCGCTCAAGCGCCTCGAGGTGCGCCGCAACAAGCTCGGCGCGCGGGACCTGCTCACCCTGCTCACGGCGCCCGGCCTCCCACGACTCGAGGCGCTCGATGCGGGTGCGAACGCGGTCACCGACGATGGCTTCGACGCGCTCGTGCAGAGCGGCGCGCTCTCTCGCCTCCGTGCCCTCACCCTCGAAACCGGCCCTGCAACGCGCGTGTCGCCCGACGGGTGGGCAGCCTTCGCGACCTCGCCGCACGTCGAAAGGCTGCGCGCGCTCTCCGTGGGTGTGGGCGGCGCCTCGAATGTCCTTGATGCGCTGCTCACCGCAGAGCGCCTGCGGGAGTTGCGGTCGCTCTCTGTCGGGCTGGCGAGCTCGTTGCGCCGCGTCGAGCTGCCGGCGCTGGAGTCCTTCGCGGTCACGCTCCTCGACCCGGCCTCCATCACCGCCCTCCTCGCCTCGCCAGCGCCGCCGAACCTCCGCGCGCTCGACCTCACCGTGGGGTGGTTCGACCTGGCGGCGCTGCCTGCGCTCTACCGCTCGCCGTGGTGCGCCGGTCTCTCGTCGCTCACCCTCAGGTGCAGCGGGTTCCGCACGCCCGAAGACGCCGCCGCGGCGTTCGACCTGCCCGCGATTCCCTCGCTTCGCGCGCTCTCCCTGCGCTGCACGGTGCCGACCGCGGCGCTTTCGCGGGTGCTTTCCTGCGGCGCGTTGGAGTCGCTCCGCATCGACGAGCTGCAGCCGGGCGGCGGGCACGCGCTTGCTGCGAGCGACGGGTTCGCGAGCGTCAAGGAACTGCGCGTCGAGACGGGTCGCACCGAGCCCGATGCGTTCGCGGCGCTGGTGACCTCGCCGCACGCGGCGGCGCTGCAGGGGCTCTCGTGGGGTTGCGGTGCGGTGGGCCCCGAGGGCGTGCAGGCGCTCCTCGATGCGGCGACCTGCGAGCGTCTGGTCGCGCTCTCGTTCCAGACCACTGCGGGTGTGGACGAGGTGCTGAAGGCGAGGCTCTTCGAGAACCCGCGCACGCCGCGCCTGTGGACGCTCACCGGCGGGGGCTTTGTCGCCGCACCGAAGTCGGTTCGCGGCGCCATGCGCACCCGCGTCGCTCCGGCGCGCGACTGAGGAAGGCGCTGGTGCGTTCTCGCAGTCCGTCACCGTCTTGCCGTTGAGCGCACGCAACAGGCGCAGTGCGGCTCGTCGCTCGCGCGCATGTACTCCCTGATTCGTCGTTTGAATCAGTGTGAGTACACGTGCACCAAGCGAGGACCGACCTGCGCCCCGGATTCGAAGTGAGGGGCACGTGTACGTGCTCGAGGGTGATTCCGTCGGGCGGCGTGGTTCGTCGGCACCCAGGCCATCACCCTGCCGCCGGGCCTCTCGAAGACCGGCCACACGATGGGCGACACGCTCACCCCCGCCGAGCACCTTGCCGCTGCCCTCGAAGCGCCACCTCTTCGCGCTGCGAGTCGCGTGGGCGGTGCGCGTGCCCAGTGCTTCGCGCTTGCCCGTTTGACGTGAGACGGGGAGCTGGAGCGTCAGCGACTTCGCGTCGCGGTTGTCTCCGACCTGTCCCGACGTGTTCGCAACGGGCGCGGGGGCAGCGACACATTCCTGAACCAACGAGGCGGTCTTGCTCGACTTGCGGGCAGCCATGCGTGCAGTGTGGAGCGTGCCGCACGGGGCCTCGGCTTCTCCGCGGTCGGCCGAACGCTGTTGGTAGAAGTTCAGGCTCCTCATCGCCGGGAGGTCGACGTGGTCGAGCGCTCGCAGGTCATCGACATCATCTACGCCGCCGTGAAGGAAGTGATGGACCAGGCCGGTCTGCCGCCCCCGACGACGCTCACCGAAGACACCGTCATCGTCGGCAAAGACGCGCTGCTCGATTCGCTGGCCGTCGTCTCGCTCATCGTCGAGGTCGAGCAGGCGCTCGAGCAGCAGCACGACGTGGCGGTCACGCTCGCCAGCGACAAGGCGATGTCTCAGAAGAACAGCCCGTTCCGCACGGTGGGCGTGCTCGCCGACCACACGCTCGAGACCCTCAAGGAAGGCGCCGCGCATGGCTAAGCCGCCGCTGACCGACAAGCAGGTGGTGCTCATCACCGGCACGCGCAAGGGCATCGGCGCGCACCTCGCGCAGACCTACGCGAAGCGCGGCTTCCTCGTCGAAGGCTGCAGCCGCGGCGACGCAGGCTGGGAAGCCGAGGGCTACACCCACGCCAACGTCGACGTTGCCGACGAGCGGGCCGTGAAGGGGTGGATTGCGGGCATCTCGAAGCGGCACGGGCGCATCGACGTGGTCATCAACAACGCCGCCATCGCCACCATGAACCACGTGCTGCTCACGCCTGCGTCGACGGCCAACCGCATGCTCGAGGTCAACGTCACCGGCACCATGCTCGTCTGCCGCGACGCCGCGAAGGTGATGATGCGGCGCAAGTACGGGCGCATCATCAACTTCACCACCATCGTCGCGCCCATCGCGCTCGCCGGTGAGGCCATCTACGCCGCGTCGAAGAGCGCGGTCGTCACGCTCACCCGCATCCTCGCGCACGAGCTCGGGCAGTGGGGCATCACCTGCAACAGCTTCGGCGCCACGCCCATCATGACCGACATGATTCGCGGCGTGCCGCAGGCGAAGATTGACGCGGTGGTGAGCACCCTCGCCATCAAGCGGCTCGGCACCTGCGACGACTGCACCAACGTCTGCGACTTCTTCATGGCGCCCGGCAGCGACAACATCACGGGCCAGGTGCTGTACCTCGGCGGCATCACGTGAAGAGTTGGCTCCTCGACCGGCTGTCGCAGTGGTCTGAGGCGCCTGCCCTCATCTGGGCTGACCGCAGCCTCACGTATGGTGCGCTGCTCGCTCGCGTCGAGACGTGGTTGACCGAGTTCGACACGCTTGGCGTCACGCAGGGCAGCGTGGTGCTCGTCGAGGCGACCTTCTCGCCGGGCTCGTGCGCGTTGCTGCTCGCTTTGCTCGAGCGCGGGGCCATCGTGGTGCCGGTGACTCCGGGCCAGCGCGTGCACCGCGAGGAGTTCGAGCGCATCAGTGAAGCGCAGCGCACCCTCGTCATCGGCGACGACGATTCGGTCTCGGTCACGAAGCACGAGCGGGTGCCGACGCATGCGCTGACGAAGAAGCTGCAGGCGCGGGGGCATGCGGGCCTCGTCATCTTCTCCTCGGGGAGCAGCGGCGTGGCGAAGGCCGTGCTCCACGACTTCGAGGCGCTGCTCGAGAAGTTCCGCAAGCAGCGGCAGCGCAAGACCGTGCTCACGTTTCTGTTGTTCGACCACATCGGCGGCATCGACACGTTGATGAACGCGTTGAGCAACGGCGGCACCATCGTCACCACGCCCTCGCGCGACCCCGACGTGGTGTGCGGCCTCGTCGCGAAGCACCGCGTGCACACGCTGCCGACCTCGCCCACGTTCTTGAACCTGCTGCTGCTCAGCGAGGCGTGGAAGCGGCACGACCTCTCGTCGCTGCAGGTCATCGCGTACGGCACCGAGCCGATGCCGCTCTCGACGTTGCAGCGCTTGAACGAGGTGCTGCCGAACACGAAGTGCGTGCAGACCTACGGGCTCTCGGAGCTGGGCGTGTTGCGCTCGAAGAGCCGGCCCGATGGCTCGTTGTGGATTTCGTTCAGCCACGAGGGCTTCGAGACGCAGATTCGCGAGGGCGTGCTGTGGGTGCGCACGCCAGCCGCGATGCTCGGGTACTTGAACGCGCCCGACTTGTTCGACGCCGACGGTTGGCTCAACACGCAAGACGCGGTGGAGGTCGACGGTGAGTGGCTGCGCGTGCTCGGCCGCGTGAGCGACCTCATCAACGTGGGCGGCCAGAAGGTGTACCCGGCCGAGGTCGAGGCGGTGGTGATGCAGTGCCCCAACGTGGCCGACGTCGCGGTGTACGCAGAGAAGAGCCCGCTCACCGGTCAGTTCGTCGCGGCGCGCGTCAACCTCGTCGCGCCCGAGCCGCTGGACGTGTTCAAGAAGCGCCTCAAGACGTTCTGCCGCGACAAGCTGGCGCCGTACAAGATTCCCGTGCGCATCGAGCTCACCGACGAGCAGCAGTTCAGCGCGCGCTTCAAGAAGATGAGGAGGCCGACATGAGCTGGTTCGACAAGCTGACGCAGGTGGTGCGCGAAGAGTTGCACGCGTTCAACCCACGGCTCGAGGCGGTCGCGGCGGTGAGTCGCTTCATGCCGGGCGAGCGCGCCAGTGAGCTGCGCGGCAAGTTGCTCGAGCAGGTCGGCTTTCAGGTGGGCGAGGGCACCCGGGTGCTCGGCCAGCCGCGCATCACCGGGGGAGCAGACCTCGGCAGCCACCTCATCATCGGCCGCGACTGCGTGCTCGAGACGGGAATCACCTTCGACCTCGAGGAGCACATCACCCTCGAAGACCGCGTCACCCTCTCGCACCAGGTGATGATTCTCACCAGCACGCACGAGCTCGGTCCGCCGACGCACCGCGCAGGGCCGGTGACGCGCGCGCCGGTGGTGGTGAAGGCCGGTGCGTGGCTGGGGCCGCGGGCCATCGTGCTGCCGGGCGTCACGATTGGAGAAGGCGCGGTGGTGATGGCTGGCGCGCTGGTGAACAAAGACGTGCCGCCCAACGCTCGCGTCAGCGGAACGCCTGCTCGGGTCATCGAGACGCTCGGCTGAGCGTGCCTGCCGTTTGACAGCGCAGAGTCCTGTCGCTACCTCACCTGCATGCGCAGACTCGTGCTGCTGGTGGGAGCGGTGGCGTGGCTGGGGTGCCCTGGAGCGGAAGAGCGCATCGCGCTGGCGGCGTTGGCCGAGGGGTGCGTGCTCAACTCCGATTGTCAGACGCCGCTGGTGTGCGCGTTTCGTCGCTGCCACACCCAGTGCGAGACCAACGAAGACTGCGTCATCGCCGGCGAGCGGCTCTCGTGCGTGCCGTCAGACCGGCCGTACAAGGTGTGTCTGCTGCCGAACGAGTCGACCTGCGTGTACCACACCGACTGTCCACCCACGCTGCGCTGCGCAAAGGACCTCCGGTGTCGACTCGAGTGTCTGGCCGACGCCGACTGCGTCACGGGGCAGCTGTGTACACAGGGGGCGTGCGCCGCTCCCAACGAGTTGGTCAACGGCAAGTTGCCCGCAGTCGACGGCGGCGCTCCGGAAGGCACCGCCACCTGCGCGTACACCTCCGATTGTGAGGCGCCCCTCGTCTGCCTCGCAGGCGCCTGTCGCCCCGAGTGTCGCAGCGAGCGCGACTGTCGCAGCGATGAGCAGTGCACCACCGGCTCGTGCGTCACCAGCGGCTTCGTGAACGACGGCGGCTTCGTGAACGACGGCGGCTTGCCGGTCGGCTGGGGCCTCTCGTGCCTGCTCAACAGCGACTGCCCGGCGCCGCTGTTGTGCGGCCCTCGCAACGCGTGTGTCTTCGAGTGCAACGAGGCGCGCGACTGCAACGCGGGTTCGTGCTGCTTCCAGAACACCTGTCGTCGCGGCCCCATCTGCTCGGGCGAGCTGCCCGACGGGGGGCTCAGCGACGGCGGGGTGCGCGACGCCGGTGCCAGCTTCTGTCTCAACGACCTCGCGTGCGACGACGGCAACTTCTGCAACGGCATCGAGCTGTGCCTCAACAACCGCTGCCTGCCCCCCGCGCACCCCATCTGCGACGACTTCAACCCCTGCAGCCTCGACATGTGCGACGCCGTCACGCGCACCTGCTCGTACGCCTCGCTGGGGCTCGACGCGGGAGACCTCGACCAGGACGGGTACCCGTCGGTGCAGTGCGGAGGCAGGTCGGACGACTGCGACGACAGCAACCCCGACGTGCACCCGGGCCACCCCGAAGACTGCGACTTCATCGACAACAACTGCGACGGGCAGGTCGACGAGGGGCTGTGGCGGGAGCGCGTCGGCGCCCGCATCTCGTTGCACGGGCAGGCGCGCTTCCCGTGGTGGGCGGGGCCGCCATCCGTCGTGGCCATCGATGGCGGTTTCATCATCGCGGCCTCGTCTGACACCGTCGACGGCGCGCTCGAGCTGGTGCGCACCAACCGTGCGCTGCAATTGCAGCAGGGCCCGCTTCCGCTCTTCCGCTCGCGCACGGCGTGGGTGACTCCGCTGGGCTCGGCGACGCCGTTCGGGCGGCGGTTGATCTGGCCCCGGCTCGTCGCCGACCAGGGCGTGTTGCTCGCCACGGCGTGGATGGGGAGCGTCCCGGGCACCACCAATTGCGCGCCGACCGACAGGTGGACGCTGCAGGCACCGCTCGTCCAGTTCGACACCCAGTTGGCTGCGGTGAAGAGCTGGGAGGACATCGATGTCGAGAGCATCAGCGCGTCGTGCCAGGGCACCACACCTGAGACGTATTACCCGCTGTTTGCCAGCGCCCAGCCGCTGTGGTCACCGGGCTCAGGGCGGTGGCTGGTGAGCTGGGGCACGAGCAGCGGCGTCAACGCCCTGCGCTACCTGCAGGCGGCCACCTTCGATGCCGACGGAGGGCTGACCGCGCAGCACTCTCTCTTGACGCCGCAGACCAACGCCCAGCTGTACGTGTCGTACACCGACGCGGTGGTCGAGGCGCCCCAGCTCGTCGCAGCGGCCGACCGCATCCTCGTGGCGTGGAAGCAGTCCAGCACCGGCAAGCCGCGGTACGTGCTGATGGACTCGGCGTTGAACTCCGCCGTGTCACCCATCGTCGACCTCTACGACGACTCCGCTGACGTGCTGGGCGTGGGGCTCGGCGAACAGGCGGGTCGTTTCTATCTCGCGACGCGCTCAGCGCTGGGGCAGGGCGTGACCCGGGTGCGTGAGCTCGACCTCGACGGCGGTGTCGTCGCCGGGCCGTGGGCCTTCCCCACGCCGCGCGCCAGCACGGGGCTCAACCCGCCGGTCGGCATCGACTCGTCGAGCCGCCCCGACATCCGGCCCCACGTCGGTGGCTACATCGCGGTGACGCCGCAGTGGCCCGACCAGCAGTTCACCTACCTCTCGAAGCGCAACGACGGTGGCGTCGTGTCGACGCGGCTGGCGCTGCCCGCGACGCCCCGCAGCCAGATGGTCATCGTGCCCATCGACGAGACGACGGTGGGGCTGGTGTGGGTCGACGGCGAGCTGAAGCGCACCGTCATGGAGTGCCGGCCCTGATCGACTCATGGAAAGGTCATGCGGCACTGAGTGAAGCTGGTGGGCCGCACGAGCGGCGGTTACGCATCACCAGCCCGCCGCACCGGAGCATCGCCTTGCCCTTCACGATGGACACGCTCGCCCTTCGTCTCGCCCAGCTCGCCGCGGTCGTCACGCTTGGCCTTGGCCTCATGGGGTTGCTCGCGCCGGCGTTGGCAGCTCGCTTCACGGGCCTCTCGGCCACGACCCGCACCTCTTTCGGAGAGTTCCGCGCCACCTTCGGCGGCCTCTTCGTCGCCCTGGGGCTCCTGCCTCTGGTGACGGGGAACCCGCTCGCCTGGGCCGTGGTCTCGGCCGGCTGGCTCTGCACCGCGCTGGGCCGTCTGGTGTCCATCGCCCTCGACGGTGGCTCGAAAGAACCCCGGAGCTTTGGTGCGTTCGCCTTCGAGCTCGTGCTGGGGCTCGCCATGCTGCCCGTGGCTGGCCTGCGCTGAACGTCGTGCTCAGGGCTGCCGTGATGATGCGAGAAAGCCGGTGCCCGCAGAGCGCTGTCTCTCGGCCCGTCTACTGCGCTCGGGTCTCTGCACGGCGGCTAGAAGCGGCCACTGACGCCAATGCTTCCGGGCCCCAGCGAGAGGCTCAACGGCGCGAGCGGCCCCGCACTCGGACGCTCTTCGTAGCGGCTCAGGTCTGGAGCCGTGAAGAGCGAGAGCAGCCCCGCCCCCATCACCGCCGCGCCCAGCCCCGCAGTCAGAATGCCGGCGAAGCTCACCCACTGCAGGTTCGTGAGCTCCGCCGACTTTTCCCCGTACTCCTGGCGCGGGCAGATGCCATCACTCATGGTCTTGCACAGCGGTGCGAGGCGCTGCACGTCGGCCAGCACTGCCGTCATCTGCCGCAGGTTGAGGCCCCAGATGAGCGACCCGGTGATGCCTGCGGCGCCGCCGACCGCCACTCCGAGGAAGCCCCAGAAGCGGTGCTGGGCACGACCGCGGGCCAGCTGCGCGAGCGTCTCCGTGGTGGGCTCCAGCGTCACGGCGAGCTTCAGGTCCCCGTCGAGCACCACGTCCTGCTGAGTCGGGAAAAAGCCCTCGCGCTCGACCCGTACCCGGTGAGGCCCTGCAGGCAGCTGCACCGGCGCATCGGCGCGCGTGAGGGCGCCGTTGACCGTCACCACCGCCTGCGGCTCCGAGGGCACCACGCGCAGCGCCGCCGCCGCGCCCGTCACTGCGAGCTCGACGTCGAGCGACTCTTCGGTGTTCTCCGACAGCGCCAGCGTGCGCGTGTACGGCGCGTAGCCCGCGCGCCGCGCCTCGAGGGTGTGGGTGCCTGACGGAATGAGGAGCGCGGTCGCCACCGGCGTGGTGGCCACCAGCGCCCCATCGACGAGCACCTCCACGGCGGGCACGGCGCAGCGAACCCGCAGCCGCGCGGGCGGGCGCTCGGCCCTCACCAGCGTCAACGACACCGCCGTGCGCGCGCCAGGACTGCCAACGCCCACCTGCCGCGCGGGGAAGTAGCCGGGGCACTGAAACGAGAGGTTGTGGGTGCCGGGGTCGACCTGCACGCTCATCGGCAACGTCGCGCGGCTCGAGACACCGTCGAGCTCGAGCACGCCTTCGAGCGGGCCCGCATCGCTGCTCAGCTCGAGCGTGGCGATGCGCCCGCGCTGCTCGACCAGCAGGCGTTCTGCCGCGGCGAGGCGGTCGGGGGCGAGCTGCTTCTCTTTGAGCAGCGCTTCGAGCAACGGCACCGCGCGCAACGGGTGGCCCTGCCGCGCGTGGCAGTGCGCGAGGTTGAAGCGCACCACGGGGTTGGGTTTGAGCGCCTCGAGCGCTTCGAACTCGAGCATCGCGTCACCGACGCGACCTTCATCGAACAAGCGCACGCCGCGCGAGAAGCGCTCGTTGAGCTCGGCGTTGCTGGGCGCCGTGAGGAGCAGCGTGAGCAGCAGGGTCGTCATTCACGGGCCTCCGAAGGGACTGTCGGTGATGAGCGGTGAAGACTTCCCGCGCGGGCGCCCGGCGTCGGTCGCAGGCCGACCCGCGTCGAGGGGCGCGCTCGGCCCCGCATCGGGTGCTTCGACGGGCGCCGCCTGCGTCCCCGCGTCGATGACGGTGGTCGGCACCTCCGGGGGCCCGGGAAGCGGCAGCAGCACCGGCGTGCGGGGCACTTCGGTGGTGCGCGTCACCCCGAGCCAGCCACCGCCGAGCGCGACTGCGGTGGCCACCACCGCGGGGGCGAGCCACGTTCGCGGTTTCCCCGGCGGCGGCTGCGACGGCGTCTGTCGCTCGGTGTCGTGGCTCGTCTTGATGCGGCTGCTGGAGAGGGTGTCGCCCAACGACTCCGCGGCGTGGACTTCTACGAAGGGGCCCAGCGCCTCGTAGAGCTCGAGCGCCGAGCCAAAGCGCTCGGCCTTCTCGCGGTGCATCGCGCGCTTCACCACGGCCGCCAGCGCGTCGGGCACCTCGGGGCGCAGCGTCTGCACCGAGGGGGCGTCACCGGTGGCCACCTTCACTGCCAGCGCCGCGAGGGTGGGCGCGTCGAAGGGGGCTCGCAGCGTGAGCGTCTCGTAGAGAATCACACCGAGCGCGTAGAGGTCGGTGCGCAGGTCCACCCGCTGGCCCTGCAGCTGCTCGGGCGACATGTAGAGCGGCGTGCCCATCGCGCTGCCTTCGCGGGTGAGCCGCTCGCCGGTGCCCGACAGGTCCTCGAAGAGCGACACCCCGAAGTCGAGCACCTTCAAGAAGGGCCGCCCGTCGGGGTCCACGGTGAGGAAGAGGTTGTCGGGCTTCAGGTCGCGGTGAACGATGCCCGCGGCGTGCGCGGCCGCGAGCGCGAGGCAGGCCTGTCGCAGCCAGCCGGCGGCTTCACCGATGGTCGGCGGCGAGTTGCGCAGGCGGCTCGAGAGCGCTTCTCCGCTGAGCAACTCCATCAACAGATAATGAGTGCCGTCGTCGTGCTGGCCGGCGTCGAAGGTCTCGACGATGT
Organism: Archangium sp.; assembly: GCA_044371205.1. Lineage (GTDB taxonomy): Bacteria > Myxococcota > Myxococcia > Myxococcales > Myxococcaceae > Archangium_A. Next base: position 77,354 of record JBILUC010000033.1, read on the forward strand.
GCGGGTTGCCGATGCGCCCGGCGGCCGACGCTTCGCGCAGAAAGCGCTCCACGACGTCGGGGCTGGTGGCGTAGCGCTCGTGCAGCACCTTCATCGCGCGGCGGTGACGGGTCAGCGTGTGCTCGACTTCCCACACCGCGCCGATGCCGCCGGCACCGAGGCGGCGAATGACGAGCAGCTTGCCGAGGCGCTGACCGGGCTCGATTGCCACCAGAGGGTTTTGCCACGTGGGCGCGCGGCGGAAAGGACTCGTTGAGCTCCAGTCGAGACTTCTTGCACCCGGCCCGTCATCGAGGGGCAGGGCCGAGAGTTCTGCCTTCGCGCGCGCTTCGAAGCTGATGCTGTATTGAGCGGTGATGCGACGCGCGGCGGTGGTGGTGGCGGCTCTCGTCCTCGTCGTGGGAGGGGCGCTCGTGCTCTGGCGAATGACGGGACCGAAGCTGCTCCGTTTTCCGTATCTCACGGGGCCGGCGCGCTCGACGGTGCTGCCGGGCTTCGAGGTGAGCGCGGTCGCGGTCGAGCCGGGCGTGCAGCTGCGCGTGGCGAAGCGGGCGCCGAAGTCGGCCGACGCGAAGTGGCTGGTGTTCTTCCCGGGCAATGACGAAGCGCAGCTCGAGCAGGGCATGAAGCTGCTCACGCGCCTCGCGGGTGACGCCGACGTAGGGCTCGCGACCTTCGCGTACCGCGGCTTCGATGGCTCGGGCGGCATGATGCGCCCGGCCACTGCCGACGTTGATGCGAAGCGAGTGGTCGAGGCGTTGCAGGTCGAGCCTTCACGCATGGTGTTCGTCGCGTTCTCGCTCGGGGCTCCGGTGGCGACGCACCTCGCGGCGAAGTCACGGCCCTCGAAGCTGGTGCTGCTCGCGGGGGCGAGCGCGCTGGCGATGCTGCCGCAGGTGCCGTGGGCGCGGGCGATGCGGGGCGACGTGTACGAGGTGGGTCAGGCGCTGCGTGACGTGCGGTGCCCGGTCGAGGTGTTTCACGGAGAGACCGACTCGACGTTGCCGCAGTCGATGGCGGAGGAGCTGGCGCAGGCAGCCAGGACGAAGGCTGTCTTCGTGCCGGGCGCGACGCACGTGTCGATTCTCGAGCGTGTGTCGTTCAGCTGGTGAGACGTTGAGAGACGGTCACCCCTCTCCCCGACCCTCTCCCCCGTGAGGGGAGAGGGGGATGTTGATTTCCCCTGCGGAGTGCTCCGCTGCGCGCCGTGGCTTCGACTCCCCAAGACAAGCTCTTCGGCCTGCTCGCAGTGCAACTCGGCTTCTTGTCGGCCGAGGCGCTCAAGCGCCACACCGCCGCGTTCGGTCGGCAGCAGACCGACGGAGGCTTCGGCGCGCACTTGATCAAAGAAGGCGCGCTGACCCACGCCGACGTCGCGCTGCTCGAAGCGTGCGTGGCCAAGGGGCTCTCCACGCACGGCACCGCGTCGAAGGCGCTCAACGCGCTCACCGTCGGCGCGCAGGCGTACACCGAGTCGTTTGCGGGCTTCGACGACACGATGAACTCCGGCGAGCGCGTCATCACCGGCGAGTCGTACGAGGGCCTCGAGTTCGTCGTGCCCGAGATGTCAGGGCGCTACACCTCGACCGAGGCCGAGCTGGGCCGCGGCGGCCTCGGGCGCGTGATGGCCTTCAAGGACCACGTGCTCGGTCGCACCGTCGCGTGGAAGGAGCTCCATCAGGCGAAGGGCGGTCGCGAGCTCGACACGTTCGCCTCGATGCAACAGGAAGCGCGTTTCTTGCGAGAGGCCCGCCTCGCCGCGCAGCTCGAGCACCCCTCGATCGTGCCGGTGTACGAGGTGGGCCGCCGCGTCGACGGCTCGGTCTATTACACGATGCGCCGCATCGAGGGCCGCACCCTGGCCGACGCGCTCGGCGCCGCGCCTTCACTCGAAGCCCGGCTCAAGCTCATGCCGAGCCTCATCGCGATGACGCAGGCGCTGGCGTACGCGCACTCGCGCGACGTGTTGCACCGCGACGTGAAGCCGCAGAACGTGATGCTTGGCCGCTTCGGTGAGACGTACCTCCTCGACTGGGGCCTCGCGAAGGTGAAGGCGCAGGGCACCAGCGACGACGCCGCGCGCGCCCCCGACATCAGCGGTGGGCTCAACGTCGGCGCGGTGGGAACGCCCTCGTACATGAGCCCCGAGCAGGCGGCCGGGCGCCACGACATCATCGACCACCGCACCGACGTGTGGGGCGTGGGCGCGGTGCTCTACCAGGTGCTCACCGGGCGCCCGCCCTACGAGGGCACCAGCCCCCTCGACTGCCTGACGCGCATCCTCAAAGACGACGTGCTGCCGGTGAAGGCGCTCGAGCCCGGGGCACCCAACGACCTCGTCGCGGTGTGCATGAAGGCGCTCTCGCGGCGGCCTGAAGACCGCTACGCGAGCGCGCAGCAGATGGTGGAAGACCTCCAGGCGTGGATGGCGGGGCGCACCGTCAGCGCGCGCGAGTACTCGACGTTCATGCGGGTGTGGCGCTTCGGGCGTCGCCACAAGTTCGCGGTCATCGCCGTCGCCGCGGCCCTCGTGCTGTTGCTCGTCGCCGGCAGCTTCTTCACGTGGCGGCTCGAGGGGCAGCGTCGCGAGGCGCGGGCGCTGTCAGGCGTCATCTTGAAGACCTTCATCGAGAAGCTGGCGGCGCTGCCGGGCGCCGAGGTCATCATCGACGACGTCACGCGCCCGGCGCTCGACTACTTCCGCGCGCAGGGGGCGCTGTCGCCGGCTGAAGAAGTGCTCTTCGGCCAGACGCTGCACGCGTTGGGCACCACCAGCCTGACGGTCGGTCGCATCGAGGAAACCAGGGCCACGTTCGACGAGTGCCTGTCGCGCTTCGACCTCGACTCTCCGCGCGCCGACGCGGACCCTGAGTACCGGGCCATCGCGCTGGGCTGCCTCATCGGCCGCATCGACGTCGCTGACCTCACCGGAGAACCCGGCGTGGCAGGCCTGTCGATGAAGCGCGTTTTTGTCGCGGTCGAGAGGTGGGGGAAACGCGACCTCGAGTCAGACCAGTGGATGCGCGCCGCGAGCCTGGCGCTCAGTCGCATGGCCTTCGTCGCGCAGAACGCCGGAGACGCTCACCAGGCAGAGACGCTGGTCGACCAGCAGTGGCAGCTCGACCTCGAGCTGTTGCGCCGTCGGCCCGACGACGCGGTGCTGCTCGGTCGGCATGCGTCGAACGCGCTGCACAAGTCGATGGCCGTGTTCCTCCCCGCCGACCCTGCGCCGGCGCTGGATCTGGTGCAGCTCGGCCTCGAGAACATCCGCTCGATTCCCGGGCGCCTGCAGGCCCCGCGGGTGATGCGCGTGTGGCTGGCGCTCCTCGAGCACCAGGCCCTGATGTTGGGGTGGCTCGAGCGTGAGGCCGAGGGCGAGCGCGTCGAGAAGGACGCGCGGGTGCTGTACGAGCAGCTCCTCGAGCTCGAGCCCAGAGAGATGCGCTCGCGCGCCGTGTACGCAGACTTGTTGTTGTCGCGGCACAAGCCCTGCGAAGCCAGGCGGCTCTACGACGAGCTCAACGCCGGCACTCAGCGTGGCGAGAACTTCGCCTCGTGGATGCTGGCCGCGCTGGCCTGCGGCGACACCGCGACCTTCTCCGAGCTGCCGCGCGCGGAGCTGGAACAGAGCCAGGACCCGCAGGTGCGCTGGCTCTACGCGCTGTGGCTCGTCACCCAGGAGCGCGCCGACGAGGCCAGCGACGTGATGAAGGCCTGCGTGGCAGACGCCGAGCCTTCCGCCGTGCAATGGCCCAGAGGCGTGCTCGACGCCGTACCCCAGCGAGTCAGGGACGCGGGTCGGCGCGAGGCGGTGCAGACCTTCATCCGCGAGATGGAGACCTTCTTGCGCGACCATCGCGAAGGGCGCTGCCCGGCGTATTCCCACTTCTCCGTCGCGCTCGAGCGTTCCTTGAAGTGAACGCATCCTGTGCGAAGGTCCCGCGCCGATGACGCCCTCCCGCTGGTTCCTCGTCGCCGTCTCGTTCGTCGCGCTCACCCCGGCCTGCGCGCCGCCTACGCCCACGTTGGGCGCGCTCTCGGCCCCGGCCATCACCGCGCAGCGTCGCTTGAGCGGCCAGCTGCAGGTGATTCTGACCTACGACACGACGAAGACGCCGTGCGGGGCAGTGCAGAACCTCCGCGCGACGCTCGACGGGCAGAACGTCGCCGCCAGCGCCGGCGCGTTCGACCCCGAGGCGAAGACCGAGACCGAGCGCTGCACCTTCCCCGGCTTTCTCATCGCGCCCGAGAACAAGAGCACCCCGCGCGACATCGTCTTCACCGACGACGTGACGACCATGACGATGACGCTCAGCACGTTGAACCTCGGCACCGCCATCGCCGACTCGCCGCCGGCGACGATTCGCGGCGGGGCGATGTTGCGCTGGCTCACCTCGTTGCCGGGCGAGGGCACCAGCAACTTCAAGGTGACCTTCACCCCCATGGGCGGCGCCGAAGCGCTCTGGCTCGAGGGCGCCACCCTGCCGGCCACGTTGAACGCCACCGTGCCCCCGCAGACGGCGTCGGCGTCGGGCGACATCGCGTTGACCTGGCTCGTCGCGACCCAGGTCACGAAGTGCGATGGGCCCGTCTCGTGTGAGGCCGTGGTGCAGGGCGTGGTCAGCTACAAGGCCGTCGTTTCACCCTGAGCAGCGCCGCTGATGCGGGCCTGATCAAGCGACGAAGAACGTCCCCGCGTGCTCCGGCTTCACCGCGCCCGTGCTCGGGTCCTTCAACCACGGCATGACGAAGCGCGAGGGCACACGAATGGTGTCGACCGGCTTGTAGGTGCGGAACACCACGTCCCACAGAGGGGTGGTGACGCCGTGGTTGAAGCGCGCGTCGGCGTAGTGGTGCGCGAAGTGGTGGCGTCGCGCCCAGCGGCCGTACCAGCTCACCCCGGCGTGCGTGTGCTCGCGTCGGTGCAGCACCTCGTACACCGCATAGAAGCCCATCAACCCACCGAGGTACGCGAGGCCGGGCTGCAGCCCCGCCACCTGCGTCACCGGCCACGCCAGCAGCGCCGTCACCAGGCTCGCCGCGCCGACCTTCTTCCACGTGGGCGCGAAGTAATCGCCCTCGCTGTGGTGCCGCACGTGCTCGGTGGCAAACGGGTTGGGGCGCAGCTTCGCCTCGTGACCGAGGAAGCGGTGAATGACGTACTCGAGCAAACTCCACGTGAGCACGCCGAGCAGCAGGGCGAGCAACAGCATCAGACACCTCCGGGAAGTGCGGCGAGCGCCGCGTCGACCGTCTTCGCCTTCGCGCCCCAACCGATGAGCAGCGCGCGCACGGCGTGGTTCACCAGCGGGCCCAGGTCGAGCAGCGCCTTCGAGAAGCGCGCCTGCTTCTGCAGCTGCAGGAGCCCCTGCAGCGTCGAGAAGAGCACCAGCGTGCGCTCGAGCTCGTCGTCGCCTGTCGCCGCGTCCAACAGCCCCTTCGCCGCCGCCTCACCGAGCGCGTTGGCCAGCAGCTCGAGCAGCGCGATGGCCCGCTCGACCACCGGCTGCGCGTCGGCGCCGGTGAGCAGCACCCGCGGCTCGGCCAGCGTGCTCGCCAGAAGGCCGAACGCGTGTGGCCGCGCGTGCGCGAACCGACGGTAGCCCTGCGCCAGCGCCACCACGCGCGTGAGCGGGGTCGCGGTGCTGCTCAGCGAGGCCTCGGCGGTGGTCAGCGCGAGCTGCACCTCGTCGAGCACCTGCGCCACCAGCGCCGCCAGCAGCGCGTCTTTCGAGGGGAAGTACCGGTACAGCGCGCCGGCCGTGTAGTCGACCGCGTCGGCCAGCCGCGCCATCGAGAGCGCCTCGAGGCCCCAGGTGGCGATGAGGTCCATCGCGGCGTCGAGAATGCGCGAGAGGTTGGCGTCGCGGCGACGGGCGCGGGGCGTGGAGTTAGCTTCGTGAAGCATTGCTCAAAGAGTGAACATCATTCACTCTTTGAGGTCAAGTCACTGAGTGGCGGCTCGGGGTTGGGTGCCGCGGGCGTAGAGGCGAATTCGCTGCCCGATGCGGTCGAGCGGCCACACCGAGACGGCGGCCTGGAGGTCGATGGCGGCCTTCGGCATGCCGAACACCACGCACGAGGCCTCGTCCTGCGCGATGGTGAGTGCGTCGCGCTTGCGCATCGCAAGCAGGCCTGCCGCGCCGTCTTTGCCCATGCCGGTGAGGAGCGCCCCGAAGGCGCGCGGCCCGACGACCTCGGCGACCGAGTCGAACATCACGTCGACCGAGGGCGCGTGGCCGTTGACGGTCGGCGTCTTGAGCAGGCGAGACCGGAGTTGCCCGTTGACGCGCTCGACGGTGAGGTGTTTCCCGCCGGGAGCGATGAGCACCAGGCCATCGACGAGCACCTCGCCCCCCACCGCTTCCCGCACGTCGAGCGGGCTGAGCTTGTTGATGCGGTTGGCGTAGGCGGCGGTGAAGCCCGCGGGCATGTGCTGCGAGATGACGATGGGGGGAACGACGGCCGCTTCGAGTGACAGCAGCAGCTTCTCGATGGCCACCGTGCCGCCGGTCGACGCGCCGATGGCGATGAGGTCGGGGCGGGGCCCGGCCGAGGGGGCTTCGGGCGGCGCGGCGGCGGGCACCGGCCGGGTGGCTTTGGCGGCGGTGCTGCGTGCGGCTTCGCGCACGATGGCGCAGAGGGTGTCAGACAGGGCCGCGAGCGCGTCGGGGCTGGTCGGCTTCTCGACGGCCTCGAAGGCACCGTGGGCGAGGGCCTCGAGGGTCTGCGCGGTGTGCGGCCCGCTGAGCGTCGAGACGATGATGACCGGCATCGGCCGGTAGTGCATGACCTTCTTGAGGAAGGTGAGGCCGTCCATCCTCGGCATTTCGATGTCGAGGGTGAGCACGTCGGGGTTGGTCTTCATCAGCAGGTCGCGCGCGACGTAGGCGTCGCTGGCCTGCGCGACCACCTCGATGTCGCCCTGGGACTGGAGGCACCGCGTCAGCACCTGACGGACCAGGGGGGAATCGTCGACCACCATCACCCGCACCTTCGTGCTCATGCAGCGGCCCTCGAGAGCGTCAGGGGCTCGATGCCATCGACCCATTCGGTGGTGTGTTCCCCCACGGGCGCCGGCGCCGGGCCGCGGTCGACGCGAGGCACACCGATGTCGCACCGAATCTCAGGCCCGAAGTGGGCGACGGCCCAGGCGCCCGCGAGGATGTTGAGGAACTCGCCGACGCCTTCGCGCTCGGCGTCGCGGGCTTCGCGGGTCCGGGGCTCGAGGCCCAGCATGTTGGCGGTGAGGTCGTTGGCCACTGGCGCGGTCACCACCAGTCGCAGCCGGTGTCGCTCACCCGCGGCGCTCACCTCGAGCTCAGCGCACCACGCGTCTTCGGGGAGCTCGCCGGTGGCCACGGCGGGCGCGTCGAACAACAGGAAGGCCGCCTCGCCGCCCACGGTCTGCAACAGGCTCGAGAGTTCAACCGACATCGGCGGCCCCCGCTGCCGGGAGGTGGAGCAGCTCGAGCACGCAGGACGCCAGCGTCTCGGGCCGGAAGGGCTTCTTGAGGTAGCGGCAGCCGGCGCGCTCGAGCTCGGTGCGCACGGGGTCGCTCTGGTTGCTGCTGACCACCACGATGGGGATGTCGCGCATCAGCTCGTGCTCGCGCATCGCGGCGATGAGCGCCTCCCCGCCCATCACGGGCATGTGGAGGTCGGTGAGCACCAGGTCGACCCAGCCGTCCGAGAGGGCGGTGAGGGCTTCGCGCCCGTTGGCCGCTTCGGTGATTTCGACCGCGCGCGGCAAGCCCGAGAGGGCGATGGTCTTGCGCACCATGGCGCGGATGATGGGTGAGTCGTCGACGATCAAGATTCGAATGCTCATGTCTTGTTCCTCACAGCGGCCGCTCCATTCCGTTCGAAGTCACCACTGCGTTTCCAGTGTCGAGGTGCAGCCTCACGGTGCGTGAGTGCTGCCCGCCCAGGTCGGCTGCGTCGGTGAGCACGCCCACCTTCCAGAACATCTTTCGCAAGACGAGCTCGTTGCGCTGGCCAATCTGCGCGCCGCCGGCGTCGAGGGTGGCGCCGCCGCAGACCTTCACCTTGAGTTCCCGCTTGCTGGTGCCCAGTGCGTAGAGCCGCTCGAAGAGCAGGGGCACTCCCGTGTCAGCGAAGACGCCGGGCTCGCGGGCTGCGCGCTCGGGTTGGCCCGCAGACGAGGGCAACATGAAGTGGAGCATGCCGCCCACCTTGCGCGTCGGGTCCCACGCCAGCACGGCGATGCACGAGCCCAGCGCGTAGGTGACGAGCACGGCGTTCAGGTCGCGCGAGACGACGAGGTTGCCCATCGGTACGACGACAGAACGGCGAATCCACTCGGCCTGGGGGGCTTGAATCAGGCCGCTGGCGGTCATGGGGCACGCTCCGGCTTGCGGTAGAGGGACGGGCGCTCGCAGACCAGCCCGGTCTGCACGCCGTGCAGGGTCTCGGTGTGACCGGCGATGAAGAGGCCGCCGGGGCGCAGCAGG
>JBILUC010000073.1:0-24693 GCA_044371205.1 Archangium sp.
CGGCGGTGCATGCTTCGCGGGCACCTTCGCGAACGTCCACCCACCGGGGCCGGGGTACTTGAACAACGTGGTCTTGAAGCGCGCCATCACGAGCTCCCCGTCACGCGCGAGCGGTAGAGAAACACGCCGAACGCGATGAGCAGCATCCCGAAGCCGAGCGCGAACAAAGCGCCCACGCCCAGGCCGATGACCGCCCAGCGTTTGCCGCGCGTGCCTGCCTGACCCGCACGAATGAGCCGGAGCTCCTGCACGCCGAACGCGATGCCCGCGAACCCGACGAAGAACCCCGCCGCCCAGACGACGAGCCCCACGCGCCCCTTGAGCACGAAGCCCGCGAGCAACGTCGCGAGCCCGACGGTGGAGAGGATCGGCGACACCCGCGCCCGCAACGACGGCGGCGAACCGATGAGGATCGGCATGCAGTTCACGCACGCCGGCGTCTCTTCGCGGAAGTACTCGACGCACTCACCGCACAGGAACGTGCCGCACCGCGAACAAATCTCCACCGCCGCCACCGCCGGGTGAGTTCCGCACTGCGCGCCAACGACCGAGGGGAGTGCCACCGTCACCCTATATATATATGTGGACGCGCGTTCAGTGCGGCGCGGTGAGCGTGAAGCCCACCTCATCGATGAGCGGCGCCGTTTTCGGGAAGTCGAGCGCGCTCAACTGCTTCACCAGCTTCGCGCCGCGGTTGGTCTCGTCGGGTTTGGGCACGCCCTTCCCTTCCTGCTTCGTGGAGATCAGCTTGCCCCGCGCAAAGCGCCCATCGTCGGCGAGCTCGACCTCGAGCAGCACCGTGTACCCAAGCGAGCCCGAGAGATCGAAGCGACCGTACGTCGCGAAGTTGCCCAGCGAGTAGGCGATGAGCCGATCCTTGTAGAGCTCCAACCCGCGCACGACGTGCGGCCCGTGACCGATGACGAGATCCGCTCCCGCGTCGATGACGCCGTGGGTGAAGGCCTTCAGGTCGCCGCGGTTCTCGCCGAGGTAGCGCTCGATGCCGTCTTTCACGCGCGTGGCGTTGGTGCCCTCGGCGCCGCCGTGAAAGCTGACGATCACGAGATCTGCGTCGACGCCCGCCTGCGTCACCAGCTTCTTCGCCGCCGCGAGATCGTTGACGTCGTTGCACGACGCGCTGGTGTGAAACGCGACGAGGGCGAGCCGTTTGCCCTTCACCGTGAGCCGCGCGATCGACCCCGGCGGCCCCGACCACGCGATGTGGTTCGCGTCGAGCGCCGCTTCGGTCTCGCGACGACACGCCTCGCCGAAGTCACCGCTGTGGTTGTTCGCCGTCGAGCCCACGTCGATGCCGGCGGCCATGAGGTACTTCGCGTACGCCGTCGGGGTGCGAAACGCGAAGCAGTTGCCGCCCTTGCGACACTTCGCCGAGGTGCCCGAGTCGCACAGGGGCCCCTCGAAGTTCGCGAAGGTGACGTCGGCGTCTTGCAACAGGGACTTCACCCCATCGAGCAACGTGGCGCCGTCGTCGGGCGGCAACTTCCCTTCGGGGACCGTGGTGCCCAGCATCACGTCGCCGACTGCGCGCAACCGCAACACCGGCTCGGGCGGCGCTGCGACGAGCAGAGCAAGAACCAGCAGAGAACTCATGGAGACGGGGCGCTGCAGGAATTGGACATCGAGCCCCCAGTGCCGCCGCCAAAGCCGCCTCCCGTGCCCCCGTCCATTCCGGGAGGTGTGGGGCACGCGCAGAGAACCGTGACGCTCAGGGCAAGCACGAGTGGACGCATGGGCGCGGAACGTGAGCCATTCCGAGGTGCAGCGCACCCGAAAAAGTGGGGTTACCCTCTGCCGCGTGGGGTCCGAGCTGAAGTTGAGGGTGTTCGAGTCGATCGGTGAAGTGTCACGCGCGGCGTGGAACGCGTTGCTGCGGCCCAACGACGCCCCCGTGCTCCGCCACGAGTGGATCGACGCCATGGAAGCGAGCGGCTCTGCCGTGGCCTCACGGGGGTGGCAGGCGGCGCACCTCACGCTGTGGCGGGGCGAGCAGCTCATCGCCGCGTGCCCTGCGTTCGAAAAGCACCACTCGATGGGCGAGTACATCTACGACTTCGGCTGGGCCAACGCCGCGCAGCAGCTGGGCGTCGAGTACTACCCGAAGCTGGTGATCGGGCTGCCGCTCTCGCCGCTCACCGCGCGCCGGTTTCTGGTCGCCAGCGGTGAAGACGAGGCGCAGCTGCGCGCGCAGTTGCTCACCGCAGCCGAAGACTTCGCGAAGGACCGGGGGTGTTCCTCGGTGCACGTGCTCTTCCCTCCCGAAGACGAAGCACTCGCGCTCGAGGGCGCGGGGCTCTTTCGCCGCAGCACGATGCAGTACCACTGGCGCAACCCCGGCTACCGCACGTGGGACGACTACCTGGGCCGCTTCGACTCGAAGCGCCGCAACCAGTTCAAGCGCGAGCGCGCGGCGGCGGCACAGCAGGGGCTGACGTTGCGCACGGTGCGCAGCGGAGAGCTGACGAAGGACCACGCCGAGCTCGCGTGGCGCTTCTACCGGGCGACGGCCTCGCGCCACTCGTGGGGGCCGGTGCAGTTGACGCGCGACTTCTTCTTGCGCGCGTTCGCGAAGATGCCCGACGCGATTGAGCTGGTGACGGCCAGCCGCGCCAACGGCGAAGTAGTCGCCGGTGCGTTCAACCTGCACACGCCCGAGCGGCTGTACGGCCGGTATTGGGGCTGCTTCGAAGAGTTCCCCTTCCTGCACTTTCACGTCTGCCTGTACCACTCGATCGACGACTCGATTCAGCGCGGCCTGCAGGTGTTCGAGCCGGGAGCGGGGGGCGAGCACAAAATCTCCCGCGGCTTCGAGCCGACGGTCATCCACAGCGTGCACCGCATCTTCCACAAGCGGCTCGACGCGGCGATTGCCGACTTCTGCCGACGCGAGCGCGCACAGGTGGAAGGCGTGACCGGGCGCTCGGAGGAGATCTCCGGGCTGAAGCCGTGGCCACCTCCGGCGTGAGGTGACACCCGGCAGGCGAATGTGAGAAGACGCGTCGTGCGTCTCTCCCTGTTCTTGTGCCTCGGCGTCTTCGGTTCCGCATGCGGGCCGCCTGCCTTCGCCTCGAGCGCATGGGAAGGCGACCGCGAGGGGTGGACGCTGTCGAACAACGGTGCGTTGACCGACCCGACGCTCGAACGCGAAGGCGGCAACCCTGCGGGCCACCTTTGTGGGCGCGACGAGGGCGATGGCGACATCTGGTACTTCGTGGCGCCGCGAAAGTTCCTCGGCAACGCGAGCGCCATCTTCGGCAAGCGGCTCACGTTCGATCTGAAGCAGGGCAGCATCTTCAACCAGGTGCGGGGCCGCGACGTGGTGCTCAACGGCGGCGGCATGGCGATCAGCTGGAACCTGAAGTTCGCGCCCGGCCTCGACTGGACTCCCTATGCGGTGCGGCTCGACGCGGAATCGAGCTGGCGCATCGACACGCCGACGGGCCAGGGCGCCGACGCGACGGAAGCCGAGCTGCGCACGGTGCTGGGAGATCTCACGAGCGTTCGCATTCGCGGCGAGTTCTTCGATGGGCTCAACGACACGGCGTGCCTCGACAACGTGTACCTCGGGCGCGACTGATGCCCGGGAAGTACGACTGCACGAAGTGTGGGGCGTGCTGTGTCGCGCCCGACATCGCGGCGCTCGACAAGCCACTGGGGCTTCGATGCCCGCACCTCGGCGACGACCTGCTGTGTCGCGTGTACGAGAACCGGCCTGCGGTGTGTCGCAGCTACCAGGCAGATCAACTGTGTGAGGAAATCGCCGCGCCGACCATCGAGGAACGGGTGGCGAAGTATCTGGCGCACTTCAAGCTGACGGATGACGCGCGGGCGGTGAAGGCAAGCGGCGTGACGTCGCTGAAGGACTGGAACCGCATCGCGCTGCGAGGACGAACCGCGGGGCCCTGAGCACACGAGTGCCGCGGAGAGCTCAGAGGTCGAGGCGCGAGAGCGCGGTGCTCAGCCGTGCGGCGAGCTCACGAAGCTCGTCACTGGGCAGATCACCCACCGACATCTTGCCGGCATCCCGCAGCAACGAATCGAGCTGCGCGTCGAGCCCGCGCAACGGGTTCGCCGCATCGAACGCCGCCTCGAGCGCCCACCCACCTGCCCCCGTGTCGAGCTGCAGGTGGAGCTGCGCCTGTTCCACGCGCCGCTGGGCACCAATCTGCGCCTCGCGATCGTGCGTCACCAGCACCGTGCGCGAGAGGTCCTGGCTGGTCTCGGCCATGAGCTCCAGCATCGGCCGAACGAGGCCCTCGACGTTCTCGACGCTGACCCCCATCTCGACCGCGTTCTTGAGCTCGGTGCGCAGGCGCAACATCGCGCGCTTGGTCTCCATCTTCACGTGACGCCACGCCGGCATCGACGTCAGCACCGCGAAGTCTTCGTCGAGCGCCCTCGCCAGCGCGACGCCGCTGACGGGGTTCTCGAGCCGCCCCATCGCCGTCTTGCGCAGCGCCGACTCGGTGCCGCGGAAGCTCAACGCACGCAGCACCTCGTGCGCGAAGCCGGGCACCACCTGCGCCCGCGTCAACGAGCCCAGCGCGCCTGCCGAGAGGTACACGCCGTCACTGACCCGATCGCGCAGCTGCGAACGGAGATCCTGCAGTTCGCCCAGCAGCGCCCAGGGGCTCGAGAGCAGGTCAGGCCGGCGCATGAGCTGCCCCACTTCCTGCACTTCGCGCTTGAGCAGCGGGCCCACGGCACGAAACACCGCCGCCGCCTCGAACTCAGCGCGTTGATCGCTGCCCTCTTCCCCGAACATCGAGTTGCGGCTGCGACCGGGAGGAAAGCTCTCGTCGATGACCGTGCACAGCTCGTTCACCGCGACGACGGTGTTGCTCACCGCAGGCGCCATCTTTTCCCAGAGCGTGAGATCGGGCGCGCCGTCGTCGGCGTCGTTCGGTTCGAGGTCGCGCAGGTTGATGCTGGCGAGCTGATCGATGCACCGACCGGCGGCGATCATCACGTCGGTCAGTCGGGTCGCCAGCTCGCGATCGACGACGCCGTCGATGAGCGTCACCAGCGTCTCAGGCAGCTCTCCCTCGGACTGTTTCTTCTTGCTCAACTTGCACGCATTCTATCGCGCCACGCCTCGACTGCGTCTTTTGCTTCTTTCAGGCCGACGCCGTTCTTCTCGCGGTACAGCTTGATGGCGTCGATGAGGTGACCCGACCGAATCTGCGCCTCGATCTCGGAGTCGTTGACCTCGCGCAGCACCGACTTCGCCGGCAGCGCCGAGACGTTCCCGTTGTGCTCGAAGGCCTCGACCGCGTCTCTGGCCTCCTTGAGACCGACACCGTGGATCTCGCGGTACCGCTTGATGGCCTCGATCTTCCGGCCTGCGCGCACCAGCTCTTCGGGCGACTGCAGCCCGGGACTCCCTGGAGGGGGCGGGCGCAGGCTCACCACCTCGACCCCGTTGCGCCGCGACAACGCAATGACGACGCCGACCAGCACCAGCACACCCACGCCCACGAAGATGAAGAGGATCGACACCATGCACCCGGGAGCTTGCCCCAGCCGGGAACACCCGATCCACTCCAGTCTGGAAGTGCAGACACGACACGAGGTGCGCCCGACGGCTGCGCACCTCGCGGACTGACTGCAGTGACGACCGGGGCGTCAGGCCACTTCGAACAACGCGGCGGCGCCCATGCCACCACCGATGCACATGGTGACGACGCCGTACTTGCCACCGCGGCGCTTCAGCTCACGCAACAGCGTGCCCGTCATGCGCGTGCCCGAGACGCCCAGCGGGTGACCCATGGCGATCGCGCCGCCGTTGGGGTTCACCTTCGCAGGGTCGATGCCCAGCTCGCGAATGCAGTACAGCGACTGCGCCGCGAAGGCCTCGTTGAGCTCGAAGACGTCGATGTCCTTCACGGTGAGCTTGTTCTTCGCCAGCAGCTTCTTCACCGCCGGCACCGGGCCGATGCCCATGATGTCGGGCGGCACACCAGCGACCGCGAAGTCGACGAAGTAGCCAAGCGGCTTCACGCCGAGCTCCTTCGCCTTGCTCTCGCTCATCACCACCGTCGCCGCCGCGCCATCGGTCAACGGCGACGCGTTGCCAGCCGTCACCGTGCCCTTCATGTCGAACGCCGGCTTCAACTTCTGCAGGCCCTCGAGGTTCGTCTCGGCGCGAATGATGGTGTCGTCGCTGACGGTGACCTGCTTGCCCTTGCCCGACTCGTCGAAGAGCGTGACCGTGATGGGGGCGATCTCGTCTTTGAAGACGCCCTTCTCGCGGGCCTGCGTCGCCTTCTTCTGCGAGTTGGCCGCGAACGCGTCTTGATCTTCACGCGACACGCCAAAGCGCGCGGCGACCTTCTCGGCCGTGGCACCCATCGTCGTGTAGACCTCGGGGTGCTGTTCCATCACCTCGGGGTTGGCCGAGAACTTGTTCCCGCCCATGGGGATCATGGTCATCGTCTCGGTGCCGCCGGCGATGCCCACCTGGTACTGCCCCGACTTGATGGCCTGCGCGACCTGGGCGATCGACTGCACGCCCGACGCGCAGAACCGGTTGACCGTCATCGCCGACACGGTGTCGGGCAGGCCGGCCATCAGCGCCGCGACGCGCGCCACGTTGTTCCCCTGCTCTGCCTCGGGCATCGCGCAGCCGAGCACCACGTCTTCCACGTCTTCCTTCTTCAAGCCCGGCACGCGCGCGATGGCTTCCTTGATGACGTGCGCCGCCATGGTGTCGGGGCGGGTGTCTTTCAGCTCGCCCTTGTGGGCGCGGGTGAACGGGGTGCGGGCGCTGCTGGCGATGACGATTCGTTCGCTCATGGTTGGTTTCCTTTAACGAGTTGGAAAGTGAGGACCGGGCCGAAAGGTCAGTTCCGGAGCGGCTTGCCCTTCTCGAGCATGAACTGCAGACGGTCTTGCGTCTTCGCTTCACCACACAACGACACGAAGGCCTCGAGCTCGAGATCGAGCAGGTGCTGCTCGGTGACAGGCGTGGTGGCCGAGACGTCTCCACCGGTGAGCACCTGGCCCAGCTTGCGGCCGATCAGGCGATCGTGGTCGCTGATCTGGTGGTTCTGCACCATGTCGTAGAGCTGCATGTCGATGGTCGCTGCGCCGCTCTTGCCGGGGAGAAAGAACGTCGCCTGACGCGGAGGACGGAAGCCCGCGTCGGCCATGCCGATCACGCGCGCCCTGGCGTCGGCGAGCAGGTGATCGCGGTTCATGGAGATCATCGCGTCCTGCGCGAGGAAGCCGGCTTCCTTCGCCTCTTCCGCCGACGTCGCCACCTTCGCGAGGCCGATGGTGAGGAAGGCCTTCTTCACGAAGTTGAACGAGTCGAGGTCCTTCGAGCCGGCGTACATGCCCGAGAGGTTGCGCAGCAGCTGCAGGTTGCCGCCACCACCGGGGATGAGGCCGACGCCGAACTCCACGAGGCCGATGTACGTCTCGGCTGCGGCGAGCTGCGTGTTGCCGCCCATCGTGACCTCACAGCCGCCACCCAGCGCGAGCTGGAAGGGCGCCGTCACCACGGGAATGGTGGAGTAGCGCAGGCGCTGGTTGGCCTGCTGGAAGCGGCCGACGAGCTGCTTGATGTCGTCCCACTGCCCTTCCTTCGCGGCCCACAACAACATGCCGATGTTCGCGCCAGCGCTGAAGTTCTGACCGTCGTTGCCGACGACGAGGCCCTTCGCGTTCTTCTCGGCCCACTCCACCGACTCGTGCATCAACGCCGTGATGTCGTTGTCGATGCTGTTCATCTTCGAGTGGAACGAGAGCAGCGCCACGCCATCGCCCATGTCGAAGAGCGAGGCCGAGTCGTTGCCCTTGATCAACTTCCCCGCGCGCTTCAGGCCATCGACGGTGATCTGCCGGCCAATCTCGGGCACGTAGCGCACCGACTTGCTGCCGATGTTCCAGAAGGTGTCGAACTGCTTTTCCGCCCCGTAGAAGCTGGCGCGGCCGCTCTTGAGCATGTCGTCGACCCACGGCGCGACGAAGATGCCCAGTTCCTTCATGCGGGCGACGCCCTTCGCGACGCCGTACGCGTCCCACGTCTGGAAGGGGCCCTGTTCCCACGCGAAGCCCCAGCGCATCGCGCGATCGACGTTCACCACGTCGTCGGCGATCTCGCCCATGAGGCGCGCCGCGTACGCGAGCGTGTCGAGCGTCACCTGCTCGGCGAACTTGGCGGCCTTGTCGCTGCCCCCGAGCACCACGCGGATCTTCTCGTTCAATTCTTCGACGTCACGCGCCGCGCCCAACGAGTCGAAGCGCACCTTGTTCTGCGCGCGGTACTCGAAGGTCTTCAGGTCGAGGACGAGGATTTCCTTGCCGCCGTCGCCCTTGTTCTTCTTGTAGAAGCCGCTGCCCGTCTTGTCGCCGAGCATCTTCTTCTCGACCATCGACTCGAGCCACTTCGGCGCCTTGAACGTCTCGCGCGCGGGGTCGTTGGGCAGCGAGTCGTAGCAGTTCTTCGTCACGTGCAAGAACGTGTCGAGGCCCACGATGTCGGCGGTGCGGAAGACGGCCGACCTGGGGCGCCCCATCGCGGGGCCGAAGATCTTGTCGACCTCTTCGATGGTGACCTGGTGCTGTTCCATCAACTGGATCGTGCGCATCATTCCGTACGTGCCGATGCGGTTGGCGATGAAGTTGGTAGTGTCCTTCCCGTAGACGATGCCCTTACCCAGCGTGCGCTCACCGAACTCGGCCAGCGCGGCCAGCACCGAGGGGTTGGTCTGCTCGCCCGGCACGAGCTCGAGCAGCTTCATGTAGCGAACGGGGTTGAAGAAGTGCGTCACGAGGAAGCGCGACTTGAAGTCGTCGCTGCGGCCGTCGGTCATGCCCGCGATGCTCATGCCCGAGGTGTTCGAGCTGACGATGCAGGTCTTGCTCACCAGCGACTCGAGCTTCGCGAAGAGCCCGTTCTTGAGCTTCAGGTCTTCCTTGATGACCTCGACCACCCAGTCGCACTCGCCGACGCGCTTCAGGTCGTCGTCGAAGTTGCCGATCTCGATGAGCGACAAGGCCTTCTCGCTCATCAACGGCGCCGGCTTCTGCTTGCGCAGGTTTGCCACCGCCGACAGCGCGAACTTGTTGCGGGCCGCGGGAGACGTCGAGGTCTCACCGGGGGGCACGATGTCGAGGAGGATGACGGGAATGCCCGCGTTCGCCAGGTGCGCCGCGATGCCACTGCCCATCACGCCAGCGCCGAGAACGGCGGCCTTGCGGATGCGGAAGCTCATGAGTGACTCCAGAGGGTGGGGAGAAACGGCCAACGACAGCGCGGCTTTCTTAGCCCACGCCGTCGAAATTGACCGCCAAATCGGTCGGAAATCGGCCGATGTCTCCACTGGAGACTCTGAGACTCTTCAGCTCGCCGCGCGCTGCTCCAGCCTCGCCTGCGGTGCGAGCACCGAGACGCCCGTCACGGGGAAGCTGAAGGTGAAGGTCGAGCCCTCACCGCGCACGGAATGCACTGCCACGCGCCCGCCCAACCGCTCGGTCTCGGCCTTCACCGCCGACATGCCGATGCCGCGCCCTGACGTGCTCGAGACCTCGTCTTTGGTGCTGACGCCGTCGAGGAACACGGCCTCGACGCCCGTGGCCTCGAAGCCCCGCGATCGCGACCGCTCGAGCAGGGTATCGAAGTCGATGCCCTCGCCGTCGTCGGCCACCGTGAGGTGGAACTCCTGCCCGCTCACCTTCGCTGCGAGGCGCAGCACCGGGGTCGACTTGCTGCGGGCGGCGCGCACGTCGGGGGTCTCGAACCCGTGATCGATCGCGTTGCGGATGACGTGCACCAGCGAACCGAAGAAGGCGCCGAAGCGTTCCTTCTCGACGCGCACACCGCCGCCGTCGACGAGCACCTGCACCGGGCCCTTGCCCAACCGCTGCGCGAGTGTCTGCGCCTCGTCGGCGAACTGTTCGAGGCGGCGTGACACGGGTTCCTTCTGCAGCGCCGAGACGATGCGGCGCACCGCCGACAGGTCGTGGCGGTCGTCGTTCACCGCGCGCACCATCGCGTCGTATTCCTCGGCGCCGATGACCAGGCGCTGCGAGCGGTCGCGGGTCATCGTCTCGAGCCACTTCTCGAGGCCGTCGAACGCGGTCTGGAGCCTGTCGAGCTGGCCCTTCGACGGGCCGGCGTCATCGATGAGCTCGTCTTCGATGGCGTGGCACAGCGACGAGAACACCCCGAGGCCAATCGACACAGAGTTCCCCTTGAGGGTGTGAATGAGCCGCTTCCCGGTGACCGCATCGGTCCCTGCGCGCAGGCGGCCCAACAGCTCGCGCAGCTCCGAGAAGGTGCCGACGAAGCGCTCCCGGTCCTTCATCACCCGCTCGAACATCGCCAGGGTCTGGCGCTGCTCGGCCTCGGTGCGCTCGGCTGCCACCCGCGCGGTGACGTCGCTGAACATCACCAGCACCGACTTGAGTTCGCTGCCCTGGTGAATCGGGCGGTAGCTCACCTCGAGCTCGCGCTTGCCAGCGGTCATGCGCCTGGGCAGCTGGTCGATGACCACGTCCAGCGGCATGAAGCCCTCGGCAAGATCGCCCCAGCCCGTCTCGAGCCAGCTCGCCGCGCGCGGGTCGACCTTGCCGATCAGGTCCCACACCGCCTGGTTCGGGCTCACCGAACCCAGCCACCGCGTGGTGGCATCACTGCGCTCTCCGACCACCGCACCCTTCGAATCGACCGTGATCAGCCCCTGGTCGACGTTGTCGAGCACCAGTCGCATGCCCGCTGCGGCGCGATCGAGCGCGTCCTGCTGAGCGCGCAGGGTGGCCTGCAGGCGGAAGCCGTAGCTGACCACCGCGATCACCATCAGCACCACGAAGCCCATCAAGAGGTACTGCGAGCTCTGCGACTTCGCGGCCGTCTGCAGCTGCGCGGCGAAAAGTGAGCTCTGAATGGCCTGCACCTGCGACCGCAGCTCGTCGAGCGCCGCGCTGCTGCGCGCAAAGGCCTGATCCATCTGCCCCATGTGTTCGCCCGCCGAGTCGAGCTTGCCTGCCTCGAAGTCGCGGAAGATGTCGGCCGCCTCGCTGGTCAGCGTTCCAAACTCGGTGCGCGCCTGCGCCAGGTCTTTCGCGAGTTCACCGCGTTGGGCCTCGGGCAACTGCGCGAGGTCTGCGTTCGCTGCTTCGAACTCGGAGAGGGCCGCAGTGCGCAGCGTCTCGAGGTTCTTGCGCTGGCCCGCCACGTCCTTGTCGACGAAGACGTCGTTGCCGGGCCCGTTGGCCTGGGTGACGAGCTGACCGATGTGCGCGTAGCCGGCCAGGCGTTTGGCCCACTGTTCGTTCTCGGCCACCGACGCCTGGTACACGTCCATCAACTGGTGCCCCAGCCACAGGCTGACCAGCAGGGTGCCCACGTTGAAAGCCGCGAGCGCGAAGTACACCCGCTGCACGCTCTTGTTTTCGCCGCCGCGCTTCACGGCTGAGCGCCCATCGCCACCGCGTTGCCGGGTGTGCGCTTCGCCCTCACAATGGGAGCGCCCGCTTTGCGATGGGGCAC
Source organism: Archangium sp. (assembly GCA_044371205.1). GTDB lineage: Bacteria > Myxococcota > Myxococcia > Myxococcales > Myxococcaceae > Archangium_A. Next base: position 11,516 of record JBILUC010000073.1, read on the forward strand.
GAAGGTCACGCCCGCGAAGACGCTGAACGAGCGCGTGGTCTGGTACAGGCCGATGTCACCGCCCACGTCGAACACCAGCTCGTCGATGGGCGCTAGCGAGAAGCCGTTGAGCGAGCCACCGTCGAGCGGCACCGCCTGCGCGTTACCGAAGGCCGAATAGAGCTCGGTGAAGAAGCCGAAGCCGTGCGTCAGGTCGAACGCCACCGCGAGCGTCGCCAGGCCCTGCGGGGTCGGGGTGCCGCCCAGGTCGAACACGTTGACCATGAGGTTGAAGTCGGCGTGCACGAAGGCGATGTCTTTCGAGACGTACCACCACGCCTGCAGGTCGAACGTCTTCTGGGTGGCGTCGTCGAACGCGTGCGTGGGCATCATGAGGAGATGGCGTTCGAGGGCAGCACCGTGCCCTGGCCGTTGATCTTCCACTTCACGCCCGGCATCACGCCATCGAAGGCGCGCGGGATGAGGCCCGCGCCGGCGAGGAAGACGTTGTTGGTCGCGAGCTGCAGCTGCAGGTTGTCGAAGAGCGAGTACTTGAGGAGCAGCTGGCCGCTGTGCACGAACGCCCCGCTCGCGCGGCCGCCGTAGCCTGCTTCGACCTCGAAGTACCCGGCGGGGACGAGCTCCGCCATGCAGGCAATCGTCGGGCGGCATGCCTGCGCCTCGACCGAGTCGCTCTCATGCGCTTCCCTGCCATCAATGACTTCGCTCTCAGCAGCGCGAGACGAGAGCCCCGCGAACGCGACCAGCACTGCGAGCCTTCGGACCATCAGAGGCGACAATGCAGGGGCAGTGCCCACCTTCAAACACTCGACATCGCAAACCGCGCACGCGGCTGCGAAGGGGTCGGCAACGTCCGCCGGGTGGGTGACGACCTTCATGGGGGCGCGCGGCACCCCAGCGCTCGAGATTGACCCGCACCCGCTCACCGCAACCCCACGGCATCTTCCCTGATCCACCTCCGGCCCCCTGCTTGCACACAGAGCCGGGGGGTCCACCATGGGGAAGCGCATCTTGTTGATCGACGACTCAGCCACGTTTCGACACCACATCTCCGCGTGCCTCCGTGACGGCGGCTACGAGGTCGTCGAAGCCGTCGATGGCATCGACGCACTCGGCAAACGCGAGGGCTGCGATCTCGCCATCTGCGACGTGAACATGCCGCGCATGAACGGCATGGAGTTCCTCGATCACGTGGGCGGTCAGGCGATGCCCGTGGTGATGCTCACCACCGAGGGCCGCCCCGAGCTCATCGAACGCGCACGCCAGGCCGGCGCCCGCGGGTGGATGGTGAAGCCCTTTCAGCCCGAGCAACTCCTTTCCGTCTTGAAGCAACTGGTGGGGTGACGTGATGAAGAACTCTCTGCAGATGTGGATTCACTTTCTCGAGGAAGCCGCGAGGCCGTTCGCCTCTGACGGCCCCGACTCGCTCACCGTCGCGTTTCACGTGCCCGGCTGCATTCAAGGCGCCGTGCACGTCGCCGTCGCGAGCGAGCGCGCCACCAACGACCAGGTCGCCCGGCTGGCGAAGGCACTCGAGGCCATCGACGCCCAGAGCAATTCCCAGGTCAGGACGGTGTGGAAGGGCGTCACCCACGTGGCGGGTGCCGGCGTGCGCGTCGACATCGAAGAGTTGCCGACGCACAAGGTGATCGAGAACCTCCACATCTCGCAGTCGATTCGAGAGGCGCAGCGCCTGTCTGAGGACTCGGTGCTCGCGGTCGGCAACCAGGTGCGCAGCATGCTCGAGCTCGCGTCCAACCACTCCGATGGTTTGAAGCGCGTCGCCGAGCAGTTCACCCACGCGGGTGAATCGTCGTCGAACCAGAACATCACCGGCACGATGCAGCGCCTGTCCGAGCAGCTCAGAGCCTTCGGCGAAGAAGTGATGGACCGCACCAACCAGCAGGCGCGGGACATCGAGCAGGCGCGGGTGTGGACCAACGACATCGTCAAGCTCGGGCAGGCCATCGCCGCCATCGCGTCGAACGCCCGCATCCTCACCTTCAACGCCCGGCTGGAATCGGCGCGCATCGGTGAAGCGGGCCGCGGCTTCGCCGTCATCGCCGCCTCGATTCAAGACCTCGCCACCCAGGTTCGTCAGACCAACCAGTCCGTGTCGGATCTCGCGGCCAACCTGCTGCGCGCGCTCCCCGCGCTTGGCAACGACGCCTTGCAGACCTCGAACGCGGCGCGTGAAGCGGTGGCGAAGCTCGAGAGCCAGCTCCTCGACCTGCAGAGCCACCTCGCCGACGCGCGCACCGCCTCGTGGGAAGCGCTCAGCGAGTCGTCGGATACCGCGCGGGTGCTGCGCGACAAGGCCAACACCGTCATCGGCCACCTGCAGTTCCAGGATCGCGCGAGCCAGATGATGCAGGAAGTCGAAGCACAGGCCACCACCGTGCTCAAGCTCGCAGGCCTGAGCGAGCGCGAGGTCGGCAAAGAAGTGATCGAACAGGTCGGCGCCATCGGCCGGGGGCTCGAAGGTGGGGAAGCCGCGCGGCCCATGGGCCACGTCGAGCTCTTCTGACGACGTGAAGGAGCGAACCGTGCGACAGACTTTCATCGTCCCCCTCGCGCTGGCGCTCCTCGCCGGGTGCCCGAAGCCCGTTCGTGAGGTGTCGAGCCTCGGCATCAACCCCTCGAGCATCGAGCTGTACCGAGGCGCCGAGTTGCAGCTCGTCGCCACCGCGGCGTGGGACGACGGTACGGTGGGCGAGGTGACCGGTGAGGTCGCCTGGTCCATCGACGATCGCTACGTCGCCGAGTTCACCGAAGTGCCCGGCGTGCTGCGCGGGTTGCACGATGGCACGACGGTGGTGCGCGCGCGGCTCGGCACCCGCGAGACACGTCGTACCGTCACCGTCGCCGGTGTGCGCCTCGCAGGCCTCGAGGTCAACCCACCCCGCCCCGTGATTCCCGTTTCGTTACGCCAGAAGCTCGAGGTCATCGGGCTGCAAGGCGACGGCACCAAGCTCGACCTGAGCGACGAAGCGACCTGGTCGAGCCCCTCGCCCTCGATCGCCGCCGTCGAGAACGGCCAGCTCCTCGCGCGCGGCGTCGGCACCACCACGCTTCAGGTGTCGGCGCGCGGGCGCGTCCTCCAGGTGCCCGTCGACGTGACGCCCTCCGCCATTCGCCACCTCGACGCCCAGCCGGCGGTGCTCGCGTTGCCCAGCGGCTTCACGCAGCGGCTCCTCGTCACCGCGCTGCTCGACGACGGCACCTCGTTCGACGTGTCGACTCAGGTCAACTGGGCCTCGTCGAACGGCACCGTGGCGCCCTTCTCGCAACTGCCCGGCGAGGAAAACCTCGTCATCGCGCGCCAGCCGGGCCGCGCCACGCTCACCGCCTCGCTGGCAGGGAAGAGCGACTCCATCGCCCTCACCGTCACCGACGCCACGCTCAGCTCGCTCGAGCTCACCCCTCAACTCGCCACGCTCCTCGCGGGCACCGCGGTTCGCTTCGACGTCATCGGCGTGTTCTCTGACGGCACCTCCGCCAACCTCACCACCCAGGCCACGTGGGCCAGCACCACCCCGGGCGTGCTCACCGTGGTCGATGGGCTGGTGCGCGCGCTCGCACCGGGCCGCGCAACGCTCAGCGTCGCCGTGGGGGGCCGCACCCTCACGCGTGAGATCACGGTGGGCAACGCGCCGCTGCTGTCGCTCGAGCTCAGCGCGCCCAGCTACTCCGTTCCGCGCGGGCTCAGCGTCGACGCGCAGGTGTTCGGTGTCTATGGCGACGGCGCGCGGGTCGAGCTGACCGCACAGGCCATCTGGTCCGTGAGCGACACCACCCTGGCCTTCGTCTCGAACGGCAGTGCGAGCGGCCGCGTCGCGGGCCTGAGGGAGGGCGCCACGACGATCACCGCTGCGGTGCAGGGCCAGAACGTCTCGGCGCCGCTCACCGTCACCAGCGCGGCCCTGGTCGACCTGCAGCTCACCCCGCCTTCCATGCAGCTCGCCCTCGGCACCCGCGTGCAGCTCACCGCCACCGGTGTGTTCAGCGACGGCACTTCCAGCGATCTCACCGCGCAGGCGACCTGGTCCAGCTCCGATTCCACTCGCGTCTCCATCAGCACGCAGGGTGCCTCGCGCGGTGAGGCCGTCGCGTTGTCGCAAGGCGGCACCACCGTCACGGCAGTCGTCAACGGCACCAGCGCCACCGCCAGCCTCATGGTCACCGCGGCCGCCCTCGTGCGCCTCGAGCTCGACCCCTCGCCCGCCGTCTTCCCGCTCGGTTCGACGCAGCTCTTCACGGCGCGCGGCATCTTCACCGATGGCACGTCGGTCGATCTGACCGCCCAGGCGACCTGGGCCGTCGACGACGTCAGCGTCGCCACCATCAGCAACGCGCCCGGCACCCGAGGCCAGCTCACCGCGGCACGACAGGGCCAGACCCTCGTCACCGCGACGTTGAACGGCACCAGCGGCACCGCCCCCCTCACCGTCACCACCGCCGCGCCGCAGCGCCTCGAGCTCGCGCCGCCCTCGCTCACCCTTCCGCTCGGCGTCGAAGAACCCCTGCGCGCCCTCGTCACCTTCACCGACGGCACGACGTTCGATCAGACCGCACAGTGCACCTTCACCAGCAACGCGCCGCTCATCGCCAGCGTGTCGGGGGAACGCGTGACGGGCCGGGCGCTCGGTCAGGCGCGCATCACCGCGCGCTGCTCGGGCCTCACCGCCGACGCCGACGTCAGCGTCACCGCGGCCACGCTCGCGAGCCTCACGCTCTCGCAGCCCTCGGTGCAGCTCGCGCTCGGTACGCGGCTCATGCTGCGCGTCGAAGGCACCTTCAGCGATGGCAGCACCAGCGACCTCACCACGCAGGTCACCTGGAGCAGCAGCGACGGCGCGGTGGCCAGCATCTCCAACGCGTCGGGCACGGAAGGCGAGGTGGTCGCGCTCGCCATCGGCACCAGCACCCTGCGCGCGCAGTTGGGCACGCGCGCCGCCACGCTGACCGCCACCGTTACGGCCGCGACCTTGAGCTCGCTCGAGCTCTCGCCGCCCCAACCCTCAGTGCCGCTGGGCGCGACGCTCGCGTTCACGCTCACCGGGCGCTTCAGCGACGGCAGCGCACAAGACCTGACCTCGCAGGCGACCTTCACCAGCACCAACGCGAGCGTGGCGAGCGTCTCCAACGCGAGCGGCTCGACCGGCCGCCTCACCGCGCTCACCCGCGGCACCACCTCGCTGGAGGCGACCTTCGGGGCGCTGAGCACCGCCACCACCGTCACCGTCAGCGACGCGGTGCTCTCGCGCGTCGAGCTCACGCCCCAGCCGCTCTCGCTCGCGAAGTTCACCCGCGCGCGCCTCACCGCCACCGGCGTGTGGACCGACGGCGCCACGCAGAACCTGACCTCGTCGTGCACGTGGCAGAGCCAATCGCCCACGCTCGCGCAGGTGAGCAACGCGCCCGGCCAGCACGGCCGCATCGACGCGCTCGCGCCCGGCGTCGTCACCGTCACGGCGGGGTGCAGCGGCGTCACCGGCACCGCGAGCGTCACCGTCACCAACGCCACCCTCACCTCCATCTCACTGGCTCCGGCAACGCCCACGGCTGCCGCCGGCTTCACCGCGCAACTGCAGGCCACGGGCGTCTTCTCTGACGGCTCGAGTCAACCCTTCACCGACTTCGTGGGCTGGTCGAGCGCTGATTCGTCGCTCGCGACCATCTCCAACACCGCGGGCACCGAGGGCCTCGTCACCGCCCGCGCCCAGGGCACCGTCGTGCTGAGCGCCACCGCGCTCGGCGTCACGCAGCCGATCTCCTTCGTCGTCACGGCCGCGCTGCTGGAGTCGCTCGAGCTCACGCCGTTCAGCGCCAGCGTGCCGCAGGGCCTCACCTTCGACTTCTCAGCGCTGGGCCACTTCTCCGACGGCAGCGTCACCCCGGTGGGCGAGTCGTGCGTGTGGTCGAGCAGCAGCACCGGAGCGCCCGTCTCGAACGCCAGCGGCACGCGCGGCCGCGTCTCTGCGCTGCAAGAAGGCAGCGCCACCATCACCGCCACGTTGCAGGGTCAGGTCGCCAGCGCCACCCTCACCGTCACCGAGGCCACGCTCACTGCCATCGCCGTCACGCCGTTCTCGCCCAGCTTCCCTCGAGGCGTCGCGCAGAACCTCACCGCGACCGGCACCTTCTCTGACGGCAGCACCCGCGACCTCACCACCGCCGTCATGTGGTCGAGCGACGACGTGGGGCTGGTCACCGTCTCGAATGCAGGGGGCACACAGGGCCTGTCGCGCGGCGTCGGCGTTGGAACCACCACCGTTCGCGCCACCGCAGCCGGCCTCAGCGGCAGCACGAGCATCACCATCACGCCCGCTCAGCTCGTCTCGCTGCAGCTCTCGCCACCACTCGCGATTCCGCGCGGGCTCACCGGGCAGATCACCGTCACCGGCCTCTACACCGACCAGTCGACGCAGGATCTGACTGAGCAGTCGACCTTCACGGGCACGAACGGCGCTGCGGCGTCGATCTCCAACGTCGCCGGCACCCGCGGGCGCGTCACCGCCCTCAACGAAGGTGCGACCACCATCACCAGCACCCACGCGGGCCTCAACGCGACCGTCACCGTCACCGTCACGTCTGCCGTGTTGCAGAGCCTTGCGCTCACGCCGCCCAACGCGTCGGTCGCTGCGGGGCTGAGCCTCTCGCTCGTCGCCACCGGCACCTTCAGCGACGGCAGCACGAGCGACCTGACCACCACGGCGAGCTGGTCGAGCGACACACCTGCCACCGCGTCGGTCATGGGAGGAGTCGTCACCGGCCACGCCGTCGGCACCACCACGCTGCGCGCCACCGTCGGCGGCATCAGCGGCGCCACTGGCTTCACGGTGAGCTCTGCGCTGCTGCAGCAACTGCAGGTCACCCCCGTCAACGCGTCACGCGCCAAGGGACTGCCCCAGCAGTTCACCGCGACGGGGCTCTTCACCGACGGCTCGACCCAGGACCTCACCACCTCCGTGACGTGGGCCAGCTCTGCCAGCGGCACGGTGAGCATCTCGAACGCCTCAGGGAGCAAGGGCGTCGGGAGCACGCTGGGACTGGGCACCGTGAGCATCACCGCCACGCTCGGGCTGGTGAGCGGCAACACGCCCTTCACCGTCACCGCCGCGCAGCCGACGAGCCTCACGCTCTCTCCGGGAGGTGGCACCGCGCCGTTGGGCTCCTCGCGCCAGTACACGGCCATCGCGCGCTTCACCGACGCCAGCACGCAGAACGTGACCACCAGCGCGACGTGGGCCTCGAGCGTCAATTCGGTCGCGACCATCTCCAACGTGAGCGGCTCGAAGGGCCTCGCGACCACGCTCGCGACCGGCGCGACGAGCATCTCCGCGAGCTGGTCGGGCTTCGGTGCGAACGCCACGCTGGTGGTGATTCAGACCACGCTCACGCGCATCGATCTCACGCCGACCAGCAGCGGCACTGCGCTCGGCTACACGCGGCAGTTCATCGCGACTGGCACCTACAGCGACGGCACCACGCAGTTGCTGACCGACGTCGCCACCTGGATCTCGAGCGACGACAGCGTGGCGCTCGTGTCCAACGCGTCGGGGAGCCGCGGGCTGCTCTCCACCGTCAGCGTCGGATCCATCACCGTGTCCGCCACGTGGAACGGCGTCACCGGCTCGACCTCACACGCGGTCACGCCTGCAGTGCTGGTCTTCCTCACCATCGATCAACCAGGCCTCACGCTCAGCGTCGGCGCCTCAGGGCCTCTGACCTGTACCGGCATCTTCAGCGACGGCTCGACCCAGCCGCTCACCACCGCCGTCACGTGGACCTCGAGCAACACCACCGTGGCCCAGGTCAGCAACGCGAGCGGCAGCGAAGGCACCGTGAGCGCGCTGACCAGCGGCTCCGCCACTGTCAACGCAACCCAGGGCGCCGTCTCGGCAAGCCTGTCAGTGACGGTCAACTGACCCCTTTTCACGTGATTTGGGGCACCCAGGGCTCTCAGGCCTCGTAACCAAAGTGAATCCAGGGGTTTGACGGCGATACTTGGCGCCGGCCACAGATTGTCGTCAGCCTGCGCAACAGCGTAGGCGCATGTACGACAATTCGGCACCTCGCCTCACTGTCTCTGGATCCCACCATGCCCATGAACATCTCCGACCGCCGGCTCGCGTCGCTGTACGCCAACTTCGAGACTCAGAAGCGCAGCAACCCGAACCTGAAGCTGGGTCAGGAGCAGGCGCTGCAGATCCTCGCTGAGATCGGCGACCGCAGCGGGTGGTCGGCGTCGAAGGTGCTCGCTGAATTGAAGAAGGCGGGCGTGACCACGGCGCAGCAGGTCGACCTGGCGAAGAAAGGGCTGTCGGCCGGGGAAAAGAAAGACCTCGCGACCATCGTCGATGTCGGCACCGTGCCGCTCGAGCCCTCGGCGAAGGAATTCCTCGAGGCGGTGCTCGGTCGCAGCGCGCCGGGCCCCACGCCGGGCGGTGACGTGGTCGCGAACGGCCTGACGCTCACGGGTGATCAGGTCGCGGGCCTGACGGGCAAGACGAAGGCGGGCGCGACCATCGAAGCCATCAACCTCTCGGTGGCGCCGACGGGCCGGTACCACACCGACAACACCTTCGTGATCGGCAAGGCCGACGCGCAGGGCAACTTCCAGGGCGCGAAGCTGACCGGCGACATGGCGATGAAGGAAGGCGACGTGATTCGCATGCGCGCCCGCTACGCCGACGGCACCACGTCTGACTGGATCAACGTCAAGGCGAACACCGCTGAGACCGCCGACACGCGCAACGCGCAGGTGGCCGTGTTCCGCATCGGCCTCACCGCCGGCGCCAACGGCAGCATCAACGTCGAGAACATCAACGCCAGCCGACAGATCTCCGAGCCGGGCGCGAAGATTCAGTTCACCAACCTGCGCACGGGCGAGAAGAAGGTCGTCACGCTCGACGGCGAAGGCACCTTCCCGAAAGACCTGAAGCTCAACGGCAAGGCGGGCGACAACTTCTCGGTCGCCGCGTCTGACGGCACGAACAACGCCGACTTCCGCACCACGGTGGGCAACCTGACGGTGCCGGGGGGCACCTCGGTGGGCGACATTCTCCCCGACCCCGCGCTGCACAAAGACGAGATGAACGCCGACGGTACGCCGAAGTTCGGCAAGAAGACGTTCACTGGCCCGCTGTTCGACGGCGCGATCGAGGCGGGCGACGTGCAGCAGGGTCAGATCGGCAACTGCTACTTCCCGGCTGCGGTCGCCGCGATGGCGAAGATGGATCCCGAGCTCATCAAGAACATGGTGAAGGCGAACGGCGACGGCACCTACACGGTCACCTTCAAGGAGCGCGACTGGATGAGCGGTCGCATCAAAGACGTGCCGGTGAAGGTCGACGGAGATCTCTACGCGCGCTCGTACGGCGGCCCCCTCTACGGCCGCAGCAGCAACAGCGGCGAGACCGCGAAGATGGAGCTCTGGTACCCCCTCATCGAGAAGGCCTACGCGCAGTGGAAGGGCAGCTACGACGCCATCGGCAACGGTGGCTTCTCGGGCGAGGTGTTCGAAGACTTCACGGGCCGCAGCAGCAAGTCGATCAGCACCACCGCCAGCGCCGACTCGGTGTGGAACACCATCACCACCGCCATCGACAACAAGCGGCCGGTCGCGGCGGGCACGCACGATGACGGCGGGCCGGTCAGCTACACCAACACCGGCGTGTACGGTGACCACGCGTACTCCGTGCTCGGCTATGAGAAGCAGGGCACCGAGCGCTTCGTCGTGCTGCGCAACCCCTGGGGCGAGTCCGAGCCCAGCGGCAACGGCGCCAACGACGGCGTGTTCAAGCTGAAGCTCTCGGAGTTCCAGAAGCTCTACGACAACGTGATGACCACGAACTGAGTCGAGCTCGAGTCTGACGTTCCGCGGCCGCTCCCTTCCACGAGGCGAGCGGCCGTCGTATTTCTGAACCTCAGGCAGGGCTGACAGGGCGCACTCTGCCACGGAGACAGACGGGAAGCGCTCCGCCTCAGCGAGCTGCCCGCGCCAGCGTACGACGCACGGCGTCGAGCTCAGTGCTGCGGCGCGTGCCCTCGACGAGGAACGGCGGGATGCCCCCGCCCGGCTCGGAGTGCGACATGTACGTCACGCGGGTCTTCCCCTCGACCGACTCGAAGGTCCACGAGCCGGTGAGCACCGTCAGCCGCACCATCCTGGCCACTGGCGGAGCGTCGCTCGACTCGATCACCCCGAACCGAACCACGCACTGCTGCGGCGATCTCGTGCGCGTCCACCGCAGCACGTAGTCGCGATCGGACACGATGGGCGCGCTCACCACGTCGTACGTCACCCGCTCGTCGGGCCCCTCGCTGAGCACCTTGCGCTGGCGAACGTTGCGCTCGTCTGCCGGGAGCTTCCCGTCACCGTACGCCGCGTCACACAGCGCCTCGACCGACGCGGGCGAAGTCGCCGTGAAGCGCAGCTCGACGAACTTCGAGCCACTGACCGGTCGCGACTCGACGCGAACGCCCCCGGTCTCTTCGACCAACTGAAAGTCAGGGGCCGCGGTGAGCAGCAACAACACGAGCAGGGTCATGGAACGTCTTAAGAAGCCTACGCAAAGAACGCACGCCGACGCACCTCGTCGGGGAGCGAGTCGAGGCCGAACGTGTCGAACCGGCCCAGCACGTCACGCCCAAACCCCAACGCGCCGAGCTCCGGTGTCATCAGGCTCTGCATCCACGCCACGCGGGGCGTGAGCACGCGCGCCACGTAACGCCCCGCCCTGCCGACCAGCAGTCGGTTGAAGGTGATGTGGCCCAGCTCGTCGACCAGCACCTCATGCAGCCGCTTCTCCATCGACTCGCGCACTGCCGGCGCGTCGGGGAAGAGCGTCTTGAGCCGCCCAAGCAGCCACGAGAACGCGAACACACCCGCCACCTCGGCCGCCAGCAGCAGCGGGTGGAAGAGCGTGCGCGGCGCGACCACCAGCCCACCGATGAGCAACCGCAGGGGAGCCGGAGGCGTCCACGCGCCGGTCATCGCCAGCCGCTGCCCCTTCGCGTCGTGAAAATGCCCCGCAGCACCGACCAGCAGCCGGGTGTGAAAATGCTCCTCGCCGATGACCAGCTTCTCGAGCTGCGCGGCGACGCCCGGCCGTTCCTGCTGCTTCTCGCGCGCCTTCGACACCGCGTCGACGCCCCACGCCTCGCCCGCGTTGATCTTCACGAAGGCCAACAGGGCGAGCTCTTCGGGGCTGACGTCACGTTCTTGAAACGAGGCGCGATGGCGGCCATTCCCCGAGCAAGGAGCCGACCCGTGTCGTCAGGTCATCGGTCAACTCTTCGGCTCACACCGAGCGTCGCCGTGGCCCGGGGCCGAGGGCTGCGGCATGCTCCGCACGGTGCGCCGCCGCGTGCCCATGGTCGCGATCGTCATCCTCCTTGGCATCATCGTGGTGCTCTGGCCGCCCGGCTCCTGGGACGCTCCCTCACCGGAGGGGGACGCGGCTCGCCCAGCGCCCGTGCCTCGAACGACGGCCGACCCAGCGCCCGCCGAGGTCTTTCCCGAGGACGGCGAGGTGAGCAGCGGCCGCCTCTTGATGGGGGCCCTCAGCGCTCCGGCCCTCGACGGCGGTCGAGGTGACGAGGCGCTCGACGCGGGTGGGAACGCCGGGGGCGCCCGCGCCGAGATGCGGGCCTTCCTCGCGCGCAACGCGGCCGACGCCGAGAGGTCCGTGGACCGGTACTGCGAGGCCACGAAGGGCCTCAAGCGACTGGAGACGCCCTCGCCAGTGGACCGCCACCGCGACGCCGCGTACTACATGGGCATCCGCACCGACTGGGAAGACGGCCGCATCGGCCTGCTCCACCTCGCGAAGTCGCTGACGGACCGCATGAACAACCCGATGTACTCGTGGCGAAACTTCGGGCCGGCCGACTACGCGGGGCTCGACTTCTCGTGGATGCATGAGCTCGAGCAGTTCGACTCGTGGTCGCTCTCAGGTGATGGTCCGCTCAAGGGCGATCTCACCGTGTCCGCCGCGGAAGCGCCGATCCCCAACTACGTCACCATGCAGAACTGGGTGAAGCTGCGCCTCGTGAAGGGCGCGAACGACGGCGACCTCCCCACGGCGATCCGCGAGGTGCGGCACCTCGGCGACCTCATCGCCTCGAACGGCACGCTGGTGAGCGAGATGATCCGCCTCGCGTTCCAGGGCATCGAACGCGGCTTCCTCGAGTCACGCGGCATCGTGCCGGAGGACCCGCCGCTCTCGGCGACGCAGGTCTCCTCACTGCGCTTCGCCACCTTCGGCGGCATGTTCCTGCTCTACCCGGGCGTACCGCGCGCCGTGAAGGAGAAGGCGCTCAAGTGCATGCCGGTGCGCTGCTCCGCGCTCTCGGAGGCGATCGCCTTCACCGCAAGCGTGCGCGACCTGGTCGACGACGCGGCGGGCGACATCGAGTGGCTCCAGCAGCAGTCACCGTGCGACCCGGCGCTCGCGCGCACGGTCGGCCGGTCGCCGCCGATCGACCCGCAGCGGCTCGGGCTGATCATCCCAGAGCGACTGATGGGCCCCGGAGTGAGCGGCATCGCCGACTCGCTGCGTTCGCTGCTCGACGGCGGGATCTAGATCACCCCAAGGTCTTCATCGGTGACTGAGTGGGTGACGAGCTGCCCCAGTTGAGGGCCTGCCCAGCGGCAAGGACGCGGCCTCGATGGTCCTCGAGGCCATCAAGGTCGGGCAGCGCTGATCAGTTGATCAAGGCCAGTACGCCCAGTTGACGCGGAAGGCGTGCGAGGTCGAGTTGTTGACCTCGGCGTACACGAGGTGCGGCCGGTTGTTCGAGTCGATCGCCACGAAGACGTTGTTCACGTAGGTGTTCGACGCTGCGGTGATGACGGGGCCGAGGGTGGCCAGCTCGAAGGTCGTGCCGTTGTGTCGGCCGATGGCGGCGGTTCGCCGAAGAAGGGCACCACCTTCACCGTCACTGCGGCTCGACTGGTGCGTCGGCTCGTCGCGCTGCTCCCTCCAGAGAGGCTTCACCTCACCTCGTTCCACGGCGGCTACGCACCCAACGCCCGCCTGCAGCCCCGCATCACCCAACCGCTTGCGCCTTCGCAACCAGCGCCGATGCCCAGCGCGACACCGGCGACGAAGGTTTCAGCGCCTGCGAAACCGACGCGGCCGCGGCTCGACTGGGCCCAGCTTCACCAG
>JBILUC010000074.1:0-24432 GCA_044371205.1 Archangium sp.
CACCGCCCGTCGCGCTGCCGCCACCCGTCGCGCTGCCGCCACCCGTCGCGCTGCCGCCACCCGTCGCGCTGCCGCCACCCGTCGCGCCGCCGCCACCCGTCGCGCCGCCGCCTGTGCCAGCGTCATCACCGCCGACAGGTGCCCCACAAGACAGAGAAGACAGCGCCACCGCAGCGGCGACCATCAGAAGTCGATTCGAGAGCAGGCAGAGAAGAGGGGCGAAGCGCATCGATGACCGCATGAGACCTCGGATAAAGGGGCGGACAAGCTAGCACCACGACCCTGAGCTGGAACCTCACCCCAACCTCACCACAGGGCCACTCCCGTCACTGCAACTGACCGGCGCGCTGACGACGCGCCTGAAAGCGTCCGACGAGCGCCTTGGATGTGAGCAGTCGGGTGCCAGTGCCAACCGAAGCTGGCGACCCTTTTCCCGCTCGGCGACAGACTGCGGGGCCAGGCGCTCGAAGGCAGGCAACGAGCGCACCTCGAACCGTTTCCACGTCGTCGCTGAACTCAGCTCGCGCACGAGGTGTCACTGCCGCGGCGAGTGCTGACGAACTGCGTTGGTACCTCGGCTGCGGGCAGTTGGTGCAAGGCCTGGCGCAGTCCGGTTCCGGCAGCACCGTTCCGCCCGGTCTCTCGGGCGACGCGGTGCGTCGAGGGGCGAAACCGGGGGCGGCCCGCCGCGCTCAGGAAGCGGTCAGCCCGTGCCGAAGGGCCACACGAAGGGTGGCACCGCGCGGCGATCGCTCGACTCGCCGGGCCGCAGCAGGAGCACGTCGGGGTCGCCCTTCTTCGCCACCACGCGCTCGGGGTACGGGTCGGCGTCGAGGTTCTCTTCGTAGGGTGACGCGCCGACGTGGGGCTGCCCTGGAAAGCCCGGGTACTTCGGGCCCATGCCCTCGCGCCAGTGCCAGGGGGCGCCTCCGTCGGCGCAGGGCACGAGGTGCCTGGCGCCCAGCTTCTTCGCGTAGCGCAGCGCCTGGGGCCCGTCGGCCATCAACTGCTGCGGCGTGGTGAGCGCGTCCACCGGCACGTCGACGAGGAAGGCGTCGAGCGTGGTGAAGCCGAAGAAGATGGGCTTGAGCTTGAACCCGCGCACGCCGCAGAAGAGCACGTCGACGGGCCCGGCCTTCTTGCACACCGTGTCCATGTCGCCGGTGGCGTCGCGGCCGGTGTCGGCGAAGAACGCCGCCGAGACGCCCGGCCCGCGCACCGACCAGGTGCTGCCCACGTTGTGGAGCCCGGGGTGCACCCCTTCGCCGTCGGTGGGCTGCTCGCCGTAGAAGGGCAGGGCGCGCACGGTGAGGTCGCCGACCTGGCGCTCCGACCACCAGGGCAGCGCCTCGACGTTCTGGAAGCCGAGCTGCCTGAGCCGCAGCGCGCAGTCTGTGGAGAACAGGCTCTCGCGCTCGACCGGCGGCACGAAGAAGCGCGTCTCGCGCGGCAGCTGGAGCAGCGAGCCCAGGTGAAAGTGATCTCCGTGCGAGTGGGTGATCACCACCGCGTCGATGGGGCCGAGATCGCGCGGCTGCATCGGCTGGTAGGTGGGCAGATCGAACTGACTTGCAGGGCGGAAGTACGGGTCGACCAGCACCGTGCCGGTCTTGCCGCGCACCAGCGTGGTGTTGTGGCCGACGAAGATGAGCGACGCGTCACCGAGCTGGGGCGCGCTGAACGACTCGAGCCACCCGGCGCCCATGAGGTCTTCGATGAGCGTGCCCACGGTGGCGTTGACCGAGAGCTGTCGCAGCTCGGCCCTGGTCGCCCCGCGCGCCAGCGTGGCGAAGAGCGCGTTGACCACCGGCCATTCTTCGCGCGTGACGTCGACGTCGAGCCCGAGCTCGTCACGGCGCAGGTGGAGCACGCGGGGCACGAACTTCTCGGCGCGGGGAAAGATCACCTCGTCGCGGAGCACCCGGCGCCCGAGCCGCTTCTTCTTCCCGTCGCACAGCGCGTCATAGGCGCTCGACTGTTCCATCGCCTTGACCAGCGCGGCGGCGCGGCTCGACGCGACGTCCGGCCCGAGCTGCTGCACCTGCTGCTTGAGCCACGCGTGGGCGCGCCGCACCGGCCGCGACGGAGGCCCGAGGATGCTGCACCCCAGGTCTTCGTGGTGGTCGGCTTCGGTCTTCGAAGACGCGAGCACGGCGAGGCTGACGGCGCGCGAGAGCGTGAAGCGCATACGCCCGCTCTACACCACCGGCTCAGCGGGCGAGCGGCCCCAGCTTCATCGCCAGGTCGGGGCCCATCGGCTCGAGCACCAGGTCGCCGCTCATCACCGCCCACCCCGACCGCGAGTCACACCCATCGGCCGCTCCGGCCGGGACCCAGAGAGCGTTCTCGAGTGCAAATGCGCGCACACAATCGGCCGGCGTGGTTGAAAGTGGCCAGGCCGAGACGAAATCACTTCGACCAGGTGCACTCGTGCGCCGTCGCCCGAGGCCGAGTCATGTGCCCCCAGGGGGGAGTGTATGGCATTGCTCCTCTTCTCTTTTTTTCTGCAAGATGAATTCGTATTCGTTTGAGCGGTTGGACCAAGCTGGGTCCCCCGTCGGCGCCCCTAAAAGCGACAATATGCTTGACCCGATAATCAGGGCTCGCTGGCACGCGGTGTAAGGAGCGGCGACGTCGTTTACGGGATTCTGGATGAGCCCGCTGTATCGCGACGGATCGAATGGCCGAGGTCCGAGAAAGTATGCTGAGCCTTCCTGGTAATGCGGCACCTGCCTCGTCCCGGCGGCGTTTATGCTTTGGAGGTAATACGGCTTGCCATCGAACTCCATCCGCACCACTTTCATTTGACGACGTTTCGTGTAGGCCCACCCTGGTCGGCCCGAGGGAGCCTCGACTGGCGAATTCCAGTACCCACCTGTCGTCAGCCTTTCGCCTTTCGATGTAATGCCTTCGACCATGTAATTCTGGCGGTTCGAACCGCCGCCAGAACCGATTTCGGGCGGCGGACCGTCGGCGCAATAACTCCTCTCAATAAAGGTCATGTAGAATCGCACCTGAACGACGTCTGACCATCGAGCCGAAAAGGTAGTGTAATCTTGCCGCGCCGCGACAGGGTTGTTGTACGAATACTGATTCGCGGGCGGTGCGCTTGGGCAGTAGAACATGTCGTACGCCCCAGTCCAACTGGTGGCGTCAAAGGTAAACGTCATCGGCTTGGGTAGATTGAGAATCAATGGCCATTGTTGTGGTGTCCGCGGCGGGTTCCACGCATCGGCGGGCGGCGTCAACAGGCCGCTTTGCGTCGTGGCAACTTGCTCTTCGACAAGCTCGTCATCACCATTACCAGCGTCTGCCGATGCCTCCGCACAGCCGGCCGCCAACACGCTCAGGGCGCACGCCGCCGAAGCGACCATGGCCCAACTCAACCCCACGCCGAGACGCGGACCACCGCGCACCACAGCGCACCTCAAGTGTCGACGCGCGACGCCCACTACAACTCGTAAAGTCATGATTCTTCCTCAAGAATGCGTGTCAGTTTTGGTTGGTTCTGAGTGATGTTCGAAGTCAGACCTTCCTCAAAGCAAGTCACGAGCCAGCGGAAGTTGCCTCTCGTTTCGGGCGGTTGCGGAACGCTGCGAAGGAGTTGGCACTCAGGCCGCCAGTGCCTGGTTGCCGTCGAGGCTCATCACGAAGGGGTTGTCTTCAACCGGTTCCACCAGCCCCTTCGCGGGCGTAGCGGAAGCGGCCCCGGCGCCAGGAAGGGGCAGTTGGCGTGGACCGCTTCCGAGCGCGCCCCTGCGCTGAGCGCTACGACGCGAGCCAGAACTCTTCGAAGCGCACCTGCTCGAGCTCGACGAGGTTGGCTTCGACCAGCGGCTTGAAGAGCACGCGGTCTTCCTCTCGAGCGCTGTTCACGATGTGCGGAGTGAGCAGCACCACGAGGTTCACCCTGGTCTTCGTCTTCGTGGTGTTGCGAAAGAGCATGCCAGGGCGCACCACCTCGTGCAGCACCCCGCCTTCCGGCCGGCGCCGCGTCTCGTCCCCTCCACCCGTCCCGCCCACCGCTCACGGTCTACTCGCCACCACCGACATGCGTTCGCTGCCGCCCAGAGGGGCAGCCGTGGGTGCGCGTGGGGGTTGTGCTCGTTCTGCTCCACGGCGGCGCGGTACGGCGCGAAGACGTGGCGGATGCGCGAGGCGTCGTTGCTGCTGGAAGAGCTCTCGCACCCTGCCATCGTCGAGGGCGCACGCGAGGCCGACTCGACGCAGGGCTCCGGGTTGAAGGGGGTCTGGCCCTCGCTGAGCCGCGCCACGACGCGTGCTCGCTCGGCGCTCACCTGCTGCTC
This sequence comes from Archangium sp., assembly GCA_044371205.1. Taxonomy (GTDB): domain Bacteria; phylum Myxococcota; class Myxococcia; order Myxococcales; family Myxococcaceae; genus Archangium_A. The sequence goes on from JBILUC010000074.1 coordinate 4,308, forward strand.
GAAGTCGCGGCGCAGACCGATGGCGTAGAGCAGCTCATTCGAGTGCGCGAGCGGCGCGATGCTGAACTGCAGCATGCGGTCGTAGAGGGTGAGGCTCGTGCCCAGCCCCTGGCCGAGGTTGTAGCGGCGCTCGAAGTAGAGCCCCTTGCTCGCGGGCTCACCTTCGACCTCGAGGTGCGGCTCGAGCACGGTGTGGCCGAGGAAGATGAGCGTGGCCCACGCGCCCCCCTGCACGGCTGCGGCGATGATCAGCAGCGTCAGGGTCGAGAGCTGGTGGCTGAGCCACACCGCTGCTGCCCACTCGACCACGAAGCTGAGCCCGAAGACCGCGGCGCCCTTCCAGTCGGCGATGGCGAGCATGGCGACCGACGCGACGAGCAACGGCAGCACCAGCGTGGGCACCACCGCCTGCACCGCGAGCATCGCGGAGAAGTAAACGAAGGGCGACGCGAGCTGGTGCACCCACCGGTTGCGGTGGTCCTGGTGGAAGGCGGTGTACAGCGCGAGATGTTGGACGATGGGCAGGCGGTTCATGCGGCCGTCACTTCGCAAGCGCGAGGCCGACGCCAACCGCGCGGAAGTCGAAGTTCCCCGTGCGAGCGGGTGTGCAGAGGTCGATACACCTGTGAAGTTCCGAGCCAGCAGCCGAAGGGCTGCCAGCATGGGCGCGACACGGTCTGCCCAGGCACCTCCAAACCCAATGGGCCGTCAGAAGCTCACGGTTTGGGGTGCGCCATCAGCCACGTGTACAGGAGCTCGGCGAAGGCATTGTTGGGGGTCAGTTGATGCGTCGCTCCTCGAACCGTCCACAGTTCGGCGGCACCGTTTTCAGCACAGCCCAGGAAGGTCGTTCGCGCGGTCTCGTTGCCCGGTAGCGCCGTATCGAGGTCGAGGTCGCCGGCGAGCGGTGTCAGCGTGCTGCCGGTGCATGCGTTCTTGCTGGCCCACGTGCGCACCGAATCGACCGCTGACGGGAATGCGGGCCCGAAGGTGGTTCCTCCGTCGTAGGGAATGATTGCGTCGATGGTGCCGTGCACCTGCAGGGCGGCGACGCGCTGTGAGGGATTGCACCTCGATGCATCTGCCCAGGTGCTGCCTGCCACCGCGACGAACCCGGCCACGAGGTCTGCCAGGTCACACCCAAGTCGATGCGCCATGAAGGCCCCGTTCGAGAAGCCCACGATGAAGATCCGCTTCGGGTCTACCGCGTAGCGGGCCTGGACGTCACGAATGACCGCCCCGAGGTAGGCGACGTCATCAGTCGTCTTCCCGAACGCGCAGCAGGCATCGGTGGCGTTCCAGTACTGATGGTTGGACGCGTCAGGAAGACCGTCGGGAAGAGCGAGGAGGAACCGGCGCTGCTGCACGAGGGCCGACATCTTGAAGTAGGAGTCCTGAGCCTGCGCCGTCATCGTGTAGCCGTGAAGGAGCACCACCAGCGGCAGAGGCTGATCAGCCCGGTCGCCGGCGGGAACGGTCAGGTTGAAGGGCCGCATCAGGACGAGCGGGTTCCGGCCACCGTCGGACGTGCCGGCATCTCTGGTCGTGGTGTCGATGGGCCCACCGTCTGATTGAGTGGCTGGGCTCGAAGGGCCGCATGCCGAGCAGGCGACGACGAGAAGGCAAGCGAAGACGCGAATCATTGGCGCCTTCTCGCACAGTCGAGCAAGCCATCAGTGAAGTCCTCGACCGCCTCTTCGACCTCAACGCCAGGCGCGCCGCCCTCGAGTCAGTCAGCGCAACATGTGCGCGCTGTACGGAATTGCGGCGTCCGGTGCAGGCCCCTACAAGCCACCGCATGCTCCTCTGGCACGCCAGACCCGCAGACGAAGTTCTTGCCACGCTGCGAACGTCTGCGTCGGGGCTCGATGCGGTCGAAGCCGGGCGGCGACTGACGCTCAATGGCCCCAACGCCATCACCAGTGATTCGCGCGTCTCTCAGCTCAAGAAGGTGCTGGAGCAGTTTCTTCAGCCGCTCGTCGTGGTCTTGATGGGGGCGGCGGTGCTGTCGGTGGTGCTGGGTGACTTCGTCGACGCCGCCGTCATCGGCATGGTGGTGGTCATCAACGGCGTCATCGGCTTCGTGCAGGAACATCGCGCCGAGCAGGCCATCTCGGCGCTGGGCAAGACCATCCTCACCGAGACCACCGCGCTGCGCGACGGCACGCTCAAGCGCATCTCCAGCGAGCAGTTGGTGACAGGTGACGTGGTCGCGCTGCAGTCGGGCGACACCGTCCCTGCCGACCTCCGGCTCATCCAGGTCAAGGACCTCCAGATTGAAGAAGCGGCGCTCACCGGCGAATCGGTCGCGTCCCAGAAGGCGCTCCCGGTGCTGCTCGAGAAGACGCCGCTGGGCGACCGGCACAACATGGCGTTCGCCGGCTCAGCGGTGACGTACGGCGTGGGCCGCGGTGTCGTCATCGCCACCGGCAACGCGACCGAAGCAGGTCGCATCGCCGGCCTGATGGCCAACACCACACAGCTCGAGACCCCGCTGACGAAGCGCATCGCGCAGCTCTCGAAGCGGCTGGTGTGGCTCATTCTCGGGGTGTCGGGGGCGCTCTTCGCGTTCGAGGTATGGCGCGGGCGCGACCCCGCCGACACCTTCAACGGGGTCATCGCCCTCGCGGTCGGGGCCATCCCCGAAGGGTTGCCCGCGGCGGTCACCATTCTCCTCTCGGTCGGCGTGTCGGCGATGGCGCGCCGCCGCGCCGTGGTGCGTCGGCTCCCCGCAGTCGAGACGCTCGGAGGCACGACCGTCATCTGCTCGGACAAGACGGGCACCCTCACCGAGAACCAGATGACGGTGACCACCTTCGTCGCCGCGGGGTCGACCTTCACCGTCACCGGCGTGGGCTTCGACGACGTCGGCCAGTTCGAGCGCGGCGGCGTGAAGGTCGACCCTGCGACGGTGGCGCCGCTCTTCGATGCGCTGCGAGCCGGCGCGCTCTGCAACGACACGCGGCTCTTCGGTCGCGGCGCCGAGGCGAAGGTCGAAGGCGACCCGACCGAGGCGGCGCTCACCGTGGCGGCGCGCAAAGCTGGCCTCGACGCCGACGCTCTCGCGAAGTGGCCGCGTCGCGACGTCGTGCCGTTCGAATCGCAACACATGTTCATGGCGACCCTGCACGACTTCGAAGGCGGCGCGGTGCTGTACGTGAAGGGCTCCTCCGATGCGCTGCTGGCGCGGTGTGTCGACGCGCTGGGCACGCAGCTCGACCTTGCCGCGCTCCATCGGGAGGTCGACGCGCTCGCCGAGCAGGGCCTGCGGGTGCTCGTCATCGCGCGGCGCACGTGCCCGACCGAGCAGCGCAGCATCACGCATGCTGACGTGCAGGGGCTCACCTTCGTCGCGCTGGTGGGGATGATCGACCCCCCGCGTCAGGAAGCGAAGCGGGCCGTCGCCGCCTGCCTCGCCGCGGGCGTGAAGGTGAAGATGATTACCGGCGACCATCGCGTCACCGCGGCCGCCATCGCCTCGCAGCTCGGGCTCGAGGGGGAACGCGAGGGCACTCGCCTGCGCGCCGTCACCGGGCAGGAACTCGACGCGCTGCCGATTGAAGAGCTGCCGGGCGTCGCCGAGCGGGTCGCCGTCTTCGCGCGCGTCGCGCCCGAGCAGAAGCTGAAGCTGGTGCGTGCGCTCCAGGGGCTCGGTCACGTCGTGGCGATGACCGGCGACGGCGTGAACGACGCGCCGGCGCTGAAGCAGGCCGACATCGGCGTGGCCATGGGCCGCGGGGGCACCGACGTGGCGCGTGCCGCGTCGGCCATGATTCTCACCGACGACAACTTCGCCACCATCGAGGCCGCCGTCGAGGAAGGCCGCGGCGTCTACGACAACCTGGTGAAGTTCATCGCGTGGACGTTGCCCACCAACGGCGGTGCAGGCGTGGTGCTGCTCGTCGCCATTCTGCTCGGCACCCAGTTGCCGGTGCTGCCGGTTCAGTTGTTGTGGGTGAACATGGTCACCGCGGTGTTGCTCGGCACCGCGCTCGTCTTCGAGCCGCGCGAGCCGGGCCTCATGCTGCGGCCGCCAAGGCCCGTCGATTCCCCCATTCTCACCACCTCGCTGGGCGTTCGCACGGTCCTGGTGTCGGTGGTGATTGGCGGCATCGCCTTCGGGTGCTTCGAGTGGGCGGAGTCGCTCGGGCTGAGCCACGCCGCGGGCCGCACGGTCGCGGTCAACACCATCGTGATGGCGGAGGTCGGGTACCTCTTTGCCTGCCGCAGCCTGCGCTTCCCGATGTGGAAGCTGGGCTTGTTCACCAACAAGTGGGTGTGGCTCGGCTCTGGCGCGATGCTGCTCGCCCAGCTCGCCTACACCTACCTGCCCATCATGAACCGGCTGCTGCACACGACGCCGCTCGACGCGTGGTGGTGGGGCGTCGTCTTTGGCGCGGGGGGCGTCGTGTTCGTGCTGGCCGAGGCCAAGAAGGGCTTCCAGCGCATCGCCTGATCTCGTTCGTCGGGAGGCCTGCACCTGACGTGCTTCCATGGCGTCTTCGCGCCCAACGCTCGCCTCCGCCGCGTGGTGAAGCAGGCCCCGCCTCCACCTCCCGCACCCGTCGGCACACCTGCACCCGCTGTCGTCACGCGCCGCCGACTCGACTGGCCGACGGCGCTGCAGCGCACCTTCGGCGTCGACGTCTGGCGCTGCCCCTGTGGCGGCCCTCGACGCATCCGCGCCGTCGTCACCCACCACGCCACCGCGGAGTCGATGCTGCGCTCCATCAGCAGCAGTCGGTTCATCGGTGCGAAGTGCAGGTGATGTTCTGAGGAGGCGATGGCCTCGCCGTCTTCACCAGGTTCCCGGGCTCTTCGTCTTGTTCTCCAGGACCCTCGTCAAGACGGCGCGCGGCGAATCACCTCGCGAGGTTTGAAGGTTGATGGTGGACGGCCAAAGCGTCGCCGAAAAGCCTCGCCAAACGCTGCCGCGTTCTCATAGCCGACGCGCTCGGACACTTCCGCGACCGAGTGTGAGCCAGAGCTGAGCAAATGCAGCGCCTCTTCGAGCTTTCGCGCGCGCCAGTAGGCAGCGGGGCTCTCGCCGACCTCGCGACGAAAAGCTCGAAGCAACGAGCTCTCGCTGGCCCCCGACACGCGCGAGAGTTCTGCGACCGCTGTCCAGCCGAAGAGGTGTTGCTCGATGTGCGCGACGGCGCGCCTGACTGGTTCGCTCAGCTCGCGCTGAATCGACGCGCGCTCGGCGCCGCGTTCGCGGTCGCGCAAGAGAAAGTAGATTTCCTTTGCCAGCTCGACCTCGAGAAAGCGCGCCGCCTCGCTGGCGGCCTCTTCGAGGGCGTGGCGCTCGAAAACGTAGCGGTGAATCACCTCATGCACCCACACCGTTCGCGGCACCACGGCGGGGACCGCGAGCCAGCGGTCGAAGCGCTCGCGAGTGACGCCGAGCCGGCCGTTCAGCCGCACCGCGCGGTCGATCACCGCGTCGGCAAAGCCAATCGCCGCAAACGACAGCGCTGAGGTGTGCGCGCGAACTCGCACCTTCACGCCCTGAGGCAAGAGGAGCGCGCGCGAGCGGTCGATGGTGTGCCGCTCACTGCGGTACTCGAAGAGGCCTATCGCCGACTCGAGTGGCGAGACCACCGTCGGCAGCCGGGTCTCGAGCACCAGAGCGTCTGGGGCCGCCACTCCAAGCACCTTCAGGGTCGCGCCATCAGTCATCGTGTTCTCTCCCGTGTCAGCCGAACACGGCGTGAGGCTCAAGGCGATGAGAAGCCGCTCGACGGCGGTGACGAGCCGTCGACCACGCGCCACGCGCGGTTGTTCCCGCGTTCCCACGTCACCCGGCGCGCCTCATCAATCTTCACGAACTTGTATTCGAACTGCTCTGCGACGGGCAGGGGCAGGCTGACGCGCCAGCGACACCGCGAGCCCTGGCATTCGCTCGGTGAGAGCCGGCGCGCGACGTTGAGGTCCCAGTTGCCCAGGGCGCGCTCGCTGCCGGTGAGGAAGACGCTCTCGCCCCACCGGGTGTTGGCGATGACGTCAAAGAGAACCTCGACGTGAGGCGTCAGTGGGTTCAGCGCGCGCGAAGACACCAGCACCACCGCGCGCTGCGCCGGCAGCGCGAGCCGCAGCACCCCCTTCACCACCGGTACCGGGGCCGTTCCGTCACGGCCCAACACGTCAACGAGCTGGTCCCCGTCGGCGAAGAGCCCCGAGACGTCGAGCGGTACGCTGCCATCGGTTTCGCGCAGACCGTTGTTGTAGGCCACCACCACTGCGCCGCTGGCGTCGTGACGCGCGTACGCCCAGACGTTGTTGTTGGCTGGCCCGTTCTGCCGCCAGAGTTCCCGGTACGCACCCGCCTGCAGCGCTGGCAACCTGCGCCGCAGCGCGAGCAGGTGCTTGACGTGGTCGAACACCCGACTGGGCATGGGCAGAAAGCCGGCGGCGCCCTGGGTTCGACCACCGGCATCGAAGGCCCACGTCGGCATGAAGCGTCGGTTGTAGGGGTCTTGCCCGCCGTACATGCCCAGCTCGTTGCCGTAATAGAGCTGGGGAATTCCGGGCAGCGTCAGCAGCGCAGTCATGGCCAGGAGGTAACGTCGGGTGGCGTCTTCACCCGACACGCCAGCGGGAAGTTCCTCGAGAAAGCGCGGCACGTCGTGGTTGTCGAGAAGGTTGACGAGCTGCGCGGTACGCGACGCGCCGAAGCGAGCGAGGGTCTCTTGCATGCGACCGGCGGCGGCATCGACCGAGCCACCACGCGCGAAAGTGTCGATGAGACCGCGCCGAAGCGGGAAGTTGAAGAGCCCGTCGAAGCCAGCGCCGAGGTAGCGATCGAACCGACCGAAGTCGTGCTCGTCGAGCAGCTCGCCCACCATGTACAGGCCCGGGCGCGCCGCGCGCATCGCGTTGTTCCATTCCAGAAATGAAGCGGGCGGCACATGCTTCACGGTGTCCATGCGAATGCCGTCGAGCGCGAAGCGGTTGACCCAGGCCAGATGGGTGTCGATGAGGTAGCGGCGAACCTCGGGGTTGCGGTGGTCGAAATCGGGGAGGCCCGCCAGAGAGCAGAAGATGTCCGGGTCGCCCTGCTGCCAACACGTCGACGGGTCGGTGAACCAGCCAGGCCGCTGCGACAGCAGCTTCGCGCCGTAGCCGGCGTGGTTGATGACCATGTCCAGCATCACCGTCATGTCCTTCGCGTGCGCCGCGGAGATGACCGAGTCGAACGTACTTGCCTCGCCATAGCGCGGCTCGAGTTCGAGGGTGTACGGCTCTTGAAAGTCTGCCCAGTAGCCAGGGAAGCCGCAGTTCGCGCCCTGCTTTTCTGGCACGCCGCGGTAGAGCGGAGACACCCACAGCGCGTCGGCGCCCAGTTCACCGATGTAGTCGAGGTGCTCGAGCAGCCCCTGCAGATCGCCCCCCTGGTACGCGTGCGGGTCATTGGCGTCATTGCAGGCTGGCGAGCCGTTGAGGCGGTCGCGCGCGCGGTCACCGTTCGCGAACCGATCGAGAAGAACGAAGTACATCACGCGCCGTGTCCAAGGCCTGGGGTCAGGGTCGACGACCAACGACGCGGTTCGGCGCGCCTCTTCGCGCTCGAGCTCGCTTTCGGTCGCGCCCCCCGCATCGCGGGCGACCTCACGCTCAGGCGCCGCCTCCGCGTCAGGCGTTGGGGCTGAGCACGACAGAATAGACATGACAAGAAAAACCAACACACATCGAAACATGGGCTCCTCCAGGGGAAGAGGACCTCTATCGTGGCTGCGCGTGTTGAAGCCCCGCGCGGTCGGCGATGATTCTGGCGAAACCGTCAAGGCGTCTCGCTCTTTCCACGCCTGGCGGATGGCTCCCGCTGGTTCGCCCTGCAGCTCGCCCTGCGCAACGCCGACGGCGCCTGGGACAGTCGCTCCGGCGCGAACGACTCGCTGGTGCTCGACCGACAGTGAGACTCGCCGTCGGACAACCTCTGGCCAGGGATTTCCCCGGCCAGCCCATCACCTGGTCCCACTCGCTAGAAGAAGAGCCCGTTCGACCCTACGGCGGCCCCGGTCCTGGTGAGCGGCGAGAAGCCACGGTAGGTCGCCCCGGGACGGAACTCCGGGTACTTCGCTGTCAGCTCGGTGCTCACCGAGCCAGACTGGGGGATGACGCCCTCGGAGTAGACCGTGGCGGCCTCGAAGCGGCGGTTGAAGGGCTGGGGAATGTACTTCACGCGCCCCTCGAGGCCCGGGTAGCGCTCCTGCAGTTGGCGGTTGGTGGAGTCCGAGGCCCGGCGGTACAGCTCGACGAGCTTGTCCTCGGGCAGTGACTGGCCCGGGGCGAGGGGCAGCCCCGACTGCTTCAGCCAGCTCGACATCGCGTTGCTCTTCCCGTCGCCCACCGACGCCCCAGAGAGGCCCGCGCCGTAGCCGATGAAGAAGGCGTCGTGGGCGACGCCCTCGACGACGAACTGCCGCCGCGCCCGGGCGGCGTGCTCGACGGCGGTGGGGTTGCCCGAGGCCTTCGCCCGCGCCTCCGCGTCGCTCACGATTTTCGCCATCGCCAGACCCTGGCCGAAGTTGTTCCCGCCAGTACCCCACGAGCCGTAACCCAGGCAGTCGAGGGTGGGCGGCAGCGAGACCGTGTCCATCGCCCCGTTGTTGAGCCGCGCGTCGATGATGACCGTGCGGGCGAGCTCGTCCTTCGAGAGGCCCTTGAGCTTCGCGGAGAAGGCCGCGTCGGACTGCCGCTGGAGGGCCAGCTCGGTGGGGTCGGGGAAAGTCTGGTCGCCGGCGACGTTGGCCCCAGGCAGCAGACTGAAGGCCTCGAGCCGCATGTCGGCCTTGCCGTCCCTCACCAGCGTGAGGCCGCTCTTCTGTGCTGCCTCTTCGACGAGGTGCCGGGTGGTGGCGTCGCTGTCGTAGAAGAACTTCGAGTCAGGGCTCTGGAGGTTGACCGACAGCGTCCGCGGCGGCAACTGGGCGGCGAACGCGCACAGCATCAGCTCGTCGGCGCCCCAGCTCAGGCGCTCTGGCGTGGTGTACCCGCCCTGCTTGAGGATGCCGCCCACCCGGGACTCGAGCTGCGCGCGCTTGGTCTCGGCGAAGGGGTTGGCCACGTACTTACCGTTGACCCGCTGCGGCGAGCTGTCGCCCATGCCGAGCACCACGTCGCGGACCTTGACCCCCATGCCCTTGGCCAGGGTCATCGACACCTCGAGGGCCTTGAGCTCCTTCTCGTGGACGGCGGTGACCTTGGGGTCGTCGGAGGTCGCGCTGTTGACCCCCTTCAGGCACCCGACGAGCACGACCTCCTTCTTGCCGGCCATTTCCCGGGCGGCGCCCTCGGGGTCCTGCGCCAGCCGCGTCACCTGCACGAAGGCCACGTCTCGCTTGAGCGCCTCGGGCAACAGCGCGTGGGCCTGGCGCGCCATCTGGTCGGTCTGCCGCCGTGGCGAGAAGACGAACGAAGGCATCGCGTCGAGGTACTTCCCTCCAAGGCCCGCAACGGCGTTGTTCTGCGCGTCCTGGTTGTTCGGCACCGGCTGCCGGTAGAGGCCCGCAGCCTTCGACTGCGCCACCGCGGCCGCGGCCATGGAGGTGAGCTGCGCGTCGGTGAGGCCCTTCGACACGGCCGGCACCGCCACCGAACTCGCCCGCGGAGGCCCCGGCGCCCACCCTCGGTTCGCCGCCGGCGTCGGCTCAGGGCGTACCGGCCCAGCCGCAGGGGACTGCGGGGTGGACACACGCTGAGGGGCTGGGGAGTTCGAGACTCGGGACACCATGCGGACGGACCTCCGGCGGGGGACTGCGAAAGAGCCCCCTTTCTAACGCGCGACCCCCGGCATGTCTCCCGGCAGCTCAGAAGCGAGCCCGTAAGAGCGCTTCCGCGACGTAGCGACCGCGGTTCTCTGCGGTTGGAGGCAGCGGCACATCGATGACGGCGGGGTGCCCCTGGAGCGGGACGTCGGGCGAGCCCGGGCGAAAGCTGACGCCGACCGTCAGGTGCACCTGAGCGACCCGCCCACCTTCGAGCGGCAGCTCAGTGTCGTACGAGTACGGAGCATCGCCGGCTGCGCTCGGCTGCCCGATGGTGGCCGCGATGCCGTTGTCGCGGAAGATGGACACGAAGTCATCGCACGCACTGAAGCACGCAGGCCCCACCAGAAGGGCCGCGGCGAAGACGATGTTGGACTGGCTGTCGAGCTGCGCCTCGCCCTCGGCACAGGCTGGCGTCTGGCAATAGAAGGGAATGGGCGGTGAGGCCTCGCTCGAGGGGTTGGCGCGCAGGAAGTTCTCGATCGCCGCCTGGCTGCCCTCGACTGGGCTGCCGTCGAGCAGGCCGATGAAGACGTTGGCCTGGAGGATGCGGCTCGGGTCGGCGCGAAACCAGGGCCGGTAGACGAACCGCTTGAGCGGCTGCGCATAGGAGCCCGTCGTGAAGGCGCCGAAGAAGACCGGGTCGAAGTCACCGCCGGTGTTCTCGCGAACGTCGAAGAGCACGCGCCGCACGCCCCTGCGCGCGAGGTGGTCCAGCAGCGCCCCCTGGTCTTTTTGCAGCAGCCCGCGCGGCCCGCTGCGGTCGGCCTCGGCGATTGACAGCCGGTACGAGAGGCCCGGGAGCTTCTGCGTGAGACACGCGCGTTCCCCGCGGTCGGTCGTGTCCGGGTACGAGAAGGTTCGATAGCGCACGATGCGCGTGTCGGCTTGTGGCGCGTCATAGACGCAGTAGCCGAGCCCGACGAAGCTGGGCGCAGCGGAGTACTCGCCGTCGGCGTCGGGTGTGCAGGGCTCAGCGTACAGGGGGCACGACCCGCCATTCGCCACGCGCGGCGCCCACGTGAGGGAAGAGGACGTCGCGGGGCCGCCGGGCGCACGGGCGACGATGGCCAGGCTGGCGCCCGCGACCGGCGATGGCTCGCGCCGCGGCGAGCGCACCGACATCCACCGCGCGAGCCCCTCGCGGAGCCCTTCCGGCGAGTTGCCGGGGAACCACCTGCGCCAGTCGGCCTCGAGCTCGTCGACCGGGCGCCCGTCGAGCGAGAGGACCTCGACGCCTTCAGGGAGCGCGCCGCCAGCGCGGACCACGTAGCGCGCGCCTCCGTCGGCGTACTCGACCCGCACTGAGAGCGGCACGGTGACCTCGGGGCTGGTGGGCTCGAGCCCGTCGACGCGCAAGAAGGCGTGCCCGTCGTGGAAGCTGTTCGTCAAGGCGAGCAGCGCGTAGTACGCCTCTGCAGGCGTCTTCGCCTCGCGGTACAGCTTCTCAACCTCCACCAGCTCGTGTTCCCAGGTGGTGCCGAGCCGCGCGAGCGAGGCCTCAGAGCGCACCTCGATGGCGTCGACTTGCTCGACGTGCGCGCGGAAGGTGGCGGCGCGATCGACCCCCAGCCACTGGTCGGCCTCACTCAGCACGCCGCCTGACGGTGGAGCAGCGCACGCGCCGAGCACAGCGAGCGAACACGCAACGAGAAGGGCACTGCGGTGAGGCGGCGAAGTCGGTCGTGGGCGCACGGGTGGCCTCGAGGCCTACCGCACTTCCGCGTCGATGGTCCTGAACCTCGGCGCTCGCCTGTGCACCGCTTCCCCGGCGAGGCGAAGAAGGCTGAAGCGCTCCGTCAACCGCGCGCGGTGAGCCTCGAGTTCACCCAGCCCAAAGACGAGTGGGTGATGCTCGCGCCATAGAACATGTTTCCCGGAATCCGGCCTGCCCGCGTCTGACAGTTCATCGACCGCGGAGAAGCACGGGCAGCTCGCCAGCGGCAGCATCAGCGCGAGGACCAGGTGCGCTCGTTGGCTCAGCTCACGAAATGTTCCGACACGTGCACGCCGACGTCAAACGCCGCGAACACCAGGGAGCGCAGGGGAAGCCCAGTGACCGAGCAGGGACGGCGGCATAAAGGCCGTCACTCGAGCCGACCTTCACCGGCGGCTTCGTCGGCTTACCCAGCACCTTGCCGTTCCAGGGCACGCGTTGCTCGACCAGCTCGAAGCCCGCAGTCGGCCACACCACGACGAGGGAGGCAGGGAGCAGAGCTCCCAGCTGCCCTTCGTGGCGCACCGGCAGTGGACGCTGTCGTTGCCGCGAGGGCTGCGGCTGGCGGTGCGGAAGCAGCCCCGGGTGTTGAAGCCGTCGTCACGCCTACGACGACGAAGCTCGCATCAAGAGCCGTGACTTTCGCGCGAGCTGGATCCCGTCCTGCGCTGTCTGGCTCTTCACGAAGAAGGGCTCTCAGGAGCGGCGCTGGCCGCTTCAACCGGACCTACTTCAACAGCTTCCTCACCTTCTCTTTGTCGCCTGAGAACGTGAAGTGCTCCAGGAGCTTGAAGCTGTTCTTGCTGTCGACGAGCTTGCGACGCGTCAGCTCGACGGCGCCAATCTTGTCGGCCGGGAAGCTCATCGCATCGACCAGTTGACCCACCTGTTCGACGCTGAACATGTGGCTCTGCGCAGCGAGCTCGATCACCGACAGCTTTTCCTTGCTGAAGGAGGCTGCATCAACGGCCTTCAGCAGGTCAGCGAATTCGCCAGCGTCCATCCCCTGGTCGGTTCGCATCGCGGGGGCCGGAGGAGGCGGCGGCAACGCGCCGCGCATCGTGATCAGCGCTCCGATGAACTGCTTGAGCTCGAATTTCTTATCGAGAATCACCAGGCCGTCGGGGCCAATGAGAATCACGCGCGCGAACTGGCCGCTGCGACCCGTGTAGATGAAGGGCACCGAGAAGCTGCCTGCCAGAGAGCCATCATCGGCCCACACTTCAGCGAGCGCGGCTTCCGGCGACACAATCTTGAGGCTGGCCGAAGGCACTCCGTTCATGGGGCCGTATTCGACCGAGAAGTTCTCGGCACCCACGGCGCGCGAGGTGGGCTCAACGGTCCGGAGCGGCTCTCGCGCAAGTCATGTACAATGTTGTCACTTGCCGCGCGTGTGACCGTGTCGTGAGCTCGACGACGACCATCGGCGCCCATTCCCCGCGCCATCGACCTCCATTCAGGCTTGCCCCCGCACCGCTTCGCGTACGGGTCCACCCGAACTTGGTGTAGCGTTCGTCCTCATGTCTTCACCGCAAGACGCCGTCCTCGGTCGTATCGCGCTGCACTACAAGCTCGTCACGCAAGAGACCCTGAACGCTGCGCTCCAACGCCAGGCGGCCGGCACGCAAAAGAAGCTGGGCGAGCTGCTGGTCGAGCTGAAGGCCATCAGCAGGGAGCAGTTTCAGTGGCTGATCCAGGCCCAGCAACAGTACCTGGAAAAACAGGCAACGACCGCTCCCAGACCCGCGGTCGCCGGCACCACAGCCCCAGCCCCAGCCCCAGCCGCCGCGGCGGCGGCCGTCGCGCCCCCGGTCGACGCAAGCGCGCAGCCTGCGCCGGCTGCGGCCGCCCAGCCCAAGGCCGCCATCCGTTCGGGCGTCGTGACGCTCAAAGACGTCTTGACCAAGGCCGTCAGCGCCAAAGCGAGCGACGTGCACATTCACGCCGGCGCCCCCATTCAGCTGCGGGTCGGCGGCGAGCTCAAGGAGCTCAAGACCGGTGTCTTGACCCCAGAAGATGTCGAGATTCTCATCAGGCAGGGCCTCACGCAAGACGAGCAGAAGATCCTCGACGAGCGGCTCGACTTCGACGCCGCCCTGGTGATGCCCGGCGTCGGTCGCTTCCGCGCCAGCTTCTACAAGCAGCAGCGCGGCTTCGACGGCGTCTTCCGGCCCGTCGCGACCGAGCCCCCGACGCTCGAGGAGCTCGGTCTTCCTGCCGATCTCGCGAAGCTGGCGGACTTTCACCAGGGACTGGTGCTCTTCACCGGCCCTGCCGGCTCAGGCAAGTCTTCGACGATGGCCGCCGTGGTGAACATGATCAACTCGTCACGCGAAGATCACATCATCACCGTCGAGGACCCCATCGAGTACGTCTTCTCGAAGAAGAAGTGCGTGGTGAACCAGCGCCAGGCGGGCAAGCACACCTTGTCCTTCGCCAACGCGCTGCGCGCCGCGCTTCGTGAAGACCCCGACATCGTCGTCATCGGCGAGCTCCGCGACCTCGAGACCATTCAGCTCGCCATCACCGCCGCCGAGACCGGACACCTCGTGCTGGGCACCCTGCACACCAACAACGCCGTGCGCACCATCAACCGCGTGCTCGACGTGTTCCCCCCCAAGCAGCAGTCGCAGATCCGCGCCATGGTCTCCGAGTCGCTGCGCGCCATCATCTCTCAGCGCCTCATCCCCGCTGCCGACGGCAAGCGCCGCGTCCCGGCCGTCGAGGTGCTCTACGTCAAGCCCTCGGTGTCCAACTTGATCCGAGAAGAGAAGACCTTCCAGATTCGCTCCGTGATGCAGACCGGTCGTTCTGAAGGCATGACGCTGCTCGATGACTCCATCGGCGACCTGCTCAAAGCGGGGACCATCACCAAAGACGCCGCGCGCCGCTTCGCCGAGGACCCCAAGCGCTTCGCGTGAACGTCAGTGCATCATGCCGGACGAGTCGTCGGTGGTGAGCGCCACGTTCGCGCCGCCGCCAGCTTTCCTGCGCTGACGACGTCAACCTCAACGGCGTTGGGCCAGGGCCTGTTCTTCTTCTCAAACACGGCACTGACCAGCCTCAGTCTGCCGGTGTTGACCAACGTGGGAGGGACCCTGAGCGTCGACACCAACACGGCGCTCACGAGCTTGAACCTGTCGGTGCTGGCGAGGACAGGAACCATGCTGAACATCAGCGGCACGGCGCTGACGAGCCTGGCCTGCACGAGGTTTCCTGCCGTAACGCTTACACATGCGGCTGCGCAAACGCCGATGCAGATGCGTGTGCGTCTGCCGCGCGCGCAGTCGACGTCATCTCAGATCTGTATCAGCTCACGGCACTGCCTCTCGCACGAGCCCGTCACGGCGTGAAGCCGGTCGTCACCAGCAAGGCCCCGTCGCCAAATGTGCTCCCCGCCCGCCCCATGACGATGCCGAATTGCCCAGCCGAGTTGAAGGCCACGCCAGTCGGGGTGTTGAGCCGCGCTGGCAGGGGCCCGAGCTCGACCCCCTGCACCCCGTACTCACCCGCGATCTTGTCGACGCGGGTGAACGTCGGGTCGATTCGGAGAATGACGCCGGAATTCGGGAAGGCGGCAGCCACGGCACCATTCGGAGCGACCGCGAGCTGGCTCACGCTGCCGAGTCCCGGGGCGCCCAGCGCTGGCGCCGATTGGTCAGTCAACGTCGATTCCAGAACAGGCGTCGCGCCAGACAGCTCGTAGCGAGTGACCCGCACTCCCGAAAAGAGTGGCCTCTCGCAAAGGAAGAGCTTGCGCCTCGAGCTGTCAACGGCAACCGAGAAATAGCCTTGAATTGCCTGTGAACCCGATGAGCTTTGCTTTGGCACGACGAGCGTAGCGGTGCCGCCTCGCAGCCGCCGCACGCCGTCCGAGGCGTTGAAGTACACATCGCCGTTCGTGCTGTCGACCGCGATGCTGTCGAACTGATCGAAGAGCCCCGACGTCGGCGTCACCCCAGAGGCGAGCGTGGTGACGACCCCCGCGGTGGTGATTTTGCGGATCGCGTCGGGCTCTCGGCTGTTACTCGCGACGGGCCTCAGACCGCGATCGGCGACGTAGAGGTTGTCGCTCGAGTCGATGGCGAGGCCGATGACGCGGCAGCCCAAGCCCGGCAGGCAATCCGTGCCGCGAAAACGTGCAGCCGTTCCGGTGCCGTCCGTCAAGCCAGGCATGCCGAAGGAACCTGCGAAGACAGACACGACTCCGGCAGGAGTGACCTTGCGAATGACTGCATTCGCAGAATCTGCGACGAACCAATTTCCGGCGCTGTCAGCGACGACCTGCTGAGGAAAGCGGAACCGCGCCGCGCCTCCCGTCCCGTCGACGGCCCCAAGCGAGAGGGGTGTCCCGGCGAGGGTGGTGACGGCGTTGTTGCCGGCCATCGCGACGGAACGAATCGTGTGGTTCCCGGTGTCGGCGACGTGGACCTTGCCGGCAGCCTCGTCACAGCTCAGCCCAGTCGGCTGATAGAACCGCGCGTTCAGGCCGGGTCCGTCGCTGTGGACCGGCTCTGTGTTGCGCGCCGAGGAAGCATCTCCTGCGATGACCGTCGCCGTGCCACCAGTGCTGGGCACTCGGTAGATTCGACCCCATTCACTGGAGGCCAGCCACAGGTTGTTTGAGGAGTCGCGGCAGATGCCCCCAATGAGCAGCCTCTGTCCTGATGCCGGCCTCGGAATTGAGGTCACGGCGGTGACTGCGCCGCTGACGGTGTCGATGCTCCAGATGCCAACATCGCTGTCCGCCGTGAAGACCTTGCTGCCGTCGGCGCTCATCGTCACCGGCCCTGGCCACGGCCGCGGGTTGTTCGGCGCCGGCATGTAGAGCACCGACGTGACGACCCCACCAGGTGTGACCTTTCTCAAGCACGCATCGTTGTTGCCGGAAGCGCAGAAACCTGTCGCCCACAGATTGTCATTCGCGTCGATGGTCATGCCATAGACAGACAGAAGACCCCGCGAGAGCGTCGAAACGACACCACTCGGGGTGAGCTTTCGAACTGAACCGGTACCCGATCCATCCACATCGAGAACCAGGAGATTGCCGGCACTGTCGAAGACGGGGTGGCGCGCGTCATTGAAGCGCGCGACGGAGCCGACGCCGTCGACCGAGCCGGCGTTGCCCGGGCCGGCGAGCCCTGCAATCGTCGAGACGCTCCCGCTGAGCGTTATCTTTCGAATGGTCTGACCGCCGACGTACAGGTTCCCGGTCGCGTCATGCGCCACGCCCGTGGGCGAGTCGAAGCGCGTATTCACGTTTCCGTCGACATACCCCGGGCCGCCGAGCGCGCCGGCGAGCAACGTCAAGTCCCCGCCCACCGTCCCTTGCGCCACGCAGGCGAGGCTGCTGGCGACGTAGCCGGGGCTGCATACACACACCGGCGTCGTGCCTCCCGCGACGGCGCACTGCCCCCGTCCAGAACAGGTGACGCCCTCGCAAGGGTCGGGTGCAGCCATCCCTCCATCGCTTCCACCGGCGTTTCCACCGGCGTCGGGCACTGGGCGAGGCAGACAGGTGGTTGGCCCGGCTGACATGGCGGCGGCGTTGCAGTCGCACTTCGGCGTGTTGGGCATGCCGACCACCACCAGACACACCCCCAGGCCGTTGCACGTGACCCCGTCGCACTCGGCGCCCGCGACGACGGCCTTGCACTCGAGGCCCTCGGCGAAGAAGCCGCCGCCACACACACACACTGCGTTGGTGCCGTTGAGCACCGCGCAGGTCCCGCGCCCCCCACACGTCTGCCCCGCACAGGGGTCGACCGCGGGCGGGCCGACCGGCGCGATGACGGGGGAACAGCCCAACCCGACGACGGTGAAGACGACCCACAGAAACGCTTTCATGCCTCGAGAGTGTCCTCTGGCGATTTTTCGGCTCACAGCGCCAGCACGAGGCCCGCCGACGCGACGAGAAGTGGCGCCGGCGTCGAGGCGACCTGCACCTCGCCCAGCATCACGCGAACCGGTCCCAGACCGACGATGGCCTCGACCCCTCCACGCACCCCGAGCCGAGCGTCGAGCGCCCACACCACCTCGCAGCGCGCGCCGACGGCCACCGTCCACGCGGACGACACGCGAGCGGTGTTGAAGCCCAGCGCCGAGCCGACGCCCGAGACGAAGTGGCCGCCCGCCAGCGCCGAGGCGTGGAGCAGCAGCGACTCTCGCACCGGGAGCCTCGCGCCGACGTCGGCCACCAGGGTCACCTCGGTGAGGCTCGCGCTGCCGGCCTCACCGCTGACGGTGCCGAGCACCCCGCCCAGCGCCCGAAGGCCGGTGACGAAGGTTCCGAAAGCGCGCTGCACCCCGACCCCGGCCCCGAGTCGGCCGCCAGTCCCGGGAGCGCCACCGCCGAAGACCCCCACCGTGAGGAGCCACGGCCTGTCGGTGAACGGCCGCGGCTGCACCAACCGGCTCACCTCGGGCGGAACCGGGGCCGGAGGTGGCCTCAAGGTCAGCTCGATGAAGGAGGCTTGCAGGAGCTCGGCTGCGCGGGTCGCGATGACGCCGTCGTCGTCGGCTACCAGCGTGCGAATGAGGGTCTTGCCCGTGATGCGGTCCTCGATCCACACGTCGATGGAGCGACCGGCCTCTGTCAGCGCGACCGCGGCGAAGGCCTTTTCCTGTTGGGCCAGCGTGTCGAGGAGCGCGCGCGCGATGGTCCCGCTCACCTCGCGCCGGACCGGCTCGAAGCCCGCGAGTCGGAGCTCGGCCTCGAGCCGGCGCAAGACGCCGGCTTCGCGGGGGCCGTTCGACTTCACCAGAAGCACCCGCGGCCTCTCACCCCAGGCCGACGTGGCCAGGAGCATCAACGCGAGCACGCACCACCAGCGCCTCGTCACTTCACCAGCTCCCGCGCCATGCCGGCGGCCCCACCGGTCGGGAAGCGCTCGAGGTATTCTGCCGCCAGCGCCCGGGCCTCCTCCACGCTGCGATGGCGCGCGAGCAGCACCCGGCGGCCGAGGGCCTCGGCTGCGAGTGGGCCCGTAGGGGCCGCTGACAGGCACCGCTGGTACCACCCGTCGGCTGCGGCCTCGTCATCGGGTTCGCTCAACTGCCCCAGCCGGAACGACGCGACCGCCGCGCTGGGCGTCCCCCGGCTCCGCCCATGCGCGACCGTGAACACCCGCTGGGCGAGTCGTCGGTTCGACAGGTAGCGGGCGGCGTCTCCAAGGAGCAGCAAATCAGCCACGGGTCGCTGCGCGAGCACCTGCTCGAGGCCCTCCCTCTCGGCGTCGAGAAGCACCTCCTCGAAGTCACCCGCCGCCGACCAGGCCTTCCAGTCTTCCCTCGACCTCGGAGGGCGTGGCGCGGCGGGCGAGCGCACGGGCCGCGACGGGGCGACTGGCGGGGGCCCCGCGTCTGGTGGCAGCAGCTCAACCGCAGGCGCCAGGCTCGCCTCCGGAGGGCCCTGGGGGGACGACCTCAACGAAGCTGACTCCACTGCGTACTCCACGGCACCGGGGCGCACCGACCCCATGAACCGCTGGCCCGGCCGGAGCACCACGGGCGCCGAGAGGCCGGGCCCTTCAATCGATACGGAGCCCTCTTCCAGCTCGACGAGCGCCTGCTCGTGGGTCGGGCTCCACGCTGCCGAGAACCGGGTGCCGGTGACCTGCACGACGAAGGGACCAGACTCGACGCGCCATGCGGTGTCACGGCGGTGCACCACCGCCACGTGGACCGCGCCGGCAGCGACCCGAAGCGTGGCGCCGGTCGCGCGGCGCTCGGAGACCTGCACCTGGGTGTCGTCGAAGAGCGAGACCGTGCTGTCGTCGTCGAAGCGGAGCGTCGCCCGCTGGTTCGGCGCGGTGCGGACGAAGCCCAGGTCTACGAAAGCCTCACCGTCGACCACGAAGGCCACGGGAGCCGGCGGCGGCGTGGGGCGCGCGAGCAGCAGCGCACCAACGGCGCAGAGCGCGACGATGGCCCCGACGGCCGCGCGACGGCGCCTCGTTCGCGCGCGCGCCCGCGCGGCGAGGGCGGTGACGTTGGGCATCGGCATCTCGGCGACGAGGGAGGCGCGCGCCGAGGCCACCACCTGCGCCAGAGCCGTCTCGGAGCGGTCACCCATGGCGGTCCTCTCTTTCAGGCCGACGCGTCGGGTCCCCGAACCGCTCGTCGAGGGCAGCCCTCGCCTCGGCGAGGCGGCGCTTCGCGGTTGCAAGCGAGACGCCCATGGCCTGAGCGACCTCGGTCAGCTCGAGCTGCTCGAGGTGCCGCAGCGTGAAGGCGAGGCGTTGCTCGACCGTGAGGGTGCCGAGTTCGTCAAAGAGCTGCTTGACCTCGAGCCGTACCGACGGTTCATCGGCGACTGGCTCCTCCGAAGGGAAGAGGAACGAGAAGAGCCGGCGGCGGCGGCGGCGGCGCAGCTCGAGCCGCACCGTGTTGAGCGTGACGGCGACCACGAACCCTTCGAGCGCCGCTTCGTGGCGGATGGTAGGGATTCGCTCGAGCAGCCTCGTGAAGGCCTCCTGCACCAGTTCCTCCACCGCGACGTCGGGCCCGATCGTACGCAGCACCAGCCGGTGAATGCGCTGGCCGAAGCGGTGCCAGAGCGCGGTCGGCGCATCGCGGCGGCCCTCGCGAAGCGCCTGCACCAACCCAGTCTCGTCTCGCTGAATGACCCGCAGCACCA
>JBILUC010000004.1:0-283062 GCA_044371205.1 Archangium sp.
CCCGTGGCCGCGTTACCCTGAACGTTCTGGGCGTCAGTGCCCGGCGCGCGCCAGCGAATGACGGCCTCGCCGTTGCCCTGATTCAGCGCACCCACGTTCGTCGGCGGCTCAGGCGGCAGGCGGACGGTCAGGCCGTCTTTCGCCGCGTAGTACTTGATGATGCCCTGGGCGATGGCGCGCGCAGCGATGTAGCGAAAGTTCGGTTCCTTCAGGTGCAGCGCGTCGGCCGCGGCATCGTGAAACGCGACCTCCAGCAGAATCGAGGGCGTCTCGGGATTGTTGCCTGGGTTGAGCTCGCCGAAGTTCGCCGAGAGCACGCCGCGATCGCGCCAGTTCGGGAGGTTGTACCCGGCGTCTTGCTTCAGATCGTTGATGAGCTCGGCATGGACCGAAGTGGCCAACTGCAGGCCCCCGTCGACACCTGTGAACTGCAGCCCCGTACCCGCACCGTTGGGGCCGTACACGTAGGTGTTGGTACCCACCGCCGTCGCGTTGAATGCGTTGGTGTGCCAGGCGACGTAAATCGCGTCTTCGCCAGGCTCGTGCACCCACGCCGTGAAGCGCGAACGCGTCGAGATGTCGTTGGTGCGATCGGCGTCGGGCGTGTTGCTCGAGGGTGCCCACACCGACATCGGCGCGCCCGCCCACTGTGCGTGGTAGCGCGAGCTCTCTTCGAAGCGGGGCCGCAGGCTCGTGCCGCTGCCGCGATCGATGAGCCCCATGCCGCCGCCGAACTTCACCGCGTCGAGCGAGATGTTGCTGCCCGCGGCGTCGTTCGAGTCGTTCTGCACCACCACCTGCGCGACGCCGCCCTGGCGGAAATAGAACCGCCCCAGCTGCACCCACGTGCCGCCGTGGCGCTGCTGGTTGACGCGGAAGTGCGATTCTCCGCCGGCGTGACGCACGATGTAGTGGGCGTCGGTCACGCGCGCGGTGAACGCGGTGTAGGCCACCGCCACGTCGTAATACCCGCTGGAGGGGATGTTCGCCGTCCACGTTGCGCTGGCCGTCGCGGTCGCCGCCGAGAGCATCAGCCGGTTGCTCCCCCCTGAGAATGGCATCACCGCACCCGTCATCGGAAAGGTCGGTTGCCCCCACCCCACGACGCTCGAGGTGCTGAAGCCGCTGCCCGCCTCGACGTAGCCAGCCCCGTCGTTGTCGACGAGCACGAGGTTGGTGTTGAGGTCGAGCTCCCGCACCGGCACCACCCGCGCGCCCGCGTTGAGCAACATCGGCATCAGGTACTGGCTCAACGTCTCGACGCTGACGAGATCTTCGACGATGTCGTTGGTGTTGCCTCGCTGCGTGCGCCAATTGGCGGCAGTGGCCTCCCACGTAAACCCGTGGCCAGGGCTCAAGTAGATGACCTTGTTCGCGAGCGCGCCGATGCCGGTGACACGGTGAACGGGCAGACCTCCGAGGCGCGGAGTCAGCAAGTCGGGGCGAACGACGGCGGGTGTGTTGGCGGTGATCGTCGGTTCCCACGCTTTGCCTTCGAGCGGCGGTGCGACCCACCCGGCTGGCTCGAGGCCACAGTCATCAGGCCAGGGCGTCTGGGCGAAAGCGGGAAACGCGAAGAAGACCAGCAGCAGGGCGCGCATCGGCTCGCGCCATAGCGGCCAGGGGACCGCGAAGTCCACCCGGCCATTCACGTGCAAGTCGGGGCGAACGAAGGTGCGGTTCGGGCCCGCACACGCCCGAGCCCGGCTTTGGCCCGAAGACCTGCACCACCGCCGACGCAGTGCACGGGGTGCCACCTCTTCAAGTAGCGCTGGCAGAAGAAAGGGGGAGCGACGCCTGGCCGCTCCCCCTGCCCTCTTCAGGTCTTGAGCTGGATCTTGTCGAGCGCACCATCACCCAGCACGAGGTGCACCTGACCGACCTTCGCCGCGAGTTCCTTGTACGCCTCGAGTTCCTTGAGGCGCATCAGCAGCGGGTTCTCCGAGAGCACCTTCGCGGTCTGCGCGAGGCTGCGGGTTGCCGCCGTCTCCTCACGCCGCGCGATGACGTTGGCCTCGGCCTCCTTCTGGGCCTGGATCACCTTGTTCAGCAGATCCTTCATCTCACCCGGCAGAACGACGTCCTTCACGCCGAGCTCGATCAGCTCCAGCCCCAGCCCCTCGGCACGCTCCTTCACCGGGGGCAGCATCACCTTCGCCAGCTCGTCACGCCCGGCCAGGAGCTCGTCGAGGGTGCGCGTGGTGACGGCCTCACGCGCCGAGAGCTGCATCGCCAGGTAGACCACGTCGTCCGGTGCACGCGCGACGACGGCCAGACGCCCCGCGTCCTTCACGCGGAAGGTCGCGCTCAGGTTGAGCCGCAGGGTGACGCGGTCGCGGGTCATGACCTCCTGGCCGGTCACCGCGAGCACGCGCTCACGGAGATCGATCACCGCCATCGAGACGGTGCGCAGGGTGTTCCATGCCGCGTGACGACCTGCCGGCAGCACGGCGTCGAGACGACCGTCGACGTACCGCACGGCCACGTGACCCGCCGGAGCGATGACCTCCACGTAGTCGCGGCCCTTCGCGAGCGCCGCAACATCGGTCGGGAGCAGCTTCGCCTCGACCGCCGAGGTGTCGAACACGTCGACCTTCACCAGCGGAGTCACCACATCGGTCGCGCGCTCGACCTGGCGATCGACCGTCCACACCTGGTGGACGCCCGCGCCCAGCCACAGCACCGGCTTGCCACGGCGGCTGACCAGCGCGCGCTCGTGTGCGGCGAGCGAGACGAGCTGCAGATCGTTCGCGGGCACCAGGGCCAGGCGGGTCTCATCGAGCTCAGCGAGCAGGTTCACCGTCGAGGCCTTCTCGACGCGCACGCGCCTGGTGAGGCTCCACACCGAGTGCACGCCCGGCGCGAGGTACTTCTCGGCGCGGCCGTTCTCGACGAGGAAACCACGCTCGTTCTGCAGGATCTCGATCTTCACTGGACACCTCCCATGGTTGCGAACTGCGACTGACTGCGACTGCGACTTCGACTTCGAAGAGCGAGGGCCATCACGCCTCGCGGAAGGAACACGTTGGCTCGTGGTCAACGGCCCCACGCCCACCAGGTGAACCGGGAGAAACGTCCTCCCGGCGCCGCGAGTGACGACGCGTGTCGCGAGGCGACGACGACCCGGGCCCAGACTGGCGATGGGGTCGACGGAGCTCTCGCGAAAGGCGTTGCCTGCTCACGGCCGCCTGGCCGTGCTCTCTTCAACTCGACGCAACGACCCTCTGGTGGGGCGAGAAGGAATCGAACCTTCGACACCGAGATGACGAGTCTCGTGCTCTACCAATCTGAGCTATCGCTCCGGCTTAAGTGGCCGGTCCCTTTTTCAGAGGGGTGTCATCCCATGAAGCACGCCGTTCGAACCGCCGGGCTGACGCGGATCGTGAAACGGTTTCCCGTCTTCACCGCGAGCTGGCGCGCCGTGCACCATTGACGACGCAGCCGACGAGCGGTGTCCCCCACAGCTGACAACCCCAGTGGGAGTAAGGTGAACGCGCCGATGTCAGCGCCCCCGCCCCCGTTTCAATCGCAACACCCGCCGACGAACTTCTTCCGTTCGGTGCTGCACGCGTGGAACGGGCTGATTCACACCGTCGTGCACCAGCGCAACATGCGCATGCACATCGTCGCGGGCCTGCTGGTCGGCCTCGTCGGCAGCGGCGTTCCCCTCGGGCTCGCAGAGAAGGTGACGCTGATCTTCTGTGTGCTCCTCGTGCTGTTCGCCGAGATGCTCAACTCGGCGCTCGAGCAGTTGGTCGATCTCGCCATTCAGCAGTTCGACGAGAAGGCCAAGCTCACCAAAGACATCGCGGCGGCGGGCGTGCTCGTGCTGGCGATCGGCACCATCGTGATCTTCGCCGCAGTGCTGGTGCACAACGCCGACGAGATCTTCCGCCACGGCGACGCCATCGAGCGACAGGTGCTGTTCGGCGTACCGCTCACCTTCTTCGGGGGCGCCCTCATGCACGAACAGAAAAAGCCCGTCGCGCTCGACGTGCTCTTTGCGCTGGGGGCCATCGGCACCTGGGCGGCGACCGTGGTGCGCACCGAGTCTCAGGTCTTCTCGGCGATGACGCTGGGGCTGTTGGTGGTCTGCATGGGCGCGGCAGCCTCACGCCAGAAGCTGCGCCGCGAAGGCAAGCTCCCGTAGCCCGCAAAAACAAAGCCCGGCACGATGGCCGGGCTTCCTCACTGCAACGAGCGGCACCAGTCCGCTTGCTTGCCGACCCGCTTCGGTCCTCCGTCCCCGGCGCCTGGCCGGAAATTCGAAGCAACCGCAGCGGGCTTGCACCTTCTGCCTTAGGCGTTCACCCGGTTCTCAGGGGTTGCACCCTCTGGCTTCACTTCCTTCAGGTCGGTGGTGACCAGGTCGATCAGCTCAGTGGCGATATCCAGAATCTGGTTGGGAGTGTAACCACCCGCGCGCAACTGCGCAAAGAACGTCCGGGCCAGAATCTTCGTACCCTTCTTGTCGGTGCTCATGGCAGTCCATGAATACACGCGCTGTGCCATTCACCTGACGCGCCATTTCTGGTGCTGTTTCAGGGTGTTACATGTGTTTGCGAAACCAAAGTGCGAACGCCTTTTCGCACTTATCGCGAAGCGGGGGCTCCACCTGCTCAAGCGGATCAAGCACTTGACCAAGGCGTGGTAAGGGCGCGGACCCGTGGCTTCCTTCCGCGTCAACAACCTCGCGCTGTGGCTCGATGAGCCGGAGACGCTGCTCCAACGCAAAGCCGCCGAGAAGCTGGGCGTGACCGAGGCCGATCTCGAGTCGGTGCGCATCGTTCGCTCGGTGCTCGACGCGAGAAAGAAGAACAGCCCCCGCTACATCCACACCGTGGAGGTCGAGTTTGGGAAGGGGAAGGCACCCAGAACCATTCCTCCTGACGTGAGTGAGGTCGAGCCTGCGCCGCCCGAATCGCAGCCCGTCAAACGGC
This sequence comes from Archangium sp., assembly GCA_044371205.1. Lineage (GTDB taxonomy): Bacteria > Myxococcota > Myxococcia > Myxococcales > Myxococcaceae > Archangium_A. The sequence goes on from JBILUC010000004.1 coordinate 4,941, forward strand.
AGCCCGACAAGCGGCCGATCATCGTGGGCATGGGGCCGACCGGGTTGTTCTGTGCGCTCGAGCTGGCGCAGCGCGGGGTGAAGTCACTTCTTCTGGACCGCGGCCGCGACGTGGTCGAACGCCGCAAAGACGTGGCGAAGATGATGCGTGACGGCACGCTGACGCCCGAGAGCAACATGAGCTTCGGCGAGGGGGGGGCGGGCGCGTACACCGACGGCAAACTCTCGACGCGCATCAACCACCCGTCGGTGCGCAAGGTGATCGAGACCTTCGCGAAGTACGGCGCGCCCGATCGCATCCTCGTGCAGGGCAAGCCGCACATCGGGTCCGACCTCTTGCCGCTCTCGGTGGAGCGCCTGCGGAAGGATCTGCAGCAGATGGGCGTCGAGGTGATGTTCAACGCCCGCGTCGAAGAGATCGTCAGCAAAGACGGCCAGGTCACCGGCGTGCGGCTCGCCGACGGCACCCTGCTCGAGAGTGATCGCGTGATCCTCGCGCCGGGAAACAGCGCGCGCGAGCTGTTCGAAAAGTTCGCCGCCGACGGCACGATCTTCATCGAGCCCAAGCCCTTCGCCATCGGCTTTCGCGCCGAGCACCCGCAGGGCCTGATCAACGCCATCCAGTACGGGGAAAAGGTGGCCGGCAACCCGAAGCTCCCGCCGGCCGACTACAAGCTCGCCGAGAACCTCTCGGTCGATGGTGACGTGCGCGGCGTGTACTCGTTCTGCATGTGCCCCGGCGGCATCGTGGTGCCCACGCCGACCGAGCACGGCATGCAGTGCACCAACGGCATGTCGAACTCGCACCGCAACTCGAAGTACGCGAACGCCGGCATCGTGGTGTCGGTGAGCGTCGAAGACTACGCGCGCGAGGGCTTCACCGGCGCGCTGGCTGGCATCGCCTTTCAGCGGCACTGGGAAACGAAGGCGTACGAGCTGGGTGGGGGAAAGTTCTTCGCGCCCGCCCAGTCGATCCCCGACTACCTCGCCGGGCGCGTAAAGCGAAAGCCGACCGGCACCAGCTACCGCCCCGGCCTCGCGCACGAAGATCTCAACAAGCTCTTCCCCGCCTGGCTGACGGCGTCGCTCAAGCAGGCCCTCAAGACCTTCGATCGCAAGATGAAGGGCTTCACCACCGACGAGGGCACGCTCATCGGCATCGAGGCGCGCACGTCGACGCCGCTGCGCATCACGCGCAACGAGCAGTTCCAGTCCGTCTCGATGAAGGGGCTCTACCCGGGCGGCGAAGGAGCCGGCTACGCGGGCGGCATCGTCTCGTCGGGCATCGACGGGCTGCGCATCGCCGAGCAGATCTGCGCCGAGCTCTCGACGTGAAATACACCGTGCGCAACAAAGACGGCGAGGTCGCCTTCGAGTCGCGCGCCGAGCTGCAAAACGCCGCGCGCACCGGCCTCGTGGAAGCCGACGACGAGGTGAAGAGCGAAGAGGACGCGAACTGGAAGCGTGCCGCGTCGATCACCTGGCTCACCACCGCCACCGCGAAGAAGTTCGGGCCGATCAACAACCCCTTCTTCAGGTGGATGTTGCTCTCGTCGCTCGGCGCGATCGCTGCGTTCTGGCTGATCTACCGGGGGCGCAGCGAGAAGAGCTACGAGATGCAGGCCGCCGGCGTGGGCATCGTGGTCGTGGTGGCGATCATCTTGATGCGCGTGACCACCAACGCCCAGCGACGGCGCTGATCACTTCTTCACCGCGCGCTTGTCGACGACGGTCTTCTTGATGGCGTCGAACACCGTGGGCACCGCCATGCCGTTGGCCGAGTTGATGATGAAGGTGGGGATGGAGCCACCCGGTGCGGTGTAGACGTAATACGTGGCGAACGTCTTCTTGCCCTCGTCGCGCGGCTCGAGCAGCCAGTAGCCGTCGTTGACGCGAACCCGCACCACGTCCTTCTTCTCGGGCACCAGCGCGTCGCTCTTGTCCGGAGGCGCCGCCGTCCAGCTCACCTTGTAGAAGCCCTTCCCGTCTTCTTTCAGCTCGCTCTCGTCCTTGAGGATGATCACGTAGTCGCGGGCGGCGACCAGCGGGGTGTTGAGGCGCGAGTAGAACCAGATCTCTTTGTCAGCTTCGGTGCGCGACAGCACCTTCACTTCGGCCGTGTAGGGCATCTGCTTGGGGTAGTTCTCGAGGTCGCGAACCACGTCCCACACTTCTTTGGGGGTCGCGTCGATGAGGCCGATGGCCTTCATTTCCTTCACGTCGGTGCCCTCTTTGTCGCGCCGGTAGACCTTCAGGCCGGAGGGCTCGGCGGCGAGTTCCCACCTGGGTTCTGCGCCGAGCAGCATCAGGTGGAGCAGTGCGAGCGGGATCATCAGTCACATCCTGTCGAATCTTCGGGTGCGGAGGGGTAGTGTCGCATGCCCTTGAGCCAGACAGAAAACACCGAAACGAATTCAGAAGTGATCCGGAAGATCTACGCCAAAGACCTGAAGGTCGGGGAAACGGTGCACACCGTCTTCCGCGCCCTCGGGAAGGACAAGCACGTCAGCCGAGGGGGCAAGTCGTTCCTCTCGCTGCTGCTCGTCGACCGCACGGGTGAGATCGATGGTCGCGTCTTCGACAACGTGGGCGCCGCCGACTCGGCGTTCAACAACGATGACTACCTGCTCGTGAAGGGCAAGGTCGGCACCTTCCACGGCAAGGCGCAGCTCGTGATCGAGCAGCTCGAGCGCCTCGACCCCGGCCCCATCACCGAGTCTGAGTTCGCGTGGACGCCCGCCCCCGCGGCCGCGAAAGAAGAGAAGCCTGCCGCCCGCGAACGCGAAGAGCACCACGCCTCCCGGGCGCGACTCAGCAAGCGCCTCGAGCGGCTGCTCGAGAACCCGCAGCTCGCCCAGGCCCTCGACACCTTCGTCGCGCACCTCGAGAAGGCGCTCGATGCGCAGCGCGCAGGCGGTGTTCCCGCCGCGGCGGACAAGCCCGAGCACACGCGGGAGCGGCGTGAGCGCAAGCCGCGCGGCCCCCGCGTCGAGCACAAGGGAGCGCCCGCGTCGACCGAGAGCGCGCCCCCGAAGCCGCCCGAGCCGAAGCGCGACCCGTCGCTCCCTGAAGGCCTCGCGTTCAAGCCGTTCAACGCGCTGGTCGGCAGTGAAGGCGACGCAGGCAAAGGGACGCCCTGAGCCATGGCCGGGAAGCGGCTGGGCGAGAAGCTGATCGAAGCGGGGCTGGTCTCTGCCGAATCGGTGGAGCAGGCCTTGAGTCACCAGAAGATCAGCACCCACCGCCTCGGTGACTGTCTCGTCGAGCTCGGCCTCATGCAGGAAGGGCTGCTGCTCCGCTTCCTCGCCTCGGAATTCAAGACCAAATACGTCTCAGGCGAGAAGCTCGCGCAGGTGAAGATCGACAGCAGCGTGCTCGAGCGCGTACCGGTGCGCATGGCCGAGAAGCAGGACTTCCTGCCCATCGCCTACGACTCCGAGAACAAGATCCTTTCCATCGTGATCGCCGAGGCGCAGAACGGCGCGTTGGTGCAGGAAATCGCGATCGTCACCGAGATGAACGAGATCGTGCCGTACGTCAGCACGCGCGCGGCGATCCAGGCGGCGATCAAGAAGCACTACTACGGCGATCACACCGCCTTTCAGCAGCTGCAGGCCGGGCCCTCGACGCAGCCAGACTCGAAGCGCATCGCGAACTCCGACTCAGACGGGCGCGACGTCTCGGGGCGCACCGGCATCAGCGGCAGCGGGCGCAGCTCGAGCCGCATCAACCCCACCCAGCTGCGCGAAGCGCTGGGCGCCGTGCGTGGCACCATCGGCGAGAACGACTTCCTCGAGACGCTCAACATCCTCGTCGGGTTGATCGAGATGCCCCGCAAGGAATTCCGCGGCCACTCGGCGCAGATCGCCCGCCAATCACAGCTCATCGCGCGCCGGCTCGCGCTGCAGCCGCGCGAGGTCGCGCACACCTCGATCGCCGCGTACCTGCACGATCTTGGCAAGAAGCCAGAGCGACACCTCACCCTGCCCCTCCTCGCGCAGAACGCCGAAGCGAAGGTCGAGGCCAAGCGCTACGCGCGCGCGCCCATCAAGCTCTTCGAGACGGTGCACCTGCCGACGCCCGTGAACGGCATCCTCGCGCAGCTCTTCGAGTGCTTCGACGGCAGCGGCGTGCCGCAGGGCGTGAAGGGAGAAGACATCACTGCGGGCGCGCGCATCATCTCCGCCGTCGACGCCTTCTTCGATCTCACCCGCAACCCCTTCAACATCTTCGGGCGCGTGATGGGGAAGGTCGAGGCGATGAGCTACATGCGCGACCAGGCGGGCGTGCTGTTCGACCCGCGGGTGGTCGACGCGCTCAACGTGCTGCAGAGCGGCGACATCTTGAAGCAGCGCGTCGAGCAAGACGGTCGACAGATCTTCATCGCCGACACCGACGAGGCGGTGCGCACCGACCTCGTCGACTCGCTGGGCAAGCACGGCATCGTGGTGCAGACCGTGCTCAAGCTCGACGGCATCATTGACGCAGTGCTCTCGAACGAGGCTGACACCGTCGCGGTGGGGCTGGGGTACGGCGTCGCCGACCTCGTCGCGCTGGTGCAGTTCATTCGGGCCCGCCCCGAGAGTTCGTCGATGCCGGTGCACGTGCTCGGCGACCCGACCGACCCCGCCAGCCGTGAGCGCCTCGTGCAGGCCGGCGTGACGGGCTTCATCCCCCTGCCGCTCTCGCCCGACGACGCCGCGAATACGCTGCGCGGTGCGTACTTCGATCGCATCCAGCACGGCGGCCTCGGCCACGTGGTGCGCGGGAGCTACGACGAGCTCGCGCCGCTCGAACTCTCGAAAGTGCTCGGCAAGTCGCGCAAGTCGGGGCGCCTCGTCATTCGCAACGGTCCGCAAGAGGGCTACCTGCAGCTCGAGCGAGGGCTGGTCGTCTACGCGACGTTCCTCGACAAGAAGGGCGAGGCGGCGATTCAGCCGATGCTCACCCTGCCGCAGGCCGACTTCGTGTTCGAGCCTGAGTCGCTGCTCACCGAGATGCCGAACGTCGAGCGGGACATCAACGTCATCGCGCGAGGTCTGGCACCGTCGTCTTCAGCCGCGCAGTGACGCAGGTCGGGGGAACCGCATGCTGATCGCGCAGCTCAGCGACACGCACATCACCCTTCCCGGCGAGCTGATGGACGTTCGCTACAAGACGAGCGAGCACCTCGCGCGCGCGCTCGAGCACGTGTCGCGACTGAGCAAGCAGCCCGATGTGTTGTGGATCACCGGCGACCTCGTCGACAGCGGCCAGCCCGAGGAATACGCGCGGCTGCGTGAAGCGCTCAAGGGGCTCTCGCTCCCGACCTTCGTCATTCCGGGCAACCACGACGAACGAACGGCGCTGCGCGCTGCGTTTGGCGATCACGCCCATCTGCAGAGCGGCGGCGAGTTCGTACAATTCGTGATCGAAGACTGGCCGGTGCGCATGATCGGTCTCGACACGCTGATCCCCGGGAAGTCGGGGGGCCGGCTGTGTGCGCAACGGCTTGCATGGCTCGACGAGACGCTGGCGCATCAGCCGACGAAGCCGACGATGCTCTTCATGCACCACCCTCCGATGCGCACCGGGCAGCTCGCGCTCGACGGCATGGGCTTCGAGGATCCTGCGTCGCTCGGCGCAGTGCTGCGCAAGTACACGCACGTCGAGCGCATCGTCAGCGGGCACGTGCATCGGCCGATGACGCGGCGCTTCGAGAACACGGTGGTGATGACCTGCCCGTCGACGGCGCACCAGATCGCGCTCGATCTCGCCACGCCGCAGCTCGCGACGGTGATGGAGCCCCCCGCAGTGCTGCTGCACCAGTGGAGCCCTGACGGTGGGCTCGTCACGCACACCAGCCTCATCACCTCGCGGCCCGCGCTCACGGTCTACGACGGCACGTCGTGGGAGAACGGCACGCCGTTGCCCCCTGACTTCTACGGCGAGATCAAAAGCTGACGTTCAGCCCCAGGAGCGCCGCCGTGTTCTTCGCGCAGGTGAACGCGACCTCGTCGGCGTCGCGCCCCTGCAACTCGGCGACCTTCTTCGCGGTCTCGGCGACGCGCATCGGCTCGTTGGGCCACTTGCCGCGGTACGGCGCGGGCGAGAGGTAGGGGCTGTCGGTCTCGAGCATGAGGCGATCGAGCGGGGCGAACTTGACCGCTTCCTGCAGCGGCTCGGTCTTCTTGTAGGTGACGACCCCGGAGATGCTCAGGAAGAAGCCGAGCTCGAGGTAGCGGCGGGCCGCGGGGAGATCTCCCGTGAAGCAGTGGATCATGCCGCGCCCCATGCCCTCCGATTTGAGGATCTCGAAGCACTCGTCGTGCGCGTCTCGCACGTGAATGACGATGGGCTTGTTGACCTGCTTCGCGAGCTGGCACTGGAGGCGAAACTTCGCGGCCTGCACGTCTCTCGGAGAGTGGTCGTAGTAGTAGTCGAGGCCCGTTTCGCCGACCGCTTTCACCTCGGGCAACGCGGCGAGGCGCGCGAGCTCGTCCCAGTCGGCCTGAGTTGCGGCCGCTGCGTCGTGCGGGTGAACGCCGATGGTGGGGGTCAGAAACTCGGGGTGGGCGCGGGCCGCGGCGAGCGCGTTGCCGAAGTCGCCCGGCTTCTGCAGGAGGCCGACGACCACGGCGTGCACGACTCCGGCAGCGCGGGCCCGCTCGATGACCTCGGTGGTGACGGGGAATTCCTTCGTCTCGAGATGGCAGTGCGAGTCGATGAGCTTCATGCCGGCCCTTTCTGGGTGCGCAGTTGCGGCTCTTCGTATTCGCGGATCATCGCGACGAGTTCGGCCGCGGCGTCGGGGTCGACGAGCCTGGTGGCCTTCACGCGCTCGCGGGCCGAGTCGGTGCCCAGCAGGAGCAGCCCCTCGGCCGCGTCGAGCTTGAGATCGTCGCTGATGGTCGCGTCTTGAATGAGCGCGGTGAGGGGCGGCTCAGCGGTGAGGTCGCCCAGCCGGCCCAGGGAGCGCGCCGCTGTGCCGCGGGCGGTGTCGTCCTTGTCAGCGAGGATCTGGAGGAGCTTCTCCTTCGCGCCGTTCGCGCGCACTTCGCCGAGCAGCTCGACCGCCATGGGGCGATCCATCGCCCAACGCCTGGTGAGGCGCTTGAAGAGGTGCTCGACGCCTTCAGCGTCGCCGAGGCGTGCCAGGGCGCCGGCGAGCTGCGTTCGATCGAAGTGTGGCAGGAACCAGCCGCGGAAGACCTTGCGAAGGGGCTCGAGCGCTTCCTTCTTGCCGAGTTGTGCGAGGGCCGAGGCGGCACGAAAGCGAAGCTCGGGATCGCTCAACGCCTCAACGAGCACGTCGAACCCGGCGGAGTGCTCGAGGGCCACCATGCCGCGCGCAGCCTCGAAGCGAACCGCGAGCGTGGCGTCCTGGAGCGCGGCGGCCAGCGCCCCGCGTGACTCGGGCAGCGCGAGATCGGCGAGGCGGCCTGCAGCCTCGACGCGAACTCGGGGCGTCGGGTCGGTGAGGTGACGCGAGAGCACTTCTCTGGCCTCGACGGGCGCGAGCACTTCCGCCGCGAGGGCGAGGCCGGCGCAACGAACCTCTTCCTGTGTGTCGGCGAGGAGGCGCGGCACGATCGCGACGAACTCGGGGCGTCGCTCGAGCGGCGCGTCGAAGCCGAGTTCGCAGATCACCTCGGCGGCTTCAGCGCGCACCCCGACCGTCTTCTCGTGCTCGAGCGCCAACAACGCCCGGTCGAGCGTGGCCCTCATTCTCCCTCTCCCTGCGCACGCGGGGAGAGGGCCGGGGTGAGGGGCCGCGGCGCGGGTGTCGAAGTCGAGCGATCGATGCGCCGCCGATCGCAGCAGCCCCTCACCCCAACCCTCTCCCCGCTGTCGCAGGGAGAGGGAGTTCGCAGATCGTTCACTTCACGTCCGTTCCGGGGGCGACGGCACCCGCATCGAGCAACACCAGATCCTTGCCGCCACTCCCCGCGGTGAGGATCATTCCCTTCGACTCGATGCCCTTGAGCGGCCGTGGCTTCAAGTTCGCCACCACCACCACCATGCGGCCGACCACCTGCTCCGGTGAGTACGCCTCGGCGATGCCCGAGACGATGGTGCGCGGCTCGGCTTCACCGAGATCGATGCTCAGCTTCAGCAACTTGTCGGCTTTGGGCACCTTCTCGGCGGCGAGCACCTTGCCCGCCTTGAACGCCACCTTCGTGAAGTCGCCGAACTCGATCTCCGAGGGGGGCGGCGCGGCTTCCTTTTTCGCTGGCGCCGCAGCGACAGGCTTCACCGTCTCGGCGGGTGGAGACACGATCAACTTCGCGACGACCGCCTCTTCGATGCGACCGATGATCGGCGCGGGCTCACCGATCGGCTGCGAACGGTCGAGCAGCGGGTACGTCGCGGTCTGCAGATCCCTGAACGTGAGGCGCTTGCGGTTGAGCTGCCCGGCCAGCTTCTCGGCCAGCTGCGGCACGACCGGGTCGAGCAGCGCGGTGAGCAGGTAGACGATCTCCGCCGCCTCGCTCAGCACCGACTTCGCAGCGACCGGATCGGTCTTCAGCGTCTTCCACGGCTCGGCCTTCGCCAGGAACTGGTTCGCCGCGTAGCCGATCTCGAGGATCTGCTTGATGGCCGAGCGGTGATCGAACGCCTCGAAGGCTTCGGCGATGCCCTTCACCTTTGCGAGCGCGTCGCGCACCAACTGCCCGCCGATCGCCTCGTTCGGCACCGCGAGCACCTTGTCCTTCGCGAGCAACGACAACGTGCGGTTCGCGAGGTTGCCCAGGTTGTTGACCAGCTCGGCGTTGACGCGCTCACGGAACTCCTTGAGCGAGAAGTCGAGATCGTCCGGCCCCGAGCCGAGCAGCGACGCGTAGTAGAAGCGCAGGTAGTTCGGGTCGAGCAGGTCGAGGTACGGGCGCGCGTTGATGAAGGTGCCGCGCGACTTCGACATCTTCTCGCCGTTCACCGTGAGGTGACCGTGAATGTGCACGCGCTCGGGGATCTTGAGCCCCGCGACCTCGAGCACCGACGGCCAGAACAAGCAGTGGAAGTAGACGATGTCCTTCCCGATGACGTGAACGATGCGCGAGTTGGCGTCTTTCGCCCACCACTGCAGCGCCCCGTCGGGCTTGTTCGAGAACTGCTCGGCGGTCGAGATGTACCCAATCGGCGCGTCGAGCCAGACGTAGAAGAACTTGTTCGTCTCCCCGGGGATCGCGAAGCCGAAGTACGGCCCATCGCGCGAGATGTCCCAGTCCGAGAGGCCCTTCTCGAAGAACTGGCCCAGCTGCGCGGCGAGCCCTGCATGCATGAAGCCCGGCTTCGCGAGCTGAGCCTTCAAGAAGGCCTCGTGCTGGCTCAGCTTGAAGAAGAGGTGCTTGCTCGACTTCCACACCGGCGGCTTGCCGCTGATGACCGAGTACGGGTTCTTGAGCTCCTTCGGGCCGTAGGTCGCGCTGCACTTCTCGCAGGCGTCTCCGTACTGATCTTTCGTGCCGCAGTTCGGGCACTCGCCCTTGATGAAGCGGTCGGCGAGAAAGCGGCCCGCGATCTCATCGAACGCCTGCTCGACGTCTTTGCTGCCGATGAAGCCGGCGTCCTTCGCGCGCGTGTAGATCAGCTCGGCGTAGCGGCGGTTCTCGTTCGAGTTGGTGCTCGAGTAGTGATCGAAGCTGACGTGGAAGTCCTTGAAGACCGCCTGGTGATCGATCGACACCTCTTCGATGAAGGCCTCGGCCGTGACGCCCTTCTTCTGGGCGCTGATCTCGATCGCCGTGCCGTGCGTGTCGTCGGCGCAGAGGAAGGCGACCTCGTCACCGCGCGAGCGCAAGAAGCGAACGAAGATGTCGGTCTGAATGTGCTCGACCATGTGGCCGAGGTGGATCGGACCATTGGCGTACGGCAAAGCACACGTGACGAGGGTCTTCTTCGAGTTCACTTCAACGCTCCTGCTCGCGGCGAATGACGTGCATCTGGGACTCCCACGCTGCCGCTTTTCCGCAGAGGGTCCAGAGGAGCCGCTCGAACACCAGCTCCTTGCCACCGAGCTTCAGCGCGAGATCAGCCTCGGCACAGGCGACGAGCGAACGCAGCAGGTCCTGACGCCCCCAGCCGATCGCCGACTGCATGCTCATGAACGCACCGTACGGGTGCGGCACCTTGCCCCTGGCGGCCTTCACCTCGGCCTCGAGCTTCGGCCACACGCGCGCCTGGAAGTCGTTGTAGTTCTTCGGCGGCTTGCCACCCGAGAGGCGGTTCATGCGCTCGAAGCTGACGAGCAACGTGCGCACGATGCCGGCGACGCTGCCCAGCAACTGCAGCGGGTGCACGTCCTGGCTGAACGCGTCCTGGATGTATTTGAACGCCGCGTCGAAGTTGCGCTTCTGGATCGCGTCGCTCAGCTCGAAGTACTCGTCTTCGCGCGCGTGGCCGATCAGCAGGTCGACCTCAGACTTCGTGATGGTCGGGCTGTCTGAGTAGATGGCGAGCTTGGTGAGCTCGCTCTGCAGCAGGCGGAAGTTGCCGCCCACGCGGTCGACGAGCAGCTCGAGCGCACCGGGGCCGAGCTTCTTCTTGTAGGGCGCGAGCGTCTCGATCGAGAACTGCGAGAGCGTCTCCTTCACCTCGGCGCTCGGCTGGCCCTTGAAGTCCTTCAGGCGGGTGATCGCCTTGAACTCCATGAAGGCGCCCTTGTCCTTCACGAGCTTCACGAGCGGGTTCTTCGCGTCGCAGTCGCTCGCGGCGATCACCAGCACCTGGCCGCGCGCCGGTTTGCCAGAGAGCCAGTCGATGATCGCCGAGTCGTCCCCGCTGCTCGCGGTGAGTCCTTCGGCGATCGCAAACGCGGACACTTCACTCAAGAAGGCGATGTCGACATCGGCGAGCGGAATGCCGAGCTCGCGATCCCAATCGTCGGCCTTGGGCGTGCCACTGCCCGACGGGTCGATGTCTTTCGGCCCCCACCCTGCCCGCGCGGCGATGGAGAGCACCCGGCGTGCGGCTTCCTTCCGGCGGTTCGCCTTCCACGCGTCGCGCGCGCGGTTGAGTGCGTCGGGGCGACCCTTCTTCGGGGCGAGGAACTCGGGGTCGCGCAGAAACACGACCTTGCGGCCTCCGAACATCGGCAGTGTCGCGAGCTCCGACGCCACTTCCTTCGGCGTCGCGACATCCATCGTCACGAGGTTGAGATCGGCGTTCCCGCCCGGCACGAGCTTGCCGATGAGCTGCTCGGCTGCCTTGCGAATGAGGAACTCTTCACCGACGAGCAGGTAAGCCGGAGCTTCCCCACCCGCCGCCAGCTCCTGCAGGACCTCTTCGAGATCGTCGCTCACCGGTGCGCGCTCAGAACTGCGCCCAGCCCGGCACGCGCGGGTACGGGATCGCGTCGCGGATGTTCGCCAGGCCGCAGAGGTAGACGATCAAGCGCTCGAACCCGAGCCCGAAGCCCGCGTGCGGCACCGAGCCGTAGCGGCGCAGATCGCGGTACCAACCGTAGTGCGCGGGATCGAGGCCCATCTTGCGCATGCGCGCGTCGAGCAGGTCGAGCCGCTCTTCACGCTGCGAGCCACCGATGATCTCGCCGATGCCGGGGGCGAGCACGTCCATCGCCGCGACGGTCTTCCCGTCTTCGTTCATGCGCATGTAGAACGCCTTGATCTGCTCGGGGTAGTTCATGACGACCACCGGGCGACCGACGTGCTCTTCCGTCAGGTAGCGCTCGTGCTCGGTCTGGAGATCCTTCCCCCACTCCGGCGCGTACTCGAACTTCTTCTTCGCGTTCTTCAGGATCTCGATCGCCTGCGTGTAGTCGATGCGCTCGAAGCTCGAGTCCACGAACTTCTCGAGGCGCTCGATGACGCCCTTCTGCACGCGTTCCTCGAAGAACTTCATGTCGTCGAGGCGCTCGTTGAGGATCGCCTTGAAGATGTATTTCAAGAACCGCTCAGCGAGGTTCGCGTCGTCGTTCAAGTTCGCGAACGCGATCTCGGGCTCGATCATCCAGAACTCGGCGAGGTGGCGCGTGGTGTTCGAGTTCTCGGCACGGAAGGTGGGGCCGAACGTGTACACCTTCGACATCGCCAGACAGAACGCCTCGACGTTCAGCTGACCCGACACGGTGAGGAACGCCTCGCGGCCGAAGAAGTCCTTCGAGAAGTCGACCTTGCCTGCCTCAGTGCGCGGCAGGTTCTGAATGTCGAGCGTCGACACGCGGAACATCTGGCCGGCGCCCTCCGCATCGCTCGCGGTGACGATCGGCGTGTTGACCCAGAAGAAGCCCTCTTCGTGGAAGAAGCGGTGGATGGCCTGCATCGCGTGGTGCCGCACGCGCGTCACGGCGCCGAACAAGTTCGTGCGCGGGCGCAGGTGCGCCACTTCGCGCAGGAACTCGAGCGAGTGCTGCTTGGGCTGAATCGGGTACGTCTCGGGATCATCGACGAGCCCGAGCACGGTCACGGTGTCGGCCTGAATCTCGAACGCCTGCCCCTTGCCCTGGCTCGCGACGAGCGTGCCGGTGGCCGATAACGACGCGCCCGCGGTGAGCTTGAGCACCTCGCTCTCGTAGTTGGGCAAGGTGTTGGGCACCACGAGCTGAACGGCGTCGAAACACCCACCGTCCGAGACCGCGATGAACGAGATGCCTGCCTTGGAGTCACGACGGGTTCGCACCCAGCCGCGCACTTCCACCTTCGAACCAACCGCGGGCTGACCCGCGAGAGCCTGCTTCACGCTGACGAGCTGCATGCGCGCGGAGTTAGCCCCGTCGCTGCGACCTCACAAGCGACAAAACCCGCTGTTGCCCGGTTGTTCGCAAGCGATCAAAGTCACCCTTCCCGGGAGGTCTTCATGCGCTTCTGTTCCGCTGTCATCACCGTGCTCGCCCTCACGACGAGCGGTTGTTTCTTCGTCGACCCGAGCTCGTGCAACTCCACCAACTGCAACGGCTGTTGTGACTCGTCGGGCGTCTGTCAGGGCGGCACCAGCACGTCTTCCTGCGGGGCGAGCGCGAACCTGTGCGACGTGTGCGTGGGCGCGCAGGTCTGCCAGGCCGGGCGCTGCACGAGCGGCGGCACCGGCGGTGGCTTCGGTGGAGGGTTCGGGGGCGGCTTCGGAGGCAGCTCCGGCGGCGGTACGGGCGGTGGCACGACCGGGACCAACACGGTCACCGGTACCGTCACGTACGAGTTCGTGCGGTCGTTCTACGATCCGGTCGCTGACACCGGCACGTTGCTGTTCGGTCAGAGCGTGAGCAAACCCGTGCGCAACGCGGTGGTGCAGATCGTCCAGGGCACCACGCTTATCGGCAATGGCGTCACCGGCGAAGATGGCCGGTACTCGATCGGCTACACGCCCGCGGGGGCCACGCCGGTGCAGGTGATCGTCATCAGCCGTACGGTGAACCCGCCCATTCAGGTCGAAGACAACACCGACAACGATCTTGCGTGGGCCATCGGTGCCACGTTGAACGCGAACCAGACGGTGCTGGATCTGTACGCCCCCGCCGGCTGGAACGGTGCGGGCTACGACGCCGACCGGCGCCTCGCTGCACCCTTCGCGATCCTCGACTCGATGCTCACCGCGTCGCGGGCATTCATGTCGGTGCGCAACGTGCCGTTCCCGCCGCTCAAGGTGAACTGGAGCCCCAACAACGTGCCGCAGAACGGCAACCGGGCGCAGGGCTTCATCGGCACTTCGAGCTTCGTGCCGTCGGAGAACGAGATCTACGTGCTCGGCAAAGTGCTGGTCGACACCGACGAGTTCGACAGCCACGTCATCGTTCACGAGTGGGGGCACTTCTTCGAAGCGAACCTCGCGCGCAGCGACAGCCCCGGCGGTCGCCATGGCCCCGGAGACATCCTGGATCCGCGCATCGCGTTCGGCGAAGCGTGGGGCAACGCGGTGGCGTCGATGGTGCTCCCTGAGACGGTCTACGCCGACAGCAACTGGAGCGGCGGCGCCCTGCGCGCCTTCGGCTTCGACACCGAGAACGAGCCCACACCGACCGACGACCCCACGCCCGGCGGCTTCTCGGAGTCGAGCGTGCTGCGCGTGCTCTTCGATCTCTACGACACACCGAACGCGGGCGAGCCGTTCGATCAGGTCGGCGTCGGCCTCGGCCCGGTCTACGACGTGCTCACCGGTCCGCAGAAGAACACCAACGCGATGACCACGCTCGCCTCGTTCGTCGCCGGCTTGAAGGCGCAGCCGGGTGTGAACGCGACGGCGATCAACTTGCTGCTGCAGCGCTACAACATCGGGCCCATCACCACCGATTTTGGCAACGGCGATCCCGGGTTGAACGGCATGTACACCGACGCCACTGCGCTGCCCTTCAACGGAAACATTCAGCTCGGCGGCGGCAACCTCCCGAACACGTGGCAGCAGAACCAGTACTACGTGTTCAACGGCACCGGCGGGCGCATCACCTGCGCCGCTTCGTCGGCTGAAGACGTCGCGATCGTCGGCTACCTGCGCGGCCAGCAGGTCGGCCTGGCCGACGCGACGACGTCTGGCAGCGAGACCTTCTCGTTCAATTCCCAGGCGGGCGCGGTCTACGTGCTCGTCCTCACCGGCTTTGGTGCGACGGCCGGCGACTACAACGTCAACATCTCCATCTCGAGCCCCTGATGAAGACCACTTTCCTCGCCGTTGCCCTGATGTTGGTTGGCTGCACCCGTCACGAAACGAAGCCCGACGTGGTGGCGCACGTGTCGGCGCCCCTGCCGTTGGAAGGCAAACGTTCGGCGCCCGTGGCGATCGATGCCGACCTCACCGAGTCGAGCGGCAAGCTCACGTTGCGCTTCGAGCGCCCCGCCGAGAAGTGCTCAGTCCAGGTCTCGGGAGTCGACGGGCTGACGATCACCTCGTCTGGCGAAGTGCTCACCGACGCGAAGGTCAGCAAGGGTGAAACGAAGACCTTCGACGTGAAGTACTCGCGCGGGCCGGGCCGTACGCACCTCGTGGTGAGCGTGCGCGGTCAGTTCGACGGAGCGCCGCTCGCGCGCGTGGTCACCTTCGCCATGGGCGACGGGCCGCTGCAGCAGAACGGCACCAGGCTCATCCTCGACGACGGTGACGCGATCAAGGTGATGCAGGTGCCGTGACTGTTCAGACGGCCGGGGGCGGCGTCGCCTTGAACATCGGGCCCGAGGTGGGGAACACCGCGCGCCCTGCCGCCGGGTTCACCAACAACACGAACGAGATGTAGAGCGCGATCACGATGAGCGCGATCGTCGCCACGCCGACGCCGGTGCCGCACGCCTTCCACGCTGCGCTGCCGGGATCCGTGAAGTGCTTCGTGATGCGGAACACGTAGAGCACGTCGATGTCGACGAGGAAGAAGAAGAGCAGCTTGCTGAAGAAGCCGAACGCGTACGTCAGCACCAGGAAGATGACGATGAACGCGAAGTCGACCGAGAGCACGATCGAGCCGTCGGCCACCTTGCCCTGCGAGGCCTCGTCGAGCGCCCACCAGTTCATCACCCAGTTGAACGAGAAGGTCGTCAGCAGCGTGCCGCCCAACGTGTTCTTGTTCGCCAGCGACATGATGCCCGCGAGGAACTGACCGCCGGCGCCGAAGAGCAGGCAGAACCACGCAGCCGTCTTGAAGAACATCGGCAGCTTCGCCGGGTCGCTCGGCAGCCAGCCAAACGCGATCGGCACCAGCGCTGCACAGCCGATGGAAAGACCGAGCAGACCCAGCGGGGTCGGCTCACCGAAGACCGGGGGCGGCAGGGCGGCGTTGGCAGGAGCGCTCATGGCCGGCGCGCATAACCCAATGGTGCGACGCAACACCAGCAGAATTGGTGCAGCGCAACAAAGTCAGGTCGGCTCGACGAGCGGGGGCTGGGGCACGCGCGGCACGATCACCAGGAACACCGCCGAGAGCGCGACCGCGGTGGCGAAGACCACCTGGTAGCCGAGCGTGTCGACGAGGAAGCCGCTGGCGAGGCGCGGCCCCGACTTGCCGATCACCTCGATGCTCGCCAGCAGCGTGAAGTGCGTGGCGCCGATGCGTCGATCCACCGAGGACATCATCAACGCGAACATCGTGGTGGTGAGGATGCCGCCGAAGAAGTGCTCTGCGCACGTGAGGGGGATGATCGTCTGCTCCGTGGGCAGCCCGAGGCCCGCGACGAGCGCCCACTGACCGGCGAGCGGGATCACGCGAAAGGCCGCAGCCACCAACACCGCGCGCTTGAGCTGCATGCGCGTCGCGAGCACGCCGCCGACGAAGCTGCCGGCGATCGACGCGACGACGCCCCACGTGCCGAGCCACATCGCGATCTGCTCCTTGGGGATGTGGTGCACCTCTTTCATCCAGATGCCAAACATCGCGTCGGCGAGCGTCTCTCCACCTTTGTAGGTGGCGACCGCGAGCAGCAACCAGCCCGCGCCGGGCTGCTTCACGAGCTCCTTGATGCGCGCGAAGAGCTCGGCGGTCGTGACGTGGGGCTTCTTCCCGCTACCGGGCTGAGCAGCGGCTTCGCGGACGAACAGCACCACCGTCATCGCGATGAGGCAGAGGCCCGCCATCGAGAAGAACAACGAGCCCCACCCCGCCTTCGCGGCCAGCGAGACGAGGAGCCCGCCGCCGACGATCATGCCCAGCTTGTAGCCGACGACCTGGGCCGCGTTGCCAGCGCCGAGCTCCTTCTTCGAGAGCAGATCGACCGCCAGCCCGTCGACCGCGATGTCCTGCGTCGCGGCGAAGAGGTTCATCAAGAGGACCAACGCCAGGAACAACGTGAGCGTGTCGGCTGAGAGCGGGAAGAAGCCCGCCACCACACAGCTCGCAGCGAGCAGGAACTGCATCGGCACGATCCACGACTTGCGGCGGCCGAGCTTCGCCGAGCCGAAGCGATCGACCAGCGGCGCCCAGAGGACCTTGAGCGACCACGGCAACGCGAGCGCGCCGAGCAGGCCAATCTCGGTCTTCGAGAGGCCAAGCTCCAGCAGGTACAGCGGCAACGCGTTGGCCTGAAAGCCAAACGGGAGGCCCTGCGCGAAGTACAGCGTCGACAGCACGCCGATCTTCCACGCGGGGGGCAGCCGCGACGACGTCGTCATGCCGTGAACATCTCGACGAACATGCGCTCGAGCTGCATGCGCGTCGACCCGTTGCGCTGGGTGATCGCGTTCTTCGCCTCATCGAGCATCGTGAGCCGGCGCTGCAACCGCGCGGGCGACACGCGGGGCCCGGCCTGCTTCGCGAGCTCACTCAGGTCGGCGTTCACGAAGGCCGAGGCGCCCACCTGCGCGAGGCCCACGTCGCGGAACCACACCTGCAGCACGTCGAGCGCGGTCTCGGCAGTGGCGCGATCTTCGGCGAGCTCTTCGGCCAGCGCCAACCAGCCCGTGGCGTCATCAGGCGTGAGCCTCTCGAAGGCCTCGATCAGCTCGCGACGCTTCGAGAGCGTCGAAGGGTCGAGCGTCAGCGCACGCGCCAGGCTGCCCGACGCCATCTGCGCCATCTGCATCGCCAGCGCGTCGTCGATGGGGTTCTTCTTCGTCGCGGTCGCCTTCACCTTCTGGGCGATCAGCTCGGGGGCGAGCGGCCCGAACGCCGCCTTCGCGCAGCGGCTGCGAATGGTCGGCAACAGCTTGTCGGGCGCCGAGGAGATGAGGATCAGCACCGTGTCGCGCGGCGGCTCTTCGAGGGTCTTGAGCAGCGCGTTCTGCGCGGGCTGGTTCATCGCGTGCGCGGTCACCAGCAACGCCACCTTGTGCTTCGCCTCGAGGGCGCGGAAGGCGAGGCGTTCCTGCAAACGTCGAATCTGCTCGATGCGAATGTCCCGCGAGGGCGTGTTGGTGAAGTCGCTGCGGCCCGCGATGCCGCGGTCGACCTGCTCGGCCTCGGGCATCACCCACGTCACGTCGGGGTGGTTGCGCTTCTCGACACGCACACAGGCAGAGCAGGTACCGCACCCCACCCAGGGCTGCTCGGTGCAGACCAGCGCCTGCGCGAGCCCCATCGCTGCGAGTTCTTTGCCGACGCCATCGGGGCCGTGAAACAGCCACGCGTGGTGC
Source organism: Archangium sp. (assembly GCA_044371205.1). Lineage (GTDB taxonomy): Bacteria > Myxococcota > Myxococcia > Myxococcales > Myxococcaceae > Archangium_A. The sequence continues at coordinate 22,919 of JBILUC010000004.1, forward strand.
ACCTGCTTCTTCTCGAGGCCCGACTGGAGCGCCTCGATGGCACGCGCTTGTCCCTTCACTGCTGCGAGCGTCATGTCGCGGGGCGTAGCGCCTTGGACAGAGCGCTACAACCTCCACGATCTTCCGCGCTGACGAGCGAGGGGTATGGTGACCGGCACACCGATGAAGACGTTCGTCGAAGGAAATCTCGCGGTGGTGATCGGCGGCCTCGCCTTCGTGGCGGTGCTCGGCTTGATGCGCATCAGCTCCGACGAGGGCCAGCGCGCCGACTTCCGGGTCGCGTCGCGGTGGCTCGCGATCTACCTCCTGCTGCGCATCAACGACTTCTGGCTCGAGGACCTGATCCCCACCGAGTGGCACGCCTACCTGCGCGTGGGCTGGATCCTCGCGTTCGCTTTCGGCATCACGCGGGTGGCCGTCGCCACGGCGCTGTGGCTCAGGCGCCGCCTCACGAAGACCACGACCGCGAAGATCCACCGCGACGTGATCGACTTCGTTCTCTACGTGGTGGTGGCGATCCCCATCTTGAAGACGCAGCTGAAGATCGACATCACCACCCTGCTCGGCACCTCGGCCGTGCTCTCGCTGGTGCTCGGGTTCGCGCTGCAAGACACGCTGGGCAACCTCTTCAGCGGGCTGTCGTTGCAGCTCGAGACGCCCTTCACCGTGGGCGACTACATCAGCGTGGGGGAAAAGGAGGGCCGCGTGCTCGAGATCGGCTGGCGCTCGACGCGCATCGAGTCACTGCGCAAGGAGGTCATCGCGATCCCCAACTCGCTCATCGGCAAAGAGAAGCTCACCAACTTCTCGCCGCACGAGAGGGCCGTGGCGATCGATCTCGAGTTCGGCACCAGCTACGACGCGCCGCCCAACCTGGTGCGCGCGGAAGCGCTCGAGGTGCTGCGCCAGTCGCCGCTGGTTCTCAACACGCCCGCTCCCGAGGTCGGCGTCTCGAGCTTCGCCGACTCAGCCATCACGTACGTCGCGCGTTTCTTCGTGAAGGACTATGCGCAGCGACTGGCCGTGACCGACGATTTTCTGTCGAGGCTCTGGTACCGCTTTGGTCGCACGGGCATCGAGATCCCCTTCCCCCAGCGGGTGCTCCACTTCCGCGAGACGAAGGCGCGCTCCGACCCCGACATCGAGCTCATCGCGCAGCTGCCGCTCTTCACGCCCTTCCCCATCGAGGAGGCCCGCGAGCTGTCACGCTCCGCGATCGAGCGCCGCTTCGGCAACGGCGAAGAGGTCATCACCGAAGGCCAGACCGGCTCGACGTTCTATGTGGTGGTGTCCGGCCGGTTGTCGGTGCGCGTCGGGCCGCAGCTCAAGGAGATCGCCGTACTCGAGCGCGGCGCCGCTTTCGGCGAGATGTCTTTGCTGACGGGCGAGCCACGCAACGCGACCGTGGTTGCGCTGCAAGACTGTGTGCTGCTCGAGATGGGTCGACAGGTCTTCGCGCGACACCTCCAGCAACACCCGGAGCGACTCGCGCAGCTCGCCGCGTTGATCGAGGAGCGCAGGGCGAACCGCGCGGCGGCGACGTCGAGCCTCCCGGAACAGACACCGGGGCCGGGCAAGGCGCTCCAGCGGCTGCGCGAGATCTTCGGCCTCCGCTAGGGGCGAGTGGAAACCCGGCCTCCTCTCTGGCGGCTTGATCACCCAGCTGCCGAGCACCGCAGCCCTCGCAGCTGCTCGCGATGTTGGCGCCCAGCGTCCAGAACGCGGCCAAAGCCCCTTGCCCGCGAGGGCGCGCACGGGCGCCTCGATGCGGCCGCAGCGCTGAGACAAGAGGCCCTGCGTGGTGATGCGGTGTACGGCTGCCCCTCGAACGCTTGCCGAATTTCAGTCGAGCCGGCGCCCATTCACGCACCGTGATCGCAGCTGACACGTCGCGCAGTTCTTCTTCACCGGCTTGACCGGGCACGCGCCGCTCATGCCGTAGTGACAGATCGCAAAGTCGTACCGAACGGGATCAGCAGGGTCGAGCAGCCGCAGCGAGGCTGTGACCTCTTCCGCCGTCGCCCAGCCAAGCGTGGCGCGCGTCGTCAACCCCAACCACTTCGACAACCGCATCACGTGCGTGTCGAGCGGGATCAGCAGATCGGCCGGTGAGATCCGATCCCACACGCCGAAGTCGATCTCATCGCGCCGCACCATCCACCGCAGGTAGAGGTTGAGCCGCTTCGCCGCGCCCGCCTCGGCCGACGGGAGCAGGTGGCTCAACCCGCGGGTCGGCCCCATCACCTTTTTCACCTCGCGCTCAGGAGCCGCGAGCCGCACCGAGTCCGCGAAGCGCGCGAGTGTCTGTTGCCACGAGTCCGTGCGCCCGGAGAGAAAGGCACTCTCCAGAGAGCCGTGCTCGTTGAGCAGCGCGCCCATGCCCAGCAGCAGCACGCCGAGATCAGCCGGCAGGTTGAAGCGATAGACGAAGCCCTTGAGCAGCTGCGCCGCATCCTTCACGGTCAACGCGGCGAGGGCCTTCGCGGGAGAACCGCCGAGCCCCTCGAGGATGCCCGCGATCTTCGGCTTGAAGAGATCGGCACGGCCGTACGCGAGCGACGCCGACAACAGCGCCACGCACTCGATGTCGCGCGGGTCGGAATAGCGATGTGGAAACTCGACGGGATCGGCCTTCACCCGGTCTTGCCACGGCCGCGACTCGACGAACGAATCGAGCAACGGCTTGAGCGCAGCCGCCTTCGCGCGGGACAGCGCAGGCTTCAGCGCAGCATCTCCCGCACCGCGTGGCTCGCCTCGGGCAGGATCAACTTCTCGAGCGCCAGCTTCACCGCCGCCGGGCTGCCGGGCAGGCAGAAGACCAGCGCGCCGTTGATCACGCCCGCCGACGCCCGCGACAGCCAGGCCGCCGCGCCGATCTGCTGAAACGAGAGCATGCGAAACAACTCACCAAACCCGTCGAGGCGCCGCGAGTAACGCGCCTCCAGCGTCTCGATCGTCACGTCGCGCGCCGACAACCCCGTGCCGCCGGTCACGATCACGCAGCGAGCCCCGTGTTCGAGGCCGTGATCGAGCGCGTGGTTCAACGCGTGGGCGTCGTCTTTGACGAGCTCGCTGCCCAGCAGCGAGTGCCCGGCCCCGACGATCAGGTCGCGCGCCAGCTTCCCGCCCTCATCGGTCTGCGCGTCGCGGGTGTCGGAGCTGGTGATCACCCACATCGCGACCGGCGACTCCGCGTGCCCCTGGTGCGGGTGGTGGTGGTGATCGTGGTGATCGTGATCGTGGTCGTGCCCTTCGTGGCCCATGGTCGGTGCGTCCTATTCAGTGGGAAAGTCGATGACGACCAAGTGGCCGTCTTCGACGTCGGTGCGAAACGCCGGCTGATCGTCGGCGATGCCGGGGGAGGTCACGTTCTTGCCCGTGTCGAGATCGAACCCGACCTCATGGCAGGGGCAAACCACGGTGTTCTGCTCGAGCCGCCCCCCCGAGAGCAGGCAGCCCGCGTGGTTGCACCAGTCGTCGAGTGCCTTCATCTTGCCGCCGACACAGGCGATCAACACGTTCCGCCGGCCGACCGCATAGCCGCGCAGCTCGCCTTCCTGCAGATCGGCCGCACCCAGCTTCACTCGCTTCTCTTCACTCACCAGTCACCTATACAAGGTGCCCATGCCGCCCGTCGACAAGAGCACCGTCGTCAAAGCCCTCCAGGAGATGAGCGCCTACCTGCAGCTCAAGGGCGAGAACTCGTTCAAGACCCGCGCGTATGACCTGGCCGCCGAGCGCATCGCGGGCCTCACTGAAGATCTCCAGGTCATCGTCGCTGAAAAGCGGCTGACCTCTCTGCCCGGCATCGGCGACAGCATCGCCGCGAAGATCTCGGACCTTGTCACCCACGGGAAGATGGCCGCCCTCGAGGAGCTCAAGGCGGCGTACCCACCGCGCATCCTCGAGCTCATGACCGTGCAGGATCTCGGGCCCAAGAAGGCCAGGGCCCTCTTCGAGCAACTCGGCGTGGGCTCGATCGACGATCTCGAGAAGGCCTGCCAGGACCAGAAGGTGCGCGAGCTGAAGGGCTTCGGGCTCAAGACCGAGGAGAAGTTGCTCGCAGGCATCGCCGTCGCGCGCCGCTCGATGTCGGCGGGCGGGCGCAAGCGCCTCGGTGACGTGCAGGACCAGGCCAACGCGCTGCTGGAATGGATGAAGAAGGGCCCCGGCGTGGTGCGCGCCAGTCTGGGTGGCTCGGTGCGCCGCCAGCGGGAAACAGTCGCCGACGTCGACATCATCGCCAGCGCGCCCGCCGCCGAGCCGGTCTTTCAACACTTCCTCCAGTTCCCGCAGATCGCCGAGACCATCGGCCACGGTGAATCGAAGGCCTCGGTGCGCCTCAAAGACACCGATCTCCAGGTCGACCTGCGCGTGCTGCCCGACGAAGACTTCGCCTCGGCGCTGCACCACTTCACGGGGTCGAAGGCGCACCACATTCGCCTGCGTTCGATGGCGCTCGAGAAGGGGCTCACCATCTCCGAGTGGGGCGTGTTCCGCATGGGGGCCTCGGCCGACGCGCCCGCGAAGAAGGGCACCGCGAAGCACGAAGGCGCCGAAGAGAAGCTCCCCATCGTCGAGGAGAAGGATCTCTACGCGCTGCTCGGCATGCAGTACGTGCCGCCCGAGCTGCGTGAAGACTGGGGCGAGATCGAGGCCGCGCTCGCGCACACGCTGCCCGCCGATCTGATCACCGCCGAAGACATTCGCGGCAACGTTCACTCGCACTCGACCTGGTCTGACGGGCGCGACACGCTCGAGGCGATGGCCCGGGCTGCGCAGAAGCTCGGCTACAAGTACTTCACCGTCACCGAGCACTCGCAGAGCTCGAACTACGCCGGCGGGCTCTCGCTCGATCGCCTCAAGCAGCAGTGGGACGAGATCGACGCCGTGCAGGAAAAGGTGAAGGGCATCACCCTGCTCAAGGGCATCGAGAGCGACATCCTCGAAGACGGCTCGCTCGACTACCCCGACGCGGTGCTCGAGAAGCTCGACGTGGTGATCGGCTCGATCCACCAGCGCTACTCGCAAGACGAAGACGCGATGACCCGGCGCGTGCTCAACGCCTTCGACAACCCGCATCTGCACATCTGGGGGCACCCGTCGGGGCGTCTATTGCTCAAGCGAGAGCCCGCGCCGATGCGCATGGAAGAGATCCTCGACAAGGCGGCGAAGAAGGGCATCACCATCGAGGTCAACGGGTGCCCCGATCGAATGGATCTCGCCAGCGAGTACGTGCGCAAGGCCCTCGAACGCCGCATCAAGCTGGTCATCAGCACCGACGCCCACTCGGTGCATGAGCTCACCCAGCACCTGCCCTACGCGATCGCCGCGGCCCGCCGCGGGTGGACCCGAAAGGGCGACGTGGTGAACGCGCTCGATCTCAAGGGCTTTCGCAAGGCGATCGCCCGAAGCTGAGCGACCCCGGCAGGGGCGCTTTTCCTCGCACGTTGCCCTCCCCGAGTCGTCTACAGTTTGAGCTACCTGCAATGAGCCATCAGGCCGTCGAAAACGATCCGATCGTCGGAACCACGCTCGGGTCGTTCAAGATCTCGCGCGTCATCGGTCGCGGCGGCATGGGCACGGTGTACCTGGGCGAGCACGCCATCATCGGCAGCCGCGTGGCGATCAAAGTGCTGCAAGAGCGGCTGGCGAGCGATGAAGGGCTGGTGGCGCGCTTCTACGCCGAAGCGCGCGCGGTCAACCTCATCGGCCACGAGAACATCGTCAACATCTTCGACATGAACGTGGTCCCTCCGCACCGCTACTACCTGGTGATGGAGTTCCTCGAGGGCAAACCCCTCAACTACCTCATGACGCAGCCGGTGCCCGCTGCCGTCTCGATCCCCATCCTCACGCAGGTGTGTGACGCGCTGCAGGCCGCGCACGAAGCGGGCGTCGTTCACCGCGATCTCAAGCCCGAGAACATCTTCCTGATTCGCCGCGGCAAGCTGGAAAACTTCGTGAAGGTGCTCGACTTCGGCCTCGCCAAGTTGCTCGACACGACCCGAAGCAACACGCTCACCGCGGCCGGCCTCATCGTCGGCACGCCTGAGTTCATGTCGCCCGAGCAGGCCAACTCCGCGCCGGTCGACGGTCGCAGCGACATCTACTCGTTGGGCTGCATCGCGTGGTTGCTCGCCACGGGCCGCCTGCCCTTTCCCCAACGGGGTCTGGCCGACCTGCTGGTCGCGCACCGCAGTCAGAACCCGAAGGCCGCGCACGAAGTGGTCCCCTCCGTGCCGCGCGCGTGGGGGCTCGCCATCGAGAAGGCGATGCAGAAAGACCCGCTCCTTCGCTTTCAGAGCGCCGCCGAGTTCGCCGCGGCCCTCGATGAGGCGCTCAAGCCCGAGAGCCCGCGCGTGGCTCGGGTGCTCACCCCGCCCCCGGTCAAGCGAGAGGGGCCACCGCCGCCGGCCCCCCGCCACGCCGCGCGCTTCGACGCGGTCGTCAGCCGCCTCGACGGCACGCAGATCGGCACGATGCACTGCACCGACATCTCGAAGGGCGGCATGTTTCTCTCGACGAACGCGCCGCTCCCGCCAGTGTTCTCGAGGGTGAAGATCTCGATTCCGTCTGCCGGCAACCTCGAGGTGCTCGCCGAGGTCGTTCGCCACGTGCCAGCCGATCAAGCGAAGGCGTGGGGCATGTCGCCGGGCTTCGGCGTGCAGTTCTTCGACGTCACCCCCACCGTTCGTGACGATCTCTCGCGCGTGGTTCAGGGCCTGCCCGTGCAGGCCAAGCCAGACGCCACGGGCCCTCGCGATCAGACCATCGACGCATTGCTCGCCAGGTACCGCGAGCGCATGAACGGCGATCACTACGCCTTCCTCTCGTTGCCGCAGACCGCCGAGATGGAAGAGGTCAACCTGAAGTGCATCGAGGTCAGCGCGCAGCTGAACGCGCTCTTGAAGAAGCAGCTCCAGCCCACCGAGACCGCGCAGCTCGAGGCCACGCTCGCCCGCGTTCGCACCGCGAGGGAAGTGCTGTGCCTGCCGCTCGCCCGAGCCCGCTACGACGCCCACCGCGGCAACTGGAGGGGCATCGCCCGCTGCTTGCTCGGTGGACTCGGGCCGCTCGATCTCGAGCGCGTGCGTCAGGAATTCCTCGTCGAGCACCCCAGCGCAGCGGGCTCGGCGCACGTGAAGCTGCTCGCGTCAAAGGGCTTCGAGCAGAACCGACAGGTCAAGGCGGCGCTCGATGCGTGTGAGAACGCGCTGCAGATCGACCCGCTCAACCTGCAGCTTCACCAGCGTCACGCGATGCTGAAGAAGCAACTGGGGCCCTGAGTGGCCGAGATCGGGCTGTTCGATCGAGCGCACGCCGCGCTCTTCCCCACCACCCGGCCCTCGTGGCTGCCGCGCAACGCCGCCCGCGAGGCCCTGGCGATCTGGGCGCTGTGCTTCGCCGGGGTGATCATCGGTTTTCTCATCTGGAGACCCGCGGCGAAGATCATCGCCACCATCGGGTTTCTGTACCTGCCGCTCCACGCCGTCTCGTGCCGCGGCGAGGACTGGCCCGAGTACGGCCTGTCGATGCGGCAGCTCGGCAAAGACGTGAAGCTCTTCGCGATCGTCTCGGCGATCGTCTTTCCGCTCTTCATCGCGGGGTACTTTGCGTTCACCTGGCTCTGGCCGCAGCTCCCCGCGGACTGGATGCGGGTGCTGACGCCCTACACGGCAGCGCCGCACTTCGAATTGCGCCTGCCCGATCGCTTCACCGAGTGGGCGATTGACGATCTCTTCGTGGTCGCGCTGCCCGAAGAGTTCTTCTACCGCGGCTACCTGCAGTCCCGCCTCCGCGACGCGTGGCCGAAGGGGAAGCTCTTTCTCGGCGCCCGGCTGGGGCCTGCGTTCTGGCTCACCGCCGTGCTCTTCGCGCTCGGGCACCTCGCGATCTTCGAGGTGTGGCGGCTCGCGGTGTTCTTCCCCGCGCTGCTCTTCGGTTGGATGAGGGAACGCACCAACTCCGTCGTCGCCGGCGCGCTGTTTCACGCCGCATCGAACCTGCTGATCAAGGTGCTCGACGCGAGCTTCTTCGGGCGTTGATTACTTCACGGTGACGGTCAGCTTTCGCTCGACCCCCAGCGTGGCGCCGTCGGGCAACGAGACCCAGCCCTCCCCGGGAGAAGACGAGAGCACCACCGAGCGGCGACGACGGTGATCTCGCACCAGCGGCTGCCCATCTCTCGCGTCGCCGGAGATCTCATGGCGCTCGCACTCGACGCGGCCCTCGAGAAGCACGTACGAGAGCGTCTGCTCGCCACGTCGGGTCGCCGCCAACACGCGCCCGTTGCTTGCGACCAGCCCGAAGGACGGCCGCCGCGCGACGCCCACCGCCGACGACACCTGCTCGATGGCTTTGGCCGCGGCCGACAGACACGCGGTGGTGGTCGGCACGTCGAGCTGCGGGTCTTCCATGCGGCCGACCGCGCGGAGCTCGGCGAGGAAGCGCACGAAGGCCACCTCTTCCCACGTGGGGCCTCGCACCGCGGCCTGCAGAAATTCGGGCAGCTCGTTCCACAGCCGCTCGCGCACGTCGGGGCTGCGGTCGAGCTCACCCACCGCGCAGAACATCCACTGGCGGAAACGAAAGGGCTGGGCCGCCGTGTCCATTTCCTGGCCCACGCCGAGCACGCGCGAACCGAGCATCACCATCTCGGAATCGGGCGCTTCCCACAGCTCGGAGGTCGGCACGCCGGCCCCGAAGGTGCGTTGAATGAGGTGATCGTCTTGCCATGCCCCCATGCCGGAGACCGACATCGGCTCGAGGGGAAAGGCGGTGCGAACACGGTCCAGCTCGCACTGCACGAGTGCGGCGTCGTGTGTAACGAGGGCGAGAACCTGCGACGACATGCGGTGCATCCTTTAACGGCCACCCGAGGCGGGCACTCCCGAGCCTGACAACACAGCCAGCCGCGCGCCACTTCCCGTGTCGGGAAGGGAGCGACCGATGTGGGAATCAGGTAGCTTTGGGACCATGTCCGAAATCGCAGTCGGGATCGACCTGGGCACGTCGTATTCGTGTGTTTCCGCGGTCATCGATGGCCAGCCCACGGTGATTCCCAACGAATGGGGCGAGCTCACCCACGCTTCGTGCGTGTCCTTCCTCGAAGACGGCAGCGTGCTCGTCGGCAACGCGGCGAAGAAGAACATCATCACCAACGCCGAGAACACGGTGTACTCGGCCAAGCGTCTCATCGGCCGCTTCTTCTTCAGCGATGAAGTGAAGAAGGCGATGACGGTGATGCCGTACACGATCAGAGAAGGGTCCAATAATTCGGTGAGCATTCAGGCGCGCGGGAAGACGTACTCGCTGCCCGAAATCTCGGCGCTGGTGCTCAAGGAACTCAAGGCGATCGCAGAGGGCTACCTGGGCCAGCCGGTCACCAAGGCCGTGGTCACCGTGCCCGCGTACTTCAACGACAACCAGCGGCAGGCGACCAAAGACGCCGGGCGCATCGCAGGCCTCGACATCTTGCGCATCTTGAACGAGCCGACTGCAGCCGCGCTGTCGTACGGCTTTGGCAAAGACATGAACCAGCGCGTCGCCGTCTACGATCTCGGCGGCGGTACGTTCGACGTGTCGGTGCTCGAGATCGGCAAAGACGTGTTCGAGGTGCTCTCGACGGCAGGCGACACGTACCTCGGCGGCGACGACTTCGACGATCGCATCATGAACTGGATGGCGGACGACTTTCTCGCGCGCACCAAGCTCGACCTGCGCCAGAACCGCTACTGCCTGCAGATGCTCAAGGAAGCCGCCGAGCAGGCGAAGATCGAGGTGGGCCAGAACGGCGTTGCCGACATTCTCTGCCCCGGCATCTGCCAGGACACCAACGGCAAGGTGCTCGATCTCCAGCAGCGGCTCACCGCCGACAACTTCAACCGCATGGTGATGGATCTCGTGCAGGGCACCTTCAAGGTGACCGACGAGGCGCTGCAGAGCGCCCGCATGACGGTCAACGACGTCGACGCGGTGATCCTCGTAGGTGGCCCCACCCGGCTGCCGATCATCCGCAACTCGGTGAAGCACTATTTCCAGAAAGACCCGATGAACGGCGTCGACCCCGACCAGGTCGTCTCGCTGGGCGCGGCGCTGCAGGCGCACGCGCTGCTCGACAAACAGACCGAGACCTTCCTGGTCGACGTCACCCCGCTCTCGCTGCGCATCGGCACCGTGGGTGGCTTCACCGAGAAGATCATCGAGAAGAACACCCCGATCCCCATCGAGAAGTCGAAGACCTTCACCACCAGTCGTGACGGGCAGGATCGCGTGAAGATCCGCGTCTACCAGGGCGAGTCGAACCGGGCTGACGATTGCGAGCTGCTGGGTGAGTTCGAGTTCGCAGGGTTTCGAATTGGCTATCGCGGCGACGTGAAGATCGACGTCACCTTCGAGATCGATTCCAACGGCATCGTGAACGTCGAAGCGGCTGACAAAGAGACCGGCCAGCGTACGTCGACCACCATCAGCCTCTCGTCGGGCCTGTCCGAGGGTGACATTCAGAGGTCGATGCAGGCCAACTCCAACGTTCGGCTGGCCAACCACCGGGATCTGCCAGCGGCGGTACGACAAGAGAGGAAGCGCGATGTCGAGTGACCAACCCAAGGGCCCGCCCGGAAAGCCGCCGCCGATCGCGCCCGCGATTCCCCGCATCAGCCCGCGGCCGCCGGCGCCGACCCTTCAACCGCAGCCCGCGATGCCGGTGGTCGCCCGCCCGCCCCCCGCGGTTGCGCCGCGCGCGCTGCCCACCATCGCACCCGTGCAACCGCAGGTGGCTGCGCGCCCCGCGATCACCGCGCAGCAGGCGGCGCCGCCGCCTCGAGGCCCTGTCATCACGCCCGCAGGAAGCCCGGCCAGCCCCTCTCCGTCGGGTGTTCGCATGCCGCCTGGCCCTCCTCAGCTTCGACCGGCTGGTCCCGTCGTCGTGCCGCCTGCCGCGCAGCCCCAGCGCGCCTCTGGCGTCCCGGTACCGCCCAGCCCGGCCCCCTCGGGGCCACCGGGGGTTCTGGTGCCGCCCAACCCCGCCCAGCGCCCAACGACCGGCCCTGCGCCTACGCTCGTGCCAGCGGCCCCTGCGGCCGCAAGACCCGGCGCGCCGGCCGGCAACACCCGAAAGAGCCCCATTCCCGAGTCGGGCGCGGTCGAGACCATTGACGATCAACAGGCCGCTGAGCTGCGCCGGATGGCCACCCAGCTGGACACGCTCGACTACTTCCAGACACTCGGCCTGGCGCAGAATGCGGGCAGCGGCGAGATCAAGAAGGCGTTCTACCGGGAGAGCCGCACCTACCACCCCGATCGCTTCTTCCACATGCCCGAATCGCAGGTGAAGGAAGACATCGGAACGATCTACAAGCGCATCACCGAGGCCTACTACTTCCTGCGCGACGATCAGAAGCGCCGCAAGTACCTCACGGACATCACCGGGGCCGAACGCGCGAGCAAGCTCCGCTTCACCGAAGCCAGCGAGTCTGAGCAAAAGGCCGAGGCGCGAAAGGTCGTCGAGGAAGAGTTCGGCAGCAACCCCAAGGCACGCCCCTTCTTCAAATCGGCCGTGGCCGACATCGAGAAGCAGAACTGGGCGTCGGCCGAGCGCAACCTCAAGATGGGCCTGACCTGGGAACCGGGCAACACACGCTTCAAGGAAAAGCTCGTCGAGGTGCAGAAGAAGATCGAGGACCAGCGCAAGTCCGGCAGCTCGTTCATGATCAAATGACGTTCGATGCTCTGGTCCTCGGGCTGGTGGTCTTCTTTGCGCTCTTCGGTGCCTTCAGCGGCTTCTCGAAGCAGGTGGCGCAGGCGCTCGCGGGCATCGCCGGGGTTGCGGCGGCCGTTCCCTGTGGTCGCTTCTTCGCGGAGCCCGTCGCCAAAGCCCTGCAGACCACCTCGCTCACGGTGGGCGTGGTGGCGGCGACCATCGTCTCCTTCGTGCTGATCTACCTCGTGGTGCGCCTCGTGCTCACCGCGATCATCAAGCGGTTGATCAGCGGCAAAGATCCCGAGAACCGCAGCGCGGATCGCTTTCTGGGCTTTGGGCTGGCAGGCGCCAAGGCCACCCTCATGGTGTGGATCGGCGCGTCAGCAGCCACCTTCGTCGAGAACAACCTCGTGCTCGCGGGCAAGAAGTACACCTTCACCCCGAAGGACTCGCAGGTCGTGGCGTTCTCGCGGAAGTTCAACTTCATCGAGCAGGTACAATTTCAGGGGGGCAAGGAGCTCGCGCTGGCAGCGAAGGTCGCCAACGACCCCAAAGCCGCGCAGACCCTGAAAGACGACCCCGACTACCTCGCCCTGATGAAGGATTCGCGGTTCCGCCGCGTGCTGCAGACCGACGCCTGGAAGAAGGCGCTCGAGACGGGTGACATTCGCGGGCTGATGGCGAACAACGACCTGGTGGAGCTCATTCAGGACTCGAAGATGAGCCACCACCTGGAGCGCCTGGCAGATCGCGCCCCGTGAACCTGATCTGGAGTCGTCGATCACCGGTGGATCTTTGGGGCGAAGCTCTATAGTTCGCGCGCCATGGCCAACCCCACGACTCAACGCTGGACCGTCGCTGACTCGAACGACATGTACGCGATCCGCAACTGGGGGGCCGGCTACTTCGGCATCAACGAAAAAGGGAACGTCTGCGTTCACCCCGGCGGCCCGACCACGCCGAGCTTCGACCTGAAGGAACTGGTCGATGAGGTGCGCCGCCGCGGCATCAGCCTGCCCCTGCTCATTCGCTTCACCGACGTGCTGCGCCACCGCGTGGTGCACCTGAACGAGGCCTTCCGCAAGGCGATCAGCGAGCACGGCTACAAGGGCCAGTACCGCGGCGTGTACCCCATCAAGGTGAACCAGCACCGCTACGTCGCCGAGCAGATCACCGACGCCGGTCGCCCCTACCAGTACGGCCTCGAGGCGGGCAGCAAGCCCGAGCTGCTCGCGGTGATGGCGCTGCTCGATGACCCCGAAGCGCTGATCATCTGCAACGGGTACAAAGACGAGGAATACGTCGAGACCGCCCTCTACGCGTCGAAGCTCGGGCGCAAGGTGGTGATGGTGGTCGAGAAGCCGAGCGAGCTGCTGCTGATCGCTGAGGTCGCGCGCAAGACGGGCATCAAGCCGCGGCTGGGCATGCGGGTTCGCCTCTCGACCCGCGGCGCCGGCAAGTGGGAAGCGTCGGGCGGTGATCGCAGCAAGTTCGGTCTCTCGTCAGGCGAGCTGATGGACGCCATCGCCTTCATGCGCGAGACCGGGTTGATGGACAGCTTCGAGCTGCTCCACTTCCACCTCGGCTCGCAGATCTCGAACATCCGCAACGTGAAGAACGCGCTGCGCGAAGTGGGTCGCTTCTACGTCGAGGTGCGCGCGCTCGGTGCGCCGCTCCAGTACATCGACGTCGGCGGTGGCCTCGGCGTCGACTACGACGGCTCGCAGACGAACTTCGCCTCGTCGATGAACTACACCACCGAGGAATACGCCAACGACGTGGTCTTCTCGGTGATGGAAGCGTGCGACGCCGCGCAGGTGCCCCACCCCAACCTCGTGAGCGAGTCGGGCCGCGCCGTCGTGGCGCACCACGCGATGCTGGTGACCGAGGTGCTGGGCAACTCCGGCTTCGACGTGCCGCCCGTGCCCGAGCGCCTGCCCGACAACGTGCCGCAGGTGGTGAAGAACCTCTTCGCCGCCTTCCGCGACGTCACCAACAAGAACCTCATGGAGACGTACCACGACGCCTCCGAATACAAGGACGAGACGCTGACGCTGTTCTCGCTCGGCCACCTCACGCTTGAGCAGCGCGTGCTGGCAGAGAACACGTACTGGAGCATCTGCCACAAGATCCTCCGCATCGCGCGTGAGGCCGGCGAGATGACCGAGGAGCTCGAGGCGCTCGAGCACCAGCTCAGCGACACGTATTTCTGCAACTTCAGCGTCTTCCAGTCGTTGCCCGACTCGTGGGCGATCGATCAGCTCTTCCCGGTGATGCCGATTCACCGCCTCACGGAGCGCCCGACGCGCCGCGCGGTGCTGGCCGACATCACCTGCGACAGCGACGGCAAGATCGAGAAGTTCATCGACAAGCGCGAAGTGAAAGACGACATCCAGCTCCACGCGCTCAACGACGACGAGTACTACCTCGGCATCTTCCTCGTCGGGGCGTACCAGGAGATCCTCGGCGACCTGCACAACCTGTTCGGTGACACGCACACCATTCAGGTCTCGCTCGCGCCCGGCGGCGGCTACCTCATCGATCGCGTCGTCGAGGGCGACACGGTGACCGAAGTGCTGAACTACGTCGCGTACAACAAAGACGATCTCATCGCGAAGATGCGCACCTTCACCGAGACGGCGCTGCGCGCGGGGAAGATCACCCTCGACGAGTCGCGCCAGATTCTGCGCGTCTACGAAGCGGGTCTCGCGGGCTACACGTACCTCGAGCGCGAGGTCGATGCGAAGAGCTTCACCGCCTCGCAGCTGCGTCTGGTTCCGACCGAGCCGGCGCGCGACCCGGCCCGCACGGGGACCTGAGTCACCCGCGGGGTGCTTTTCCCGTTGCCCCGCGTCCCAGCGCGTCTTGCACCCGGACCCTCAGTACTCGAAGGTCATCGGGATCTGCACGTCGGGGTGGAGCGATCGCGCCACCGGGCACCCGCGCGCGATCTCTTCGAAGCGCGCGCGTTGTTCGTGCGGTGTGCTCTTCGGCATCTCGACCACCAGCGCGAGCGAGCCGATGCGGCGCGGGGGCCCGGCCATCTCCTTCTCGACCCGCGCTGAGGCGTCACCGAAGGTCAGCCCTTCCTTCGCGGCGATGATCGCCATCGTGCTCAAGGCACACGACGCGAGCGCCGCACCCACGAGATCGGTCGGCGAGAACGTCGAGGCATCGCCGCCGTTGTCCTTCGGGGGAATGGTGCGAATGACCGAGCCCGACGGCTCGTGGGTGAGCTGACACTGCAAGCCCTGAATCTGCACGCGCATTGGAACGCTCATGTGCTCGGTCGTAGCTCAGCCCACGGTGAAGTGGCACCGATCGCGCTCAGCAGCGATCTCGTCGGCGTCGTCTTTGGGGGCCACCTCTACGCGGAAGGTGGCCATCTCGTCTGCTTCCCACGCGTAGTGCTGACCGTTGAGCTTCACCCTGCCCTCGGCGACGGCGCGGGTCGCCTCGAGGAGGGGCAGCCGGGCGAGATCGCGGCAGACCGCGAGGAAGCGCCCTTGCCGCTTCGGGTCGACGAAGCGCGCGTCGTGACGCGCCGCCCACGCCATGTGAAACCACGAGGGCCGAAACGCGACGCCATCGAGCTTGAGCCGCACCGCCATCAACCCCAGCAACTGCGTCATCTCGCGCGCGAGCCCCAGACCGGGCACTTCCTGGCCGGGGAGCTGCGGCCGAATGTGGCTGAAGGTCGCCCGCGGGTTGCGCAGCGACAGCCAATTTACGAAGAGAAACTGGCGTTCGCCGAGCTTCGACTTGCCGACCTCGAGTTCGATCAACTTCACTGGCTGGCCCGTGGTGGCATCGATGCCGTGCAGCACCGCGCGATCCCACGGGAACAGGCGCGTGATCTGCACGTGCAGTTGGTGAAAGCCGAGCCGCCGGAGCATCGGCAAGAGGCGATAGCGCTCGAGCGCGAACTCGAGGCCTTCCGCGGTGTAGAAGTCGAGCAGCTTCGTGGGCCGCCGCGCAGTGCCGCCGAGAAGTTCGTCGAGGTCGCGGGCATCGAGCAGCGGCTCCTCACCCAGCGACTCCGAGGGCAACGAGCGGGAGATGCGGGTGAAGCGTGACGCGAGCGGGTCGGCGTCGGTGGGGATGGGCTGATCCGTATCGAACGCGAGAGTGAGGCCGACACCGGCGAGCACCTTCCACGCGTGCGACGAGTAGCCACCCGCCGGTAACCACACCTGGGGCAGCGCGCCCAACCGTCGCGACACCTTCAGCTCGCGCGATCGCGTGCCCGAAAGCGAGAGGGCGAAGGTGCCGAGCCGGTCTCCCGCGAGCACGTCGGCACCCGCGAGCACGAAGACCAGTTCCACCTCGGGCATGCGCCCCAGCAGCCGTTGAACCGCCTCGAGGTATTCGCGATCGCCCGTGCCAGTGGGCAGTATCTGCTCGTCGACGCCCGGCAACACGCCCCAGTCCGCGCCGGAAATCGAGCCGAGCCAGACGCTCGCGTCTTTCCCGAGGCACTCGGCCGTGCCATCGGGCGGGTGAAAGTCGAGGTCGAGCACGCCGATCTTCCCAGCGAAGCCGTCGTGCCGGAGCACCGCGATCGCCACCGTCACGTCATTGAGGGCACAGAAGCCAGCCCCACGTGCGGGCGCTGCGTGGTGAAAGCCACCAAAGCTGTTGATGGCGGCTCGACCGTGGCGCACCGCATACCGCGCGGCCTCGACCGTGCCCCCGACGCCCAGACGAAGCGTGCGCAGCACTTCGTCGACGAACACGTCGCTCGGGTCGACGGCGAAGATCTGCGCGAGGGTCTCAGGCTGGTGCAGCGACTCGAGGTACTCAGGGGAGTGCACCCGCGCGAGATCTTCGTAGCTCACGGTTTCGGGGTTGATGACGTCGACCCGCGCGATCGCCCTGACCGACAACAGGTAGTGCACGGCGTCATCAGAGCGACGGGTCTCGAGCGCGTACGGCCCCGCTTCGGCCCCGGAGATGGGCAAGCGATACGCCTCGTCGTGGTAGACCCGAAGTGGCCGGCGACGCGCGGTGTTGAACAGCGCGAGGAAGGGGTTCACGTCGTCGCGCGCGGTTTCAGCCTTTAGAAGAGCTGAATGTGAACGACCCCGCTGTTGGGCGTCTCTTCACGCTCCGAGCGGCGATCTTCTTCTTCTTCGTCACGTCGTGGATCGACGGGGATCTCAATCGACGGGCGCTGACGTTCCTTTTGAGCCCGTTCCCGCTCGCGCCGCTTCAGCTCTTCGATGATGTAGGTGTCGAGCATGGGGGCCTTGAAGGAAAACGACGTTCAAATCTTAACCAGCGTTCCAGCACCTTCAACCGCTCGCCCCGATCTTTCCGTCGGCCCGCGCACCCAACCCGCTGAAAAGGCAGGGAATTACTTCTGTGACTCAATGCGCTTCTTGAAGTTCTCCAGCAGCCTGGGGAGTTGGCTGTCGACCAGACCGTTGACGATCGTCTTGGGCACCAGCATGCCGACCTCGACCTCGATGCTGTAGGTGGCCTTCGTGGTGCCGTTGCCCAGGTCTTCGAGCACCCAGCCGCCCTTGTTGTCCTTCATGAACTCGCCGTCGATGAAGGACCAGCTGACCTTCTTCGGCCCCTCTTCCTTCATGTGAACGGTGTACTTGATCACCTTCACCACCTCGGCCTCGTACTGCACGTCGACCTCATTGCCGCGGCGGTTCATGGTGCGGATCTTCTTCACCTCCGGGAGAAACTCGGGGTACCGCTCGTAGTCGGAGATCACCGCCCAGCACTTGTCGAGGGAAGCGTTGAAGGTGACGGTCCGTTGGGCGCCGGGCATGTGCGAGCTCTCCTGAGGTGAAAAGGTGGGGCGAAGTTACATCGGCTTCTTGTCGAAGCGGTGGGTCGCGGTGATGTGGCGCACGGTGCCGGTCTTCGAGCGCATGATGATCGAGTGCGTCTCGCAGCCGCTGGCGAAGAAGCGCACGCCCTTCAAGAAATCGCTCGAGGTGACGCCGGTCGCCGCAAACATCACGTCGCCGCGGGCCAGTTCTTCGGCGTTGTAGATCTTGTGCAGGTCTTTGACGCCCATGCGCGTCGCGCGGGCTTCTTCTTCTTTGCTGCGGAAGCGCAGGCGGCCCTGGAAGCCCCCGTCGACGCAGCGCATCGCGGCGGCGGAGATCACACCCTCGGGCGCGCCACCGGTGCCCATCAGCACGTCGATGCCGCTTTCCTCAAAGCAGGTGGCCACCGAGGCCGCGACGTCGCCATCTTCGATGAGCCGCACGCGGGCGCCGGCGGTGCGCACTTCCTTGATGAGATCGAGGTGGCGATCGCGGTCGAGGATCACCACGGTCAATTCCGCGACGGTGCGCTTCATCGCCTTCGCGATGGCCTCGAGGTTCTCCGTCGCCGTCTTCGAGAGATCGATCACCGAGGCCGCCGCGGGCCCGACCGCGATCTTTTCCATGTACGTGTCGGGAGCGTTGAGCAGGTTGCCGCGGTTGGCGAGCGCGACCACGGAAATGGCGCCCGGGCGGCCATACGCGCACAGGTTCGTGCCTTCGAGCGGGTCGAGAGCGATGTCGACCGGCGCCCCCGCCCCGCCCTTGCCGACCTTCTCGCCGATGTAGAGCATCGGGGCTTCGTCTCGCTCGCCTTCACCGATCACAACGGTGCCGTCGATGTTGAGCGTGTCGAACGCCTTGCGCATCGCATCGACGGCCGCCTGGTCAGACTCGTTCTTGTCACCCCGCCCCATCGAGCGGGCCGACGCGATGGCCGCCATCTCGGTCACACGGACCACTTCGAGCGCGAGGTTGCGATCCATCGTCAGCTTCAGTTCTGGAGGGGTCGTCGTCACGAGAGGAGTTTCACCACAGACTCGGGGAGTCCGGTCGGTTTTCCGTTCGGGCCGACGCACGCGTGCACGGTGTGGCCGGTGGCCAGCAGCTCGCCGTCGCGCTCGCGCGTCACCCGGTACTCGAACCGAATCGAGGCGCGCCGCAGCTCAGCCACGTGCACGTCGATGGTGAGGAGGTCGTCGTACTTCGCAGGGCGCCGGTAGTCGCAGTGCGCCGAGACGACGGGCAGGCCGAAGCCCTGCTTCTCGAGCTCGATGTAGTTGCCGCCACGTGCTCGAAAGAACTCGGACCGGCTGAACTCGAAGAACCGAAAGTAGTTCGCGTAGTAGACGACGCCCATCTGATCGGTGTCGCCGTAGATGACGCGCAGCTTTGCGTACGTGTGACCCGCTTCAGACATGCGCGCCTTGTACACGAGGAATCTGTTCTCGCCGTGAACCGAAGTCGTGCGAACTTCCCGCTCAATGTCACCGGCTCGCTTCGTCGTGGTGTTGGTCGCGGTGGTTTCTTCGCTCGCCCTGGCCAAACCGCCCCGGCTCACCGTCTTCGTCAGCGTCGACTCGCTGGGCACCGAGGTGATGCAACGCAACCGGCCACGCTTCAAGGCGGGCTTCGCGAAGCTCATCAACGAAGGCGCGCTCTACCCGCAGGCCCGCTATCAGGTCGCGGAGTGCGTCACCGGCGTCGGTCACGTCGCGATGGTCAGCGGCGCCTGGCCGCACCGCAGCGGCATCGTGGGCAACAAGGCCTTCAACCGCTCGACCGGCAAGCTCGAGGCGATCTTCGCCGACCCCAACCACCCGGTGCTCGACGCGCCTGCGGGGCTGGAAGACGTCTCGCCCGCCAACCTCCTCGTCGAGACCGTGAGCGATCGGCTGCGGCAGGCGACGATGCTCCGTGGCAAGTCGGTGGCAATCTCGGGCAAGGGCCGTGCGGCGGTCGCGATGGCCGGTCGGCTCGGTGACGCGTACTGGTTCCACGAACAGGTTGGGAAGTTCGTCACCGGCACCTGGTACAAGAAGGAGTTCCCCACCTGGGTGAAGGCCTTCAACGACAACAAGCAGGCCGACGGGTACCACGGCAAGCGCTGGGAGCTGCTCGGCAACCCGAAGGACTACCTCGGCACCGACGAGCGCCCCTTCGAGAGCGACTGGTACGGGTTGGGGAAGATCTTCCCCCACCCGCTCACGGGCGGCCTGCCCTCGCCCGGCCCGCAGTCGTACAGCGCGCTGGCGTGCAGCCCGATGATGGACGAGGTGATGGTCGAGTTCGCGAAGGCGGCCATCGACGGCGAGCAGCTTGGCAAAGACGAGATCCCCGACGCGCTGTTCGTGAGCTTCTCGCCGCTCGATCGCACCTACCACCTGTGGGGCCCCACCTCGTGGGAGATGCAGGATCACCTGCTCCGCCTCGACAAGGCGCTCAGTGATCTGATCGCCGCTGCCGAGAAGGCGGCCGGTGGCAAAGGCAACGTGCTGGTGGTGCTGACCGGCGATCACGGCGGCGCCAACATTCCCGAAGAGTGGGCCTCCATGGGGCTCGAGGGCCTGCGCGTTTCCCCCGTCACGATTCAGAAGGGGCTCAACGACGAGCTCGAGAAGAAGTTCGGCGTGCCCTCGCTGGTCGCGGCGATCGAAGAGGCCGACGTGTACTTCGATTGGAAGGCCATCGAGGCGAAGAAGCTCGACGTGGCGGTCGTGCGTCGCGCGGCCGCGGCGATCCTCGCCAAGATGCCGGACCTGCAGACCGCGGTGTCGCGCGACGATCTCGACACCTTCGACGGCTCAGGCCTGGGCACCGTGCTGCGCAACACGTTCCACACCGAGCGCGGGGGTGACGTGCTGATGGTGCTCAAACCGTTCCGGGTGCTCGAGAGCGAGAAGGCCGGCACGTCGCACGGCACGCCGTGGAGCTACGACAGCGATGTGCCGCTGTTCCTGTACGGCAAAGGCATCAAGCCGGGGCTCTACACGCAGCACGCCGAGCCCATTGATCTCGCGCCCACGGTGTCGGCCATCAACGAGATGTCTGCGCCGGCGAGCAACGAGGGCAAGGTGCTGACCGACGCAGTGCAGCTGTCGCGCTGAGGACACGAAAATGAAGATCAGGCTCGCGGCCCTCATCGCAGCGTGCGTGGTGGCGTGCGGCACGCCCTCGAAGTTGAAGGACTGCTCGAGCGACGTCGACTGCACGGCTGGAACCGAAACGTGCAGCACGGAGTTCGCCGTCTGCATCGCAGCCGACGGCGGCGTCAGGGGCGGTGGAGCTGCGACGGGTGGGAGCGCTGCGACGGGCGGTGGTGCTGCGACGGGCGGTGGTGCTGCGACGGGCGGTGGTGCTGCGACGGGTGGCGGAGCCGCCGGAGGAGGAGGAGGCGCGACCGGCGGTGGCGGTGGGATCGGAGGCGGTGGCGGTGGCGGGTGTACGCCGAATACCGTCTGCCGGCCTGCATCAGGCCCGTGTGACGTCGCAGAGCTGTGCAACTCGACAGGCGTGTGCCCGGCCGACAGCTTCGCCACGGCGACGGTGTGCCGCCCGGCGATGACCACGTGCGACGTCGAAGAAGTGTGCTCGGGAACGAGCGCCGTCTGCCCGACCGACGCCTTCGCGGCCTCGACGGTCTCTTGCCGCGCCTCCGCGGGGGTCTGCGATGTGGAGGATTTCTGCACGGGGACGAGTGCGGTGTGCCCGGCCGATTCGTTCGCGCCGACCACGCAAACGTGTCGAACCGTGACTGGCGTTTGCGATCTGCCCGAGTCGTGCACCGGCACCAGCGCGGCCTGCCCGAGTGACCTCAAGAAGAGCGGCGGCACCGAGTGTCGGGCGCAAAACGGCGTCTGTGACGTCGCCGAACAATGTGACGGCGTGAGCAACGACTGCCCGGCGAACATGCTCGCAGGTACGAGCGTGGAATGCCGTGCAGCGGCTGGCCCCTGTGACGTGGCGGAGATGTGCTCCGGCGCTGCAGCGAGCTGCCCCACCGATGGCTTTGCAGGCAACACAGTGACCTGTCGCCCGTCGATGGGGCCGTGCGACGTACCTGACGTGTGCAACGGCACCAGCGCCGTCTGCGGTCAAGACTTCCTTGCGGGAACGGGGAACGTCTGCCGACCGAAGAACGGGGCCTGTGACGTCGCCGAGTTCTGCACCGGCACCGCCACGACGTGCCCGAACGATGCCTTCGAGCCCGACACGGTCACCTGCCGCCCGCAGAACGGTGTGTGTGACGTCGCCGATCGCTGTTCCGGACTCGGACCCGCCTGTGGGGCCGACATCAGGTCGCCCAACACGAGCGTCTGTCGACCCTCTCAGGGCCCATGCGACCCGCAGGAAACGTGTGATGGCACCAATGCCGTGTGTCCCGCCGACATCCTCTCGCCGAGCACGACGGTGTGCCGCTCATCAACCGACGCGTGCGACGCGTTCGAGTTTTGTACGGGGAGCAGCGGTCCGTGCCCGAACGATGCGGTGCTCCCGTCGACCACCGTCTGCCGGCCTTCGATGGGGAGCTGCGACCTTGCAGAAACCTGCAACGGCTCGCTGAAGGCCTGCCCGAACGACCTCTTCAGACCTTCGAGCTTCCGCTGCCGCACGGCCGCCAGTGGTGATTGCGACGTCGACGACTTCTGCAGCGGGAGTTCAGCGCCGTGCCCGAACAACTTCGCTACCGGAGGCACGACCTGCAGCTTCACCAACGGAACGTGCGGCGGTGGGTTCGTCAACTGCTGCACCGGGACGTGCGGCGGTTCCTCAACGACGTGCGGCAGCGCCACGTGCAACTGTGTCCCGGCGATTGACTGTCTCTGAGCCACTCGTTCGCTTCGTCGACGGCGCGCTGCCCTCGGCGTCGTTCAACGCCGTCGCCCAAGGCGTGAAGGCGCTCGGGCGCGAACGCATCGTCGCCGGCTACCAGACGACGTTCTGGTTCGAGCTCGGCACCACGCCAAGCTGCCTCATCGAGGGGGCGGTGGCGCACCTGCTGCCTTTGCTCCCGGCCGTGAAGAGGAAGGGCGTCATTGGCGTCGAGTGGTGGCTCTCGCGCATGCGCACCTCGAACGTCAAAGTCGACTTTCACCGCGATCGAGACAACGCGCTGTGGGACGCGAAGCGCGTCGAGCGAAACCCGGTGGTCTCGACCCTGCTGTATTTGAACCGTTGCCGGGGCGGGCTGCTCGCCGTCACCACTGAGCCTCCGAACCCGAAGAACCCTGCATTCGCGCCCGATCGCCACGACTTCGACTTCGTCGAGCCGCGCGCCAATCGCTTCGCCTGGTTCGACGGCTCCCTGACGCATGGCGTCCTCGACGCGCGCAACCAGATCCCCGGCGGGCGGCTGCCCACCGAGCGTTCGTGGCGGCTGGCGATCGCGATCAACCTCTGGGCAAAACGCCCCCTTGCCGTCGGGACCTTTCGCGACAGCCCCCACTATCGGGCGCTTTGGATTGGGCGCTGAGGCGCGTTAGATCGTCAACTCATGCGTTGGTTCGCGGTCACCACGGTGTTGCTCACGGCCTCGCTCGCGCGAGCCGATGACGCGCCGCCGGTGCTGCACGCAGAAGACGGCGACCCGTTTGCGATTGGTGAGACCAACCGCCTCAACATCTCGGTCGCACACGCCTTCGCGAAGTCAGAGGTGATCGAGCGCCTCGGCTACCTGCTCGCGTACTGGAAGAAGCGCTTCAACATCACCAGCACGTGGCGTGGCGATCGGGTCTTCCTGAGCGGCTCGGTGTACGGCATCAAGGTGCAGGCGCTGTTTCAGATCGACGCGAAGGGCGTCAACGCGTTCGCCGCCGATCCCGGGTGGCCCTGGCGCGGGCAGATCGTCAGCTACGTCGATCAGAAGCTGAAGAAGTACCTGCACCCGACCTACGACGAGCCCTGATCAGCTGATCAATTCGTTGACCAGCAGCTTGCTCCATCGAGGGACCGTGCGCCTGCCTGCCCACACGCAACCACCTTGAGCGCGGGTGTCGGCAATAATCAGCCGATCGCTGCGGAGGCGGTAAATCGGCCTCAGAAAACTCCGACTTTACAGGTGGTTCTCCGCGATCAAAATGCATCACCTCATGTCCGAAGTCCCCCGCGTACCGCCTGAGGTGATCCCGGAAACCACCCCGAGCGCACCTCTTCCAGGCCGGTTTCTGACCCGCTTCCACGAGCGGTTGATGGCCGAGGATCTGACGAGCCGCTCGTCGGACGGACAGTCGCGCGTGATGCGTGCGGTGGCGGAAGCGAAGGTCGATCTCAACCCGCACCAGCTCGAGGCGGCGGTGTTCGCCATCGACTCGCTCTCTCGCGGCGGCTGCATGCTGGCTGACGAGGTCGGTCTGGGGAAGACGATCGAAGCGGGCATCGTCATGGCTCAGCTCGCGAGCGAGGGGAAGAACCGAATCCTCGTGCTGGCGCCTGCCACGCTGCGGGCGCAGTGGCAGGTCGAGCTGAAAGAGAAGTTCGATCTCGACGCAGTGGTCATCGACGGCCGCACGATTCGCGCCACGGGCAACGCGTTCGACCAGCCGGTGCCGGTGGTGATCGCCTCTCACCCGTTCGCCGCCGGCCGACAGGAACTCGTCTCGCAGATCCAGTGGGACCTCGTGGTGATCGACGAGGCGCACCGCCTCCGCAACGCCCACAAGCCGACCAACAAGATGGGCAAGGCGCTCAAGGCCGCGCTCGGCAAGGCACCGCGGCTGCTGCTCACCGCCACGCCGCTGCAGAACGACATGTCCGAGCTGTTCGGGCTGATGTCGCTCGTCGACGAGGCGATCCTCGGCCCTGAGGAAGCATTCCGTGCGCACTTCCCGGTCGACCCCGAGACCGGCGGTCTCACCGACATGGCGCAGAAGGAAATTCGCCAGCGCCTGGCGCCGATCGTTCAGCGCACGCTGCGCCGTCAGGTGCGCGAGTACGTGAAGTACACCAACCGCCGCTCGGTGGTCGAAGACTTCACGCCGCTCGCCGAGGAGCAGATGCTCTACGACGACGTGAGCGAGTACCTCCGTCGCAACGAGTGCGCCGCGATCGAGCCCGGCAAGCGCACGCTGCTCACGCTGGTGTACCGCAAGCTGCTGGCGAGCTCGACGTGGGCCATCGCGCCGACGCTGCGCAAGCTGTCGGAGACACTGGAGCGCAAGCTCGAGGCTGCGAAGCTGGGCAAGGAAGCCACAGCGCTGTTGTTCGAGCCCGAAGAGGCGAAGGACTTCAGCGAAGAGGCCGAGGAATGGCAGGACGACGCGAAGCCGCGCGGCAACGCGATCGCGAACATGCAGCGCGAGGTGTTCGAGCTGAAGGGCTTCGCCGACCGCGCCGATGCGATCAAGACCAACGCCAAGGGTGAGGCGCTCAAGCGCGCGCTCGATCGCGTGTTCACCGTCGCCCGCGCGCACCAGTGGCCCGAAAAGGCCGTGGTGTTCACCGAGAGCAAGCGCACGCTCGAGTACCTCGAGAAGCTGCTCTCGGCGCACGGCTACGAGGGGAAGATCGCCAAGCTCACCGGTGACGCGGGCACGCCCGAGGCGCGGCGCGAGCTGGTGCAGCGCTTCCGCGATCAGGCGCAGATCCTGCTCATGACCGAGGCCGGGGCTGAGGGGTTGAACCTCCAGTTTTGCAACCTGGTCGTGAACTACGACCTGCCGTGGAACCCGCAGCGCGTCGAGCAGCGCATCGGCCGGTGCCACCGCTATGGCCAGCAGCGCGACGTGCTGGTGCTCAACTTCTTGAACCGCAGCAACGCGGCCGACGCCCGGCTGTACGAGCTGCTCGAGCGCAAGCTGAACTTGTTCGACGGCGTGTTCGGCGCTTCAGACGAGATCCTCGGCGCGCTCGAGAGCGGCGTCGACTTCGAGAAGCGGGTGCTCGAGATCTACCAGTCGTGCCGCATGCCCGAGGAGATCAACGCCGCGTTCGACGCGCTGCGGAAGGATCTCGAGGGTCGCATCGATCAGCGCATGACCGAGACGCGCGCGACGTTGATCGAGCGCTTCGACGGCGAGGTGCGCAAGCGCCTGCGCGTGGCGAGCGACGCGGCGCGCGAGCTGGTCAGCAAGCGCAAGCAGGCCGAGAAGAACTTCACCGGCTCGGTGCTGGGGAAGGCGGCTGTGGGGCGGCGGCAGTTGGCGCTCGCCGCTCGTGAAGTGCGCGCGCGGACGAACGACGCGGTGACCTCGATCGTCGTCGACGGGTCCACCCTGCCTTCGAAGCTCGAGAACCTGCAGGGCAAAGAGGGCTGGTGGTACGCGTACCGCTTCGAGCTCACGGGCCTCAAGCCGGAAGAGCGCGTGGTGCACATCGTGTGCACGAAGTACGGCGAAGGCTTCCGCGTCGTGAACTGGCAGGACTCGGAGCTGCTGATGAAGGCGCAGGCGCGCGAGAGCGACGAGCAACCCGCCGCGAATCTGCCGACGCTGGAACACGAGAAGACCCTCATCGCAGTGCGCGACGAGCTCACGCGCATCGCCGAGCGGCGGAACATGCTCGAGCTCGACGCGGCGCGAGATCGGGCCGATCGTTTCGCTGAAGACTGTCTGTTCTCGCCTCGCCAGCAGGTCGATCGCGCTCGCGCAGAATGGGAAGAGGCGCGGAAGGCCGTGCAGGCGCTGGAAGACCCCACCGAGCGCATCAAGGCGCGCGCGACGTCGGAGCGGTTGGAGCGCGAATATCGTCGCAAGCTGACGCAGCTGCGGCAGGCGGAAGACTCGCGCTACGCAGAGAAGGACCGCACGCTGGCTGCGCTCGCGCTGAAGGCGAAGGTGGTCGTGAACCGGACTTTGGTCGCGACCTCCTGGTTCCGCGTCGAGTGAGAGGCTGAAACGGCGGCCTTGAGGTGGGCAGCCTGCAGGGCCTCGGCCCTGCTCGTCACCCACAGCCCCTCGGCGTCGGGCCCGTCGTGTTCAGAGTGTGGTGGGGGGGCGACCTGTCAGACCTTCAGCCGAATCGCGCCGGGCAAGATCGTCATCGTGCACGGCAACGCGCCGGGCTGCTCGCCGTCACAGTCGATGAGCACGCGTTGGTCGCTCGTGGCGACCACCTTCTTCGCCTTGAGCGTGCGGGTGCCCTTCCAGTTCACGTGAGCGCCTGAATAGACGCCCTTGCTCTTGATGACGAAGTCACTGAGCCCGTACCCGCTCCACACCGTCACGTCGAAGATGCCGTCGCTCACGTCGGCTTCCGGCGCGACCTTCATGCCGCCGCCGAAGTACTTCCCGTTGGCGACGGACAGCGTGGTGATCTTCAGCGCCTCGGCCGGCTGGTCGTCGAAGCTGATCTCCACGCTCTGATCGTCGAACTTCGACAGCGCCTTGAGCGACCCGAGCATGAACGACACCGTGCCGCCGAAGGCCTTGCTGGTCTTGTTCACCTCTTCGTCGACCAGCCCCGACACGCCGAAGCTGCAGATGTTGGCGAAGTAGCGCCGCTGCGTGCTGCCGTCGTGGGCGCGGAACTCGACGAGGCCGACGTCGAAGGGCCGCGTGTCTTTCGTCTGCAGGCGCTTGATGGCCGCGGTCGAGTCGAGATCCCAATCGAAGGTCTTGCGGAAGTCGCCGCCCGTGCCGCGCGGCAGCACACCCAGCGCCGCCTGGGCGTTGATGACCTTGCCGTCTTCGAAGAAGCCGTTGACGACTTCGTTGATGGTGCCGTCGCCACCCACCGCGACGATGCACTCGTAGCCATTCTTGATGGCGTTGCGAGCGATGCTCACCGCGTCCATCGAGCCTTTGGTGAATTCCACGCCGTAGTCGTGGAGCGTGCGGCCGATCAACGCGGCCAGCTCGGCCCACCGCTTACCCGTCGCGCCGTTCGCGCTCTTCGGGTTCACCACGAAGAAGGTCTTCATCGTTGGGTCTCCACCCATCGTCGCAGGAGCGCGATGAGATCGAACGAGGTGCGCCCCGCGCGCTCGAACATGCGCTTGCTGGTGGGGCAGGCGGTGGCCACCGAGACCGCAGCCTCACCGCGTGTCACCTCGACGGCCTGGCGGCGTGCGATCTCGACGGCCGTATCGGGCATCGTGCGAGGCAACAGCCCGCCGCCACCCGCGCAGCCGCCTTCACCGCGAATCGACGCGGCCTCGACCACCCTGGTGACCGCCTTGCCGAGCAGCGCACGCGGCGGGTCGTACTGGCCCAGCCCCCGGCCAAGGTGACAGCTGTCGTGGTAGCCGACCGTCTCCGGCAACGGAGGGATCGAGGGCGCGTGCTGCAGGTTTTCGGCGAGCACCTCGACCGCGGTGCGCACGCGGGTCTTCAGCGTCGCGCCGAACTGCGGGTACACCACCTTGAAGGTGAACGCGCAGCCAGGGTCGATGACCACCAGCTCGGGCACGTCGTCGAGCACCAGCGCGTTGGCCTGCGCCTGCTCGGCGAATTGCTCGTGAGAGCCAGCGGCGTAGAGCGGGTAGCCGCAGCACCGCGAGGACACCTTCGCCACGCCCATGGGCACGCCGAACGCCTGGCTGACGGCGATGGTGTCTTCGATCAGCTCGGGGCGCTTCACCAGAGAACTGCAGCCCGGAAACAGCGGGTAGCGCACCGGGGTCTCGCTCTTCCACGTGTTGACCAGTGAGGCGAGCTCACGCCCGAACGGGTTCTGCGACTGCGTAAACGTCGCCAGGGTCGAGCTCGCGCCGCGCGGCTGGAGCCCTGCCTTCACGGTCTCTTCTCGCGCCGCGAAGAGCGCCTCCCCGACCTGGTTGTCGTGCTTGCAAAACGAGCTGCAGCGCATGCAGCCGGTGCAGGCGTGCACGGCCTTCGCGGTGCCCTCGTCCATGCGGCGCTGGCCTTCTTGCACCAGGTGCGCCGCCGTCATCTTTCCCCACGCCGAGAGCGACTCAGAGTGCGACGCCTCAGACACGGGGCACGAGAACCGGCAGACCTTCGGACAGAACGAGCAATACGTGTAGGCCTGGTCGTGGCGATCCATCGCGCTCATGACGCACCTCCGAAAGAGCCGCGGGGATCGAAGGCGAGCAGGCGGTCGCCCAGTGACGTCCACCGACCGGTGGCGCCGAGCGGGAGCCCCTTGACTTGACCGCGCGCGACGACCGTGGCGAGCGAGAAGCGGAAGAGCTGCAGCTGTTCACTGCGCTCGAGCGCGCCGCGCACCGCGTCCCACGTGGCCTCGTGTTCCCACATGCCTTCCCCCTGCCCGGCTTCATCGGGGAGCGGATCGATCGACTGCCCCCGCTCGTCTTCGACGCAGCGCTGCAAGAGCTCGCGATCGCGCTCGACCGAACCGCGGCTCTCGCACCAGCGCACCTCGACCAGCGTACGCAGCCCGCGTGCGTCGACGTGCACGCGCCACGGGTAGAACCCCTCGGAGATGGCGCGCTTCAACGCGCGCACGAAGGAGACCGGTGAGGCAAAGCTGAAGCTGCGACGCGCGTCACCTTCCGGGTACGGAATGCAGCGCAGCGTCGCCTTCGTCGCGAGTGCGATGCGGCCATTGCCGCCGAGCACCAACGCGTTCAAGTCAGGCCCTGCCGCGCTGCGGGGCGCGCTCGAGGTGGCGAGCTGGCGGCCATCGGGGAACACCGCCCCCAGCGAGGTGCAGATCGGCTCGAGCCGCCCACCGGGGATCGCACGCAGCCCGGCCCAGGGCCCTTCGAGGAAGTCGCACAGCCGCAGCCCCATCGCCCCCGGCGACAGCGGGCCGAGCGTCAACCCGTACGGCTTGAGCTTCTCGTCGAGCGCCGAGACCAACCACCCGACGCCCACTTCGACGGTCATCGAGCGCGAGTTGACGGTGCCGAAGTCGAGCAGCCGCGCGCGAGAAAGCGCGAGATCCCGGTTCAGCCCCACCTTGCGATCGGCGAGCACGTGAATCATCTCGATGAGCTCACGCTCATTGCCCGGCTCGGCGATCAAGGTGCCGTTCACGCGGCGCGCCCACGAACCCAGCTCCATCTAGAGCCCCAGCTTTCCAGGGTTCATCACCCCATCGGGATCGAACAGGTGCTTGAGCGTGCGCAGCGCGTGACGCCCTTCGCCCAGCGAGTCCTGCAGCGCGGCCGCTTTGAGAATGCCCACGCCATGGTGGTGACTCACGTTGCCACCCGCACTCACCGCGGCGGCGAGCGCGTTGCGCCACAGCTCGTGGTACCGGGCTTCCATCTCTGCCTCGGAGTCACCCGAGCCGACGAAAGAGAAGTAGAGCGAGCAGCCCTCGGCGTACGCGTGGCTGAAGTGACAGAGTACGAAGGCGAACTTCGACGCCGCTGCGTGCACGCGCTCGTAGACCTCGTGCACGTTCTCCCAGGGGGCGGCGATCTCCATGGTGTCGGCGAAGGTGCCCGACTCGATGAGCCGCGACATGCGGTAGCTCACGTCGTAGCGCTTCTTGAACCAGGCTCGACCGGGCTCCTCGCCGAGATCCGTGCCCTCGAGCTGGCGGCAGATCACGGTCGACGCGCGATCTTCGTCTTCGGCGCGGGCGGGCTCTCCCTCGAACATGAGGATGAGCCGGCTGCGCG
The DNA here is from genome assembly GCA_044371205.1 of Archangium sp. Lineage (GTDB taxonomy): Bacteria > Myxococcota > Myxococcia > Myxococcales > Myxococcaceae > Archangium_A. Next base: position 52,902 of record JBILUC010000004.1, read on the forward strand.
AAAACGCACGCTGCAGCTGGTTCATCACGGTGGGGCGGCCCAGCGTCTGCTTCGTCACCTGTCGCAACAGCGCAGGCAACACGGTGCGCTGCAGCACAGAGCGATGCGAAGGCGCGGTGGCGTGATTCTGCGGCTTCCCCTTGCCCACGAACGCCGTGTCGAACGGATCGTAGAGGCGCACCACGGCGGGCCGCAGCCCTTCGCGGAAGATGAGCCGAATCGCCTCGAGCCCCTGCACCACCGAGCCGAACTCGAAGCCGTGAAACACACGGCCTTTCGGCTGGGGAAACACGCGCAGCTTCGCGCCGGTGAATGCGCACAACGTGCCTTCGGACCCGACCAGCAAGGGCAACAGGTCGGGGCCGCTGAACGGTCGCTCGGGCGTCTCGAGGCGCTCGCCGGTGCCAAGCACCACGCGCGCCGAGAGCACCATGTCTTCGATCTTGCCGTACTTGCTCGAGAACTGCCCCGCGCTGCGCGCCGCGAGCCAGCCACCGACCGTCGAGGTGGAGATCGACGAGGGGAAGTGCCCCAGCGTCCACCCGCGGGAATTGAGGCGACGCTCGAGGGTCTCACCGAGCACGCCGGCGCCGACGACCACCGAGCGTTGATCGGCATCGACCTCCTCGATGACGTCGAAGCGCTTGAGGTCGAGGGTCACGCCTCCCTGGATGGCCCACGTGCCACCGCACACCCCGGAGCCCGAGCCGTAGGGGATGAGCGCGATCTTCTTCGTGCGCGCGACCTGGACGGCGGCGGCGACTTCGTCTTCGGTGCCCGGCCAGATCACCGCGTCGGGTGGCGGGGGAATCTTGCCCTGCCGCATCCACAACAGCGCTAGCGGCCAGCAATCACGCGCGTACGAGAGCCGATCGAGATCGTCGGTCGAGACGCGGCCCCCGACGGCAGCCGAGAAGTCTGCCTTCGCGTCGAGCACGGCGCTGGCTGGCGGGGGGATCTGATCGGCGGAAACGTTGGTGAGGCGGCTCATCGCGCGAGGGCGGTTTGTAGCAGTCCTCGACTGTGAGCGCGGCGCCGAATAGAGCCTCGGGCATGCGGCGTCGTCTCTTCCGCGGCGGGCTTGGGTTGGCTGGCGTCATCGCGCTGGTGTTGGCGCTCGTCTGCGGCGTGGGCTGCGCGCTCTCGGCGCCGACGTGGCACGGCGCCGTTTCCAACCACTTCGACGGGACGAAGTTCATCACGCCGGGCGCCCCGGGGAGCAAAGGCAAGTTCGGCACCGGCGAAGGGCTCTCAGCGTTGGTCAAGTGGCAGACCAGCAGACAGCTCGGCCCCTGGAAGCCCTACCGCGATGAGCCGCCGGGGCCCCCGCCTCCGTATGAGGTCGCGAAGGGCGCGATGCGCGTTACGTTCATCAACCACGCGACGACCTTGATTCAGCTCGACGGCGTGAATGTGCTGACCGACCCCATCTACGCCGAGCGCGCGAGCCCCTTCGAGTTCGCCGGGCCCCATCGCGTGCGACCGCCGGGCATTCGCTTCGAAGATCTGCCCCGCATCGACGCGGTGGTGATCAGCCACAACCACTACGATCACCTCGACGCGAAGACGCTGCAGCGCATCCAGAAGACGTGGCCGGGCGTGCAGTTCGTCGCGGGCCTGGGCAACAAGGCCTTCCTCACCTCGCTGGGGCTCACGCAGGTCAGCGAGCTCGACTGGTGGGACACCCGCGACCTCAAAGGCATCACCATTCACTCGGTGCCCAACCAGCACTTCTCGAACCGGGGGCTCTTCGATGCCGACGGCACGCTGTGGAGCGCGTGGGTGCTCTCGGGGAGCGCTGGCCGGGCCTACTTCGGTGGGGACACCGGCTACGGCCCGCACTTCACGCAGGTCGCCGAGAAGCTGGGCCCCATGCGCCTCGCGGTGCTGCCCATCGGCGCCTACAAGCCCGAGTGGTTCATGGAGCCGGTGCACATGTCGCCAGGGCAGGCCGTGCAGGCGGCGCTCGATCTCAAGGCGACGAGCGTGGTGCCCATGCACTACGGCACGTTCGCGCTCGCCGACGAGGGCGAGGTCGAGGCCGTCGACGCGCTCAAGGCCGCGATGGAAAAGCAACCCGCCCCCTTTCTCGTGCTCGGTTTCGGTGAGGGCAGCGACGTTCCCGAGGCAACGCCATGAGCCGGGCTCTCCTTGTGTCAGCGCTGGTGGTGAGCGCGTGCAGCAGAGGCCCCGACGCGGCCATCGCCGTCTCGGTGACCATCGATCGCACCGTGCAGTCGTCGCACGTCATCGTCTCGGCGAGCGGCGGCGACGTCACCCTGTCGACGAAGTGCATGGCCATCGACGGCCAGCGCATTCTGGACGTGGGGGTGAAGCGGGGCACGCTGCCGGCCACCGTGACGCTCACCGCCGTGGGGTTCTCCGATGCGAGTTGCCAGAGCGCGACGGTGCCTCCCGAGACTGCGGGCGCAGGCCTGGAGCGCACCTTCAAGCCAGGCAACGTGGTCGAAGCCCCGCTGACCCTGCGGGCCGACGTGCCGCCCATCGAGACCAACTGCGGTAACGGCGTCGACGACGATCGCGACGGGCAGCTCGACTGCCTCGATGTCGATTGCACCGCCCGCGCGTGCTCGACGGGCAGCCTCTGTGTCGAAGGGCAGACCTGTCAGAACGGCGCATGTCAGGGCGGCGCGGTGGTGGCCTGTACGACGCCTCCGACGAGCTGCTTCATGGGCACCGGCTTGTGCGTGAGCGATGCAGGCTGTCGCTACCTGCCCAACACCGGCGCGGGGTGCGATGACTCGAATGACTGCACCCAGAGCGATCGCTGCGACACCTCGGGCCTGTGCGTCGGCACGCAACGCACCTGCAACCAGCCCCCTCCCGGCCCGTGTTGGATGAGCACCGGCCAGTGCGTGCCCGATGCGGGCTGTTCGTACACGGCGGCGGTGGGGGCCAGCTGTGCTGACAGCGACCCGTGCACGACGATGGATCAATGCCAGGCCGATGGCGGCTGCAGCGGCACCCCGGTGACGTGTGCCGCGCGTGAATGCGCCGTCCCCACGGGCGCGTGCAGCGCCGATGGCGGCTGCCTCTACGCTCCGCTCGATGCGGGCACCGCGTGCGGCACCAACGGGGCGTGCAACAACCGGGGCGGGTGTCTGCCACCCTTCCCGTTCGTGCCCTCGAACGTGTCGATCAACGACATCCCCGCACCGGCCAGCGGCAAGGTCACCTTCAACTGCGGCACCACCACCATCGACAGCTCGGGCAGCGGGGCCCCCAACGTCACCAACCCCTGCCCGTCGCACCCGCCCCTCGCGTGGGCGCACGTCACGCAGAACGGTGGCATCTCGACGCTGGTGCTCGCGTTCGACGATCTCGAGATCGCGGGGGGCAGCGCGCTGCAGTTCACCGGTTCGCGCCCTGTCATCGTGGTCTCGCTCAACGACATCAACGTGCTCGGCGCCATCGTCGCGGCCGCGGGAACACAGACCTGCGCGTCCGGTGGTGCGGGGGGCAATGGCGGCGGTCTCTTGTTCCGATCGGGCGGTGGGGGCGGCGGCTTCGCCACGGTGGGTGGCGGAGGTGGACCGAACCTCACCACCCCGGGCGGTGCTGCAGGCGCGGTCAACGTCGGCCCTCAGCTGCGCGGGGGCTGCCCGGGTGGCGTCGGTGGGGGCAGCGCGGCCCGACCGGCGGCGGGCGGTGGTGCACTGCAGCTCGTCGCGCTCGATCAGCTCACCATCGCCGGCCCGGTGACGGCGGCGGGTGAAGGTGGCAAAGGCGGCGGGTTTGGCAACGGCGGCAACGGCGGCGGCAGCGGTGGCGAGATCCTGCTCGAGGCGTCGACGGTGGTGGGCTCGAGTGGCGGCCTGACGTGCAACGGCGGGGGCGGCGGTGAAGCCGGCACCAACAACGACGGCCAGTCGGGTCAGCTCACGACGATGGCAGCCAAAGGTGGCACCGACAGCATTCTCGGCGGCGCAGGCGGTGACGGCGCGGCGGGAACCACGGCCGCCCAGAGCGGTGACGCGAGCGGAGGCGGCGGCGGCGGTGGCGTGGGCCGCATTCGCATCAACGTGACGATGGGCTGCAACATCGGCCCTCAGGTGGCGATCAGCCCCCCTGCGACGTCGAACAAGCCTGACGCCGGGTGTCCCTGAGCCAGGCTCGAGGGTGACGCGAGCCCGGCACTCGCATCGCCGACAAATACCAGTTGGCTCGACCCATCGGCCGAGGCGGCATGGGCGAGGTGTGGGAAGCGGTCAACGAGGGTGTCGGCAAGCGGGTGGCGATCGAGCTGTTCCAACCGTCGCTGGCCAAGCAGCCCGAGTTCATGAGTCGCTTCGAGCTCGAGGCGCAGGCTTCGGCGCTGATCGATCACCCCGACATCGTCGACGTGCTCGACACCGGCACCACCGTGCGGGGCGCGCGCCGTACAGGGTGATGGAGTTCCTGCAGGGCATCACGCTGCGGCAGCTCCACAAGAAGTTCAAAGCGCTCACAGGTCGCTGAGTTCACGCGTGCCGCGACACCGGGGTCTGCTTCCTCACGGTGTTCTACCGCTCGGCCGCTGCACCAACCGTGGGGCAGGCGCTCCTCGTCTGCCCCGTGAAACCCGAGGTTCTGGCGCGAGGTCCCCGGATTGACAATTGGTCGGACCACCGCACCAATCGAATTCATGGAGCTTCAGCCCGTCACGCGCACCTCATCCGTCGAACTGTGTGCGCGCTCTCTGCGAGACGCCGTCTTGCGGGGCACCTACCCGGCCGGTGACCGCCTGCCCCCGGAACGACAGCTCGCCACCACGCTCGGCGTGAACCGGGTCACCGTGCGCGGCGCGCTGGCCGAGCTGGTGAAGGAAGGGCTGCTCTCGGTGCGGCAGGGCAGCGGGTACGAGGTGCGTGAGGCGCTGTCATCGGGCGGCATCGAGCTGCTGCCCTCTCTGGCCGCCCACTTCGATCGCAGGGCCAACGTCGAGGCGGTGCGCGACCTGCTCGCCGTGAGCCGCGCGATCGCCGGGGTGGTGCTCGAACGGCTGTCGCACCACCGCCCTTCGCGCGCCGGGGTCACGGCCATCTCGAAAGCCATCGACGTGCTCGAGGCCATGCTGCCAAAACCCGCAAATCGCCGACTTCGCGCGCGCCGATCTCGACGTGCTGCGCGCGGTGGTGAGCACGACCGGCAGCGCCGCGCTGCAGCTGCTCATCAACCCCATCGGCGACGTGTTGCTGGCGATGCCGGGGCTCCAGGCCGCGATGTTCCGCGCGCCCGAAGAGAATGTGTTCGGCTGGCGCGCCCTCGTGGGTTGGCTCGAGTCACCCACCGCAGGGCACGCGCCGCTGCTCGAGGTGCTGTCTGCCTTCGACGACGCCACCCTCCGCTTCTACCGGAGGCACCCGTGACGCCGTCAGCCCTGTTGCATCGCCCCGCTTCGCCGCGCGAGATCGTCGAGGCCCGCTGGTTGTTCGCGCTGCTCGCGGTGCAGTTCATCGTGCCGGCGGTCTCGTATCTGGTCACTCCGGAGGTGGCGATCGACACGCTCGACCAGCTCAACCGGTTGCTCGGCGGAGGCCCCTCGTGGTGACCGAGTCGCGCGGCCACGTGTGGCACATGCTCGCGGTCGGCAACGTGATGACGCTGGGCTTCATGTGCGCGGCCCTGGCCATCGACTTCGAGCGCAACGCCGCGATGCTGCCGGCGCTGGCGTTCCTGAAAGGCTTCTCGGCGCTGAGTTCACTGGCGCTCGGGCTGGGTGACGGGCCGCCGCTCTTCCTTGCGGTCTTCGCGCTCGACGGCTCGACCACGGTGGCGATGCTGGTCTTCGGGATCCGCGCGAGGCGCGCGCTGCGGGGCGCGAAGGATCCGTGGTGGCTCGAGGTGGTGCTGCTCGACGTCGAGCGGCTTCGTCAGGTGCTCGCGCTCGCGCGGCAGCAGGGCCTCGTCTCACGAGAGGTGACGCCGCGGCAGGTCTTCGCGGGCATCGTGCGCATGTGGGGCGCGTGCTCTTTCGCAGCGACACGGTGGGCACGTCGAACGCCCCGGTGCGGGCGAACTGGCGCGCGCGGTTGCTCCACGTCAGAGGGGTTCGCCTGCCGTTTCTGCTCGCCGAGCGCTTCGTGGCGCCGCTCGACTTCTCGGGGATGCTCTCGTCGCCGGAACGCATTTCCCGGCACGTGCTCGGGGCGCATCACCAGCCGGCGCAGCTCGTCTACGATCTCGAGCTGCTCTCAGTGCACGCCGGAACGCTGGAACGTCTCGAGGCCGCCACGCGTGAGATCCTCGAGCACGACACGCCGCGCACGCGCTGGCTGAAGGATCTCTGCGTACACGATGGGTACCACCAGAGCGTGATCGAGGCCGTGCGTCGGTTCCGTTCCGAGCCGCCCGCGCCCGGCAGCGATCCCGATCTCTCGTTCAGCGGGTTCCTGAGCTGGTGTTCCACTCGGGGAAGGATCAGCGACCGAGCGTGAAGCGCAGGCCCTCTTCGAGCGTGGGGTGCAGGTACTGAAACCCGGCACTCACCAACTTCGAAGGCATCACCCGCTGTGACGCGAGTAGCGCGCCATCGGCGAGTTCCCCGAACATGGTGCGCAGCACGAAGCCGGGCAGCGGCGCGATCGCAGGGCGATGCACCACGCGGCCGAGCACCTTCGCGTATTCGCCGTTGGTCACGGGCTCGCGCCCCACGCAGTTGACCGGCCCCGAGATCGAGTCGTTCATCGCCACGAAGTAGAGCTGGCCGATCAAGTCTTCGATCGACACGCAGGGCTGCCACGACGAGCCACCGGCCATGGGCCCACCCGCGCCCATGAGGAACGGGGGCAGCAGCTTCGCCAGCGCCCCACCCCGCGCCGATTGCACGATGCCGATGCGGGTCGAGACGACGCGGTCGGCCGCACCGACAGCAGCGCCTTCCCAGTCGGCGCAGAGTTCGGCAAGGAAGGCCGGGCCCTTCGAGAACACGTCGCCCGGTTGCCCGGCCGCCGCGCTCGAGGCTTCGGTGAGCTCCTCGTCGCCGCGATCGCCGTAGATGCCGATGGCGCTGCCCTGCAGCCACACCTTCGCCTTTGCTCCCGCGTCGCGCAGCCGCTTCGTGTACGCGATGCGGCTGTCTCGCAGCAGCTTCTTCCGCGCGTCGGTCCATCGCTCGTCGGCCACTCCGGCACCCGCGAGGTTGATGACCACGTCGGCGCCGTCGAAGGCCTTCGCGTCGAACGAGTCGCCCTTTCGCGTCACCGGCTTCACGGTGTGGCCGCCGGTGGTGAGGAAGGGGATGAGCGTCGAGGCCACGAGGCCGGTCGCGCCCGTCACCGCGAACGTGAGCCGCGGCCGGTCACGAAACTGCGCGTGCCGCGTGAGATCGCCGACAGTCAGCGCGTGGCGGTAGCGAAACATGCGCTCGAGGGTGTCTTGCGTGAAGCCATCGCCGAACACGCGACCCATGGCCCCCATCGGCAGCTCGTAGTCGATCTCGTCGATCAGCTCGCTCGTGCCATCGGCGCGCGGCTCGAAGCGGTGGGTGTGAACCCACTTCGCGAACGGGCCCGAGGTCTGCTCGTCGCGGAACATGCGACCCGGCTCGTACGCGGTGTGCTCGGCCACCCAGCGCTGCTTCACCGGGCCGACCGACATGCGAATCACCGTGCGCGCGCCGACCTCGAGGCCGCCGGTGCGCTCTTCGACCTCGACCGGGTCGAACGAGGGGTTCAACCGCTCGAACGCCCCGGGCCGGCCATGCCAGGCACAGAGCTCTTCAGCGGACACGGGGACGACGGAGCGGCGTTCGAAGCGGGGCACGTCGTTTCAATATGCGCCCCGCCGCGAGCCCGCCACTCAGCCCTTCGCGGGCGGAGTCGACTTCACGTACAGATCGCGCAGCTGCTTCTCGTCGACGTCGCCCGGGGCGCCGGTCATCAAGTCGGTGCCCTTCTGGGTCTTCGGGAAGGGGATCACGTCGCGCAGCGACTCGGTCTCGGTGATGAGGAAGGCGAGGCGATCCATCCCCAGCGCGAGGCCGCCGTGCGGAGGCGCGCCAAACTGCAGCGCGTCGAGCAGGAAGCCGAACTTGCTGCGCGCGTCTTCGTCGCTGATGCCCATCGCGGTGAAGACCTTCTTCTGAACGATCGGGTCGTGCAGACGAATCGAGCCGCCGCCGATCTCGAAGCCGTTGAGCACCACGTCGTAGCGGTAGCAGTACACCTTGCCCGGGTCGAAGGTCTCGGGCTCGAGGTACTTGAGGCACTCGTCCATCGGGCGCGTGAAGGCGTGGTGCGCTGCGGCCCAGGTCTTCGACTCTTCGTCGTACTCGAACAGCGGCGGGTTCACGACCCACAGGAAGTTCCACTTCCCGCCCGCGCCGTACTCGGGAATGAGCCAGAGCTTCTTGGCGAGGTGAACGCGCAGGTTCGCCATGATGGTGTGCACCTTCGCCTCAGGCCCGAACTGGAAGAGGATGAGGTCACCCGGCTTCGCGCCGGTCGCTTCGATGATCGCGGCCTTGAGCTCGGGCCTGGCGGTCTTGAAGAGCGGCGCCTGTGTCCAATCTCCGTTCTCGGCGATCTTTGCGCGGGCGAGCCCCCTGGCCCCCATGCCGCCGACGTACGCTTCGAGCTCTTCGATGTCTTTGCGCGACAGCTCGTGCGGCGGCGGAGGCACCTTCGCCGTGGGATTGGGGTTCGCCTTGCGGAAGGCCTCTTCCTTCGCCTTCACCACGGTCGGATCGTGTTGACCCGGCTGCACAGGCTTCACCACCATCGCCTTGATCAGGCCCTTGCTCTGCAGCGTTTCCCACATCGGGCCCACGCCGCCCTCAGCGCCGAACTTCTCGATGATCGCGTTGAGCTCGACGTGTTCCATGCCGAAGCGGAGGTCGGGCTTGTCGTTGCCGTACTTGTGCATCGACTCGTCGAAGTTGAGCCGCGGGAACGGCGTGGGGATGTCGAGGTGGTGCACCTCTTTCCACAGCCGCTTGAGCAGGCCTTCGATGATGGTGAAGATGTCTTCTTGCGCGACGAACGACATCTCGACGTCGATCTGCGTGAACTCCGGCTGCCGATCGAGGCGGAGATCTTCGTCGCGGAAGCACTTCACGATCTGGAAGTAGCGCTCGAAGCCCGCAACCATGAACAGCTGCTTGTAGAGCTGGGGTGATTCGGCGAGCGCGTAGAACTTCCCGGGGTTGAGGCGCGAGGGCACGAGGAAGTTGCGCGCACCGCCCGGCGTGTAGCGGCCCATGAAGGGCGTCTCGAGCTCGAGGAAGCCGTTCTCGTGGAAGTAGCTGCGCGTCGCCGCGTTCATCTTCGAGCGCGTGATGAGCGTCTTCTGCAGGTTCGGCCGGCGCAGGTCGAGGTAGCGGTGCGCGAGGCGCAGCTCTTCGTTGGTGTTGACGTGATCGCTGATCTCGAACGGCGGCGTCTCGGCCTTGTTGAAGATCTCGGAATACGAGACGTAGACCTCGATCTCGCCGGTCGCGAGGTTCGGGTTGGTCGCGGGGACCTCTTTGTTTTCCTTCTTCGACCACTGCATGCCGCGGCCGCGCACGGTGCCGCGAATGCCAACCACCCACTCGCTGCGGAACGACTCGGCCAGCGTGTGCGCGTCTTTCGAGATGCCCGGGTCGAAGACGACTTGCGTGAGACCATCGCGGTCGCGGAGGTCGATGAAGATCAGGCCGCCGTGATCGCGCCGGTTCTGCACCCAGCCAAAGAGGACCACTTCAGAGCCAATGTGGCTGGCTCGCAGCGCCCCACAGCTGTGGGTGCGCTTCACCTTGCTGATGAATTCGCTCATGGTTGCGGCTCGTTAGCAGAATTTTCCGTAGTAGAACGCCCTTCCATGGATCGAAGAGGACTCGTTGTCGCGGCTGCCCTGACGATGGCGGTCGCGTGCGGACCGAACCCGAAGGCGCCGGTGAAGGTGATGGCGTTGGTGCCCGACGAGTCGGGGGCCTTCACCACCACCCAGGTCGAGCTGGCGACCATCACCAACATGACGACGCTCAAGGGCACCGTCGCCGAGTTCATCGGGGGCACGCGGGTGGTGCTCGACCCGAACGATCCCACGCAGCAGCTCAACGGCGGCATTCAGAACATGCCCGACTCGCAGCGCTACGACATCCTCGTGCGCGAGAAGGGCGGCGACGTGCGCGGCCACTTCGTCGATCGCTCTGGCGTGCTCTGGCCGGGCGACTTCCACACGTGGAACATGGTGACCACGTATTACAACTTCGAGCGCAGCTACGACTACTTCAACTTCATCTACGACGGCGAAGATCCCAAAGAGCTCCGCCCGATGAAAGTGCACTACTGGAACGACGTGTACCTGAACTCAGCGACCCCGCTGACCGACAACGCGCTCTACCTGTCGTTCATCAAGGGCTTCGTGGTGGTGCCGTTCAAGACCGAGCAGCTGGTGCCGCTGCCGATGAACATCGGCGTCATCGGCCACGAGGTCGCGCACCGCGTCTTCGGCTTCAACGCGCTGTCTGACGAGGGCATCCACCCGGCGCTGGGGGTGTGGAGCCTCGAGGCCTTCAACTGGCTCAAGTCGCTCGACGAGGGGCTCGCCGACTTTCACGGCTACGCGGTGACGTGCCGGGAGGCGGCGGGCTGCCGACCCAACTTCCTCGCGCTGTCGTTGTCTGATTCGCGCACCGTCGGCTTCCGCAACGTGTCGAACGCGAACGCCTGCATGGACAACAACTTGCGCAACTCGTTCCGCTCGACGTCGCAAGCGGCGTGGGTTGCTTCGCCCGACCTGTACCGGGTCGGCAATCTCGTGGCGGTCTCGCTGTACCAGGCAGGCAACAAGACCGGGAAGATGGAGGTGCTGGAGAAGGCCCTCATCAAGGCCCTCGACGACACCTCGACCATGACGCCCGGGATTCGCCAGCTCATCGAGGCGAACAAGAACGACGCCTCGCTGGCTCAGCGCAACTTCACGCCGGAAGCGGTGGTCGACATCATCGCCGCGCACATCACCGACCCTGACTTGAAGAAGCAGGTGTGCACCGAGTTCTCGACGCACATGCAGCTGCGGTGCGGTCAGTGGCCGTGCATGGTCGATGGGCTCCCGTCGATGCCCAACTGCCCGGCCACCGCGCGCCGTGAAAACACGTGCCCCCTGCTCACTCAGCCATGATCAAGAGACTTTTCCTGTTGGTGTGCGTGGCGATGGCCGCACCGTCGTTGGCGCAAAGTGATGACGACGCGCCCATTCCGTACGGTGACGACGACTCGTCGAACGACGGTGACGATCAAAAACCGCGCAAGAAGAAGAAGCGCAGGCGCGCCGACGAGACGCGAGAAGAAGACGAAGAGGCCGAGGCCGCCGAAGACACCCTCGCGCACCTCGACGACCCGAACGTGGGCATCGGCTTCGACTTCATGTCAGGCGTGGCGTTGCTCGAGTCGTCGAAGTTCGGCGTCGACCCGCGTTACTACATGGGCGCGCGCTTCACGTGGGAAGTGGGCCGCCTGATCCCCGACGAGTTCGCGCGCGAGATGTTGTTCGTCGACGTGCTGTGGACGTACGCGGCGAGCAAAGAGGGCACCAACCTCATCAACGTCGACACGCACCTGCACGACTTCAGCATCGCGCCGGCGTTCAACCTGCGGTTCGGCAAGTCGTTCATGTCGTTCTACGCGCAGGTGGGTGCGGGCTTCGACTACTCGTACAGCGTGACGACCATCCGCAACGCAGACACCACGAGCTCGATCTCGCTCGGCGGGACGAAGTTCCTGTTCCAGTACGGCGTCGGCCTGCGCGGTCGCCCGGCGATCATCGCGAACGGGGCGGTGCGCATTCAGTTCCGCATCGAGCTGATTCGCTTCATTCGCGGGTACATGCAGGACACGTATCTGGGCGGTTCGCTGGGGCTGATCTTCTGACGCTGTTCAGGTCGGCGACACAGGCCGTGAAGGCCACGGCGGGTCAGATCCGCCAGTGGAAGCGCGAGCTCAAGACCCACCCTGACGATCCAGAGACGCGCGCCCGGCTCCTGGGCGCAACGCTGCTCGGTTCGGGATCTCCGACGCGGACACTCAAGCGCGAACACGCGCTGTGGTTCATCGCCCACCTCCCCACCACCAGCTGACAGGGAGCCCTTTCGCGGACCTTCCGCTGGATCCTCTCGGCGCTCGCCTGGCGCGACGGCTCTGGGCCCGGCACGTCATCACGACGCGCGATGCTGCAGTCCTGCTCAACGCCGCTCGGGTGATGCAAACGGCCAGGGCCCGCACCCGAATGCTGCGACGGGCGTGCGCGCTTGCACCGAAGAACGCCTCGGCCTGGCAGCAGCTCGGGTGGGAACTCTTGCGCCAGACACGAGCAGCGCGCGGTGCCAGGCGTCGTGCCGTCGGCCGAGCCGCGATGACGGCATTGAAGCGCGCAGCGACCCACACTGCTGGCGCGCGCGAGCGCTGGTACCTGATGGACGAGCTGAGCGAGGCCGCGTTCCTGGCGGGGCAGCTGTCGGTCGCCGAAGGCTTCGAGCGCAATGCCCTCGACGGTGCCAGGCGCTGGCACGACTGGAACCGCGGCAACGCGATCCACCACGGGCACGTGCGGCTCGGCCTCATTGCCCTCGAGCGCGGCGACCTGAAGAGCGCACGACGGCACTTGCTGAGCGCCGGCCAGTCACCGTCCTCACCTCAGCTCTGCTCCTATGGCCCCAACTGCGCGCTCGCCCAGGCGCTGCTCGCGCTCGGCGAGCGTCAGGTGGTGATCCGCTTCCTGACTGCCTGTCAGCGCATCTGGCCCCTCGACCGCGGTCTGCTTGCGGAGTGGCGGCTCGCCGTCGAACGCGGCGAGTCCGTCGAGCTCGATGCCCGCCACGCGCTTCACCGGCAGTAGCCGCTCGCCGCGTCGCAGCGCAGCGGGCTTGGGCAAGCAGCCAACGCCCCCCCGTTGTCGCAGCGCGGGCGGCACCAGCCGATGAACTGCGGGAAGTCGGTCGTGCCGACCACGCACACGTACCCCGCGCGGCAGTCGACCTGACCCTGCCCCGGACCGATGCAGGTCTGCTTGCAGGTCGAGCCGGCATCGAACTGCTCGGTGATGCAGGCGCCCGAGCTGCACGGTTGAACCGACGAGCACCGCGCCGTGCAGTAGCCACCGGTGTACCCGGTGTTCACCCCATTGAGCGTTTGAGGCAGACACAACTGCTGAAACGGAGGCTGGCAGTTCGCATTGGTGGTGCAGGCCGTGCCCGCTGAGACACCAGTCGTCCCGCCTCCGCCGCCGAAGCCACCACCGATGGGGCCACCACCGATGGGGCCACCACCGATGGGGCCACCACCGATGGGGCCACCGCCGACCGGGCCGCCACCACCGCCCGTGGGGAAGCTCACGCACGCGCCAAAGTTCGGGTCGCAGAACGAGTTCGCAGCGCAGCTCACGCACGCCGAGCCCGCGCTGCCGCACTGGAAGTCGTTCACAAAGTCGACGCAGCCGCCACGGGCAGAGCAGCACCCGCGGCAGGTGTTGGAGTTGCACGGCTGCGTGACACAGGCGCCGTTCACGCATTGCTGGCCGGGGGCGCACTGCGAACACACCGAGCCGCCACCGCCACATGCGAACGTGCTCTGGCTGCCAGGCGGAACACAGACACCACGCGTGCAACAGCCGCTGCAGGTCATCGGACCGCAGCTGGTGCTTCCGCCACCACCGCCGACGGGCCCACCGCCGATCGGGCCTCCGCCACCGATGGGGCTGCCGCCGCCACCACCCACCGGGCCCGGCAGGCAGACGCCGGCGCGTGCGTCACACGACGTGCCGACACCGCAGCTCTGGCAGGTCGTGCCGAACACGCCGCACTGCAGATCGTTCACCATCTGCACGCACGTGCCGCTGCTCGTGCAGCAGCCCGCGCAGTTCGACAGATTGCACGGCGAAGGCCGGCACGCGCCGTTCACGCACTGCTCACCTGAGCCGCACTGACTGCACGTGGCACCAGCCAGCCCACACGCAAAGAGATTCTGATTCTGGGGAGGGAGGCAGAAGCCGTTGATGCAGCACCCGTTGCAGCTCGCAAAGCCGCACGTGCCGCCGCCTCCTCCAGCGCCGCCACCGACCGGGCCGCCACCGACTGGACCACCACCACCGACCGGGCCACCACCGAGGGGGCCGCCACCGACTGGACCACCACCGCTGCCGCCTCCGCCACCGCCGCCAAAGGACCCGCCGACCGGGCCGCCACCGCCCGAGGGACCGCCGCCGAGGCCACCACCGACGCCACCGCCCAGCCCCCCATCACCCACGTTGAGAATCACCGTGCAGCGCCCCTCGAGGCACTCGTACCCGACGGGACAATCGCCGTGAGAGCGACACACCGCGTCCACCACCGGGTTGAGGCAACCGGACGTCGACAGACTGATCACAGACAACAGGCCCATCAGGCGAAGGCGCATGGCTCGAGTCTGGCCCCCTGCCCGCCCCGCGCGCAAATCATCGACCCCTCAGATTTTCACGGGCCCGTGGGGCGCAACGACGTGAGCTTGAGCGCCAGCCGCCGAACGCCCCGGAACTCGTCGACCGCGATCTTGAACGCGAGGTCGATCGGGTGCTCCGTCAAGGGCGCCTTCTCTGCCTGCCGGAAGCCGATGACGTCGAACGCAGGGGCCGACTCGAGGGTGAGCTTCAAGTGGCCGGGCTCGTCAGGGTTCTTGTTCTGCAGCACCCGCGGCGCGGCGAGCTGCCCCTGCATCGCGAACACCGGCTCCGGGTTGCCCATGCCGAAGGGCGCCAGCATCTGCAGCGCAGCGACGGCCTCTTCACTCAGTTCCGTCGGGTCGACGAGCGCGTCGATGCGACACCTCGGCACGAGCGCCGCGTCATCGAGCCGCGAGCCCGCAACGATCTCGAACGCCTGCGTGAACTCGAGCAACCGCCCGGGATCAATCGACAACCCCGCAGCCGCCTTGTGGCCGCCGAACCGGGACAGGTGCCCGCTGCAGGCCTTCAGCGCATCGTAGAGGTGGAAGCCTTCGATGGATCGCGCTGAGCCCTTGCCGACCCCCTCGTGAACCCCGATCAACACGGTCGGGCGGTGAAAGCGCTCGACGATACGCGAGGCGACGATGCCCACCACGCCCGGATGCCAGTCGGGAGACGAGAGCACCAGCCCCCGCGCCCCGCGCGCCACGGCACCTTCGGCCTGCTCGATGGCGCCGTTCAGCATCGCGCGCTCGATCTGCTGCCGCTCGGCGTTCGCCGAATCCAACGCCTTCGCCAGGGGGAGCGCGGTGCGGTAGTCGGGCGCGAGCAGACACTGCAGCCCGATGGACGCGTCGTCGAGCCGGCCCGCGGCGTTGATGCGCGGCCCGAGACGGAAGCCCACGGTGCCAGCGGTCACCACGTCTTGCCCCACCTCGGCGACGTCTTTGAGCGCGCGCACGCCCGGCCGGCGGCCCGCGGTCAGCTCGCGGAGCCCGTGCGTCACCAGAATGCGATTGGCCCCGGTGAGCGGCACCACGTCGGCGACCGTCGCGAGCGCGACGAGATCGAGGTGCTGCTTCAAGTTGGGTTCCTGCTTGCCGGCGAAGTGGCCCTTCTCGCGCAGCACCTTGCGCAACCCGATGCAGAGGTTGAAGGTCACCCCGCCCGCGCACAGCCACTTCGTCGGGTAGTCGCAGCCGGGCTGCAACGGGTTCAACACCGCGACGGCGGGAGGCATCGTCTCCGGCACGGCGTGGTGATCGACCACCACCACGTTCACGCCCAGCTCGTTGGCGCGCGCGATCTCGGCGTGCGACGTGATGCCGCAGTCGAGCGTCACGAGCAGCTTCGTGCCCTCGTTCGCCAGCCGCTCGATGGCCCCGCGGTTGAGGCCGTACCCCTCACCGAGCCGGTGCGGAATGTACGTGCGCACCTCGAGCCCGACCTGCTTCAAGAACGTGGTCAACAGCGCGGTCGAGGTGACCCCGTCGACGTCGTAGTCGCCGTAGAGCGTCACCGATTCCTTCGTCTCGATGGCGCGCACGATGCGGGCGACGGCCTCGGGGAGGCCCTTCATGAGAAACGGGTCGGGGAGATCGCTGAGCGACTCGGAGAGGAACTTCTTCGCGTCGTCGGCGGTGCGGTGCCCACGGCCCACGAGCACACGCGCCACCAGCGGGTGGAGGTTGAGCTCTCGCGCCACCTCATGCGCCTCGGCCTCGAGGTCAGCGTCGACTTTCAGACGTTCTGCAGGCAGCACCCAGCGCGGTTCCATCGAGACCTCCGCATAGCACGCACCACTGACATGCGGCCGATTTCCATTGCAGTTTCATGGAGTTGTGCCCTCTCATCGAGTCCAGCACTGCAGGTGGTGGCGATGTCGGTGAGAGGCCGTGTCGGCAGCGCGCTGGGCACGCTCGTGGAAGGCAACCCGCCGTGGACGATGGCTACTGCACGCCGGCGTTGAAGCTGTGACTACGGAGACACGTTCGTCGGCGCGACGCGATCGCGGCACGGCTGACCGCGCAGCGAAGGGCACGGCGGCGCCGACGTCGGCACGGTGAGGCCGTCGATGCGCGGCAGCACCACGCGCGAGGGGTGCGCGCTGTCGTGGCCCACGACGTAGGTCACGTCGGTCACGAAGGTCTTGAGCGCAAATCGCCAGTCGGCGCGAACCCCACCGGGCGTGTCGACGCTCACCCGAATGCGTGACCCGGCGCGCGCCGCGTGGGCGAAGCCGGCCGTGCCGATGCGCACCTCGGTCCACTCGTTGATGGGCATGGGCTGGAACGCATCGAGCCGCAGCGTCTGGGCGGGCCACAAGCGGGTCGCGTTGGGGCCCGGTCGGCGATGGCTGGCGCGCAGCCAACCAGACTGGATGTACATCTCCTTGCCGTCGGCGCGGACCTCCGAGAGCGTGACCTCGAGATCGGCGTCATCGACGGGCGATTGGATCCACAGGTCCACCGAGGCGGTGCCGAGCATCACGAGAGCTTCGGTGAGCGGTTCCGACTCGACGACCACCGCGCCGCCCGGCAACGGCTGCTTCCAGTCGTACGCCGGCAGTTTGGCCCAGATGTCACCGCGGGGCGCGAGCACACCAGTCGCACCGGCCGCGGCATCGAGCTTGAAGGTCGACGCAGCCATCGAATCCATCGGGGTGCGCGTCAGCAACCGGCCCTGCGGCTGGAAGTAGAGCTCGAGCGGGTTGGTGGCGGCCGGCGGGTACTCGGTGAAGCCGAGCTGAAAGGTGCTGACCGGCGTGCCCAGCTCAGGGCCGACCGCGCCGCTCTCGAACATCACCTTGAGCATCGGCTCGGCCTTCCACGCGGCGAGGGCCTCTTCGTACGAAGGCTGGTTGGCGAGGCGCGATTCCCCCAGCACGAGCGGCGCGTTGAAGAAGTTCGTGTACAGCAGCGGCGAGAAGTTGCGCACCTTCACCGGGTCGATGGGCTTTCGCTTCGCGACGAAGAGCTCGAGAAAGGTGTGCCACTCGGCGAGCAGCTGCGGGCCGAAGCCGTCGATGTGCACCCCGTTGGTCGCCATGAAGCGCACCGAGGGCGAGGCCGTGAACTTGTCGAACAGCATGAAGAAGTACGGCCCCGTCTGCTCGTCTTGCCAGGACCCCGTGAGGAACACCGGCACCTCGATGCGATCGACGAACGTGGTGGGGTTGTACTTGTCGTGCTCGGCGGGGTCGTAGAAGACGATCTGCCGCGCCTGCGCGACGTTGTCGATGAGCTGCGAGTGGAGGAGCTGGTTCTCGGCGCAAACCGTGTCGCCGGCGTCGACGCGCTTTTGTTCCCAGCCCTGGCCATACGGCACGGCCTTGCTCAGCACGTTCTTCACCCACGAGATCGCGAAGCCATCGTTGAGGATGCCGCCGGGCAGCAGCGTCGAGTCGGTGCTGCCAATGACAGACATCGGGGAGATCGCCGCCAACCCGGGCGGCCGCAGCGACGCCACGAAGAGCTGCGTGATGCCCGGGTACGAGAGGCCGACCATGCCGACCTGGTGGTGGAGCGTCCATTCCTGGGCGGCGACGATCTCGATCACGTCGTAGCCGTCGAGCAGCTGCAACGTCTCGAAGTAGTCGTACGCGCCGCCCGAGCAGCCGGTGCCGCGAATGTTCACGCTGACCGTCGCGTAGCCCAACATGCCCGCGAGCAGCGAGTTGGGGTCGGTCGGCGGCGTGCACATCACCGGGAACTCGTCACACAGGAAGGCAAAGTCGGGGTTCGGCGTTTGCGGCTCCGAAGGGGCGTAGCCGGAGTAGTTCACGACCGTGGGGAACGGGCCGCGGCCCTTCGGCAAGGTGACCCACGCCGAGAGCGTCGTGCCGTCGCGCATCGTCAGGTAGTTGAAGCCCGCAACGAGCTTCTGCGTCGCGTACGCGTCGGGCGCAGGCTTGCTCGACTCGACCGACATCACGGTCAGCGGCTTCGTCACCGAGAAGTCCCTCTCGGTGGTCTTCACGAGGTAGCCGCTGCCGGGCTTCAGCTTGCGGAACACCAGGCTGCCCTGTGTGTCGGCGGTGCCCGTGGCGACCGTCTTGCCGGCGGCGTCGACGACGATCAGTTCCTGACCCGGCGCGGCGTGGGTGATGTGGAGCTGCTCGATGCTCTCCCGCACCTGGAAGGTCGCTTCCTTCCCGCAACCGGCGAGCAGAACCACAACGGCGAAGCCAATAAGTTGTCGTGACCACATAGTCATTCTCCCCGCGCGCGGTGTAGCGACCGGTTTCGCTCAGCGCAAGAGCTGGAGCAAGGATGCCGGGCGTTCGAGGAAATGGGCAGCCCCGGCGCGCTCCAATTCGTCGCGTGATCGAAAGCCCCAGAGCGCGGCGATGGAGATCATCCCCGCGGCCTTCGCGGTCTTCACGTCGATGGGCGTGTCGCCGACGAAGCCGATGCGCTCGGGGAGCACGTTGAGCTCGAGCGCGAGCTCGAACGCGGCGGTGGGGTCTGGTTTGCGGGGCACGCCTTCCCGCTCGCCGCGCACGTCGACAAACTTCCACCGGCCGAACGCCTGCGCCACGAGGTGTTTGGTGAAGTCGTCGCGCTTGTTCGAGAGCACGGCCATGCGGCGGCCGCTGGCGACGACGCCGTCGAGCATCTCCGCGATGCCCTCGTAGGGTCGTGAGCCCTGGTGTTCGAGCTTCGCGTACTGCTGGCGGTAGGCCTCACAGAGCTCGACGAGCGAGCTGGGCAACGCGCCGTCGTCGACCACGCGCCAGTCGAGGTGTTGGGCAGCCCGTACGGCCCGGCGCACGAGGTGCTCGGCGCCCTCGCCCACGAAGGTCTTGTAGGTGTTCGCGTCGTGAGGCGTGAGCCCCAGCTCGACCAGCACCGCATTCATCGCGGCGCCGATGTCGGCGATGGAATCGGCGAGCGTGCCGTCGAGGTCAAAGATCAGCGCGTCGATTCGGGGCACTTCAACCCCGGGGTGCGGCCTCGGCCGCCGACGTCGACATGTTGAGCATCACGGCCTCGCGCACGACCTTGCGCAGCACGTTCTCGCGCAGCTCGGCGACGGTCTTGAACGAGAGCGCGCGCGAGTCACCTTCACCGGGCAGCTCGCTCGCCGAGGGCAACTTGCCGCCCTTGAGGAAGCGCACCAGCACCTCGTGCTCGGTCGGCTCGATGCGCGCGAAGACGCCGTTGGCGAAGTAGGCGGCGGCGCCGTTCTCGATCTGCTCAGACGCTTCCGGGGCGACCTCGAGCACGACCTTGCGCAGCAGCGTCACCACCGGCTGCACGGGAGGCGGCAGGCGGCTGATCAGCCCTTCCGCGGTGGCGAGCTTGAGGGCGCGCTGCACCTGCGCGGGGAGCTTCGGCGCGGCGGCGGCGGGCGCCTTCTTCTTCGCGGGCGCAGCGACCTTCTTCTTCGGGGCCGCCTGCTTCGCGACCACCTTCTTCTTCGCGGGCCGCGCCTTCACGGCCTTCGCTTTCTTTGCAGACGTCTTGAGGACCTTCTTCTTCGGCGCAGCGGCCTTCTTCGACTTCGCCTTGCTGCCGGACTTCGCCTTTTTCTTCGAGCGGGCGGGGGCCATAGAGAACAAAACGCTACCCGTCAGGTCGCGGAAAGGGCGGAAAATCGCGTCGCGCTTGCGTTCTGAAGGCCCCGATGTGAGTCCCTTGCGCATGAGCGCACCCATCACCGTGACCGTGTTCTCCGACTACGTCTGCCCCTGGTGCTACGTCGGCACGAGCGAGCTGGCGACCTTGAAGGGCGAGTTCGACTTCGTGGTCGATTGGCGGCCCTTCCTCCTTCGGCCCGACACGCCCGAGACGGGTTGGGAACTGCCCGACCGCATCAAGAACTTCATCAACGATCCCAACAACCCGCTCAAGCAGCGCGCCCAGAAGCTGGGCATCGCGATCAACCACCGCCTGGTGGTGCCCAACAGCCGCCGGGCGCACGAGTGCACCGAGTTCGCGCGCGAGCACGGCAAGCTCGAAGACTTCCACCACGCGTTGATCGAGCGGTACTGGTCGAAGTCGGAAGATCTCCACGACTGGGCGGTGCTGAAGCAGGCAGCCGCCTCGGTGGGCCTCGACGCCGAGCGCATGCAGCAGGAAGTCGAGAGCGGGAAGTGGAAGGGGCAGATGGAAGCGGGCCTCGCGGCCGCAGCCGAGCTGGGCGTCAGCGCCGTGCCGACCTTCGTCGTGGGCAACAAGTTCGCCATTCAGGGCGCGCAGGAGGCCGCGGTCTTCCGCCAGGCCTTCGAGCGACTCAGCTCGGGGCTCTGAGTCGGGCACTCAACGCTTCTTGCGGCTCGGCTTCTTCGAGGCGCGCTTCACCGGCTTCATCGCCGAGAGTTCTTTGGCGCGCGCCTTCGCCACCTTCTGAATCAGGTGTACGGGCAGCGCCTTCGAGAGCGGAAAGCGCAGCGTCTTTGACACGCGGTACGGGTCCAGTTCGGCGCCGAGCTCCGTGAGCACCGCGTCGCTCACCGGGTAGATCGAGACGTGATCCTTCCACCCGGCGAAGAAGAGCCCGACGCGGCCCGAGAGCCGAAACGCGGGGATGGCGTAGGAAATCAGCTCTTCGGCCCCTTTGACCGACTGTTTGATCACCGTGCGCAGGCGCTTGAGCGTCGGTCGAACGGCGTCGGGCTGGTCTGCGATGTACGCGTCGATGGTCTCGTGGGTCGGCATGGCGGCTCCTCAAGGCAGAGAGTGAACGACTGCGTCGAGCTGATCCATGACGATCGGCAGACCCAGTTCCATGCCCGACTCGAGGGCCGCAGCGCGCGCCTCGGGTGACGGGGAGCGCTCGACGAGCGTGAGCAGAGTGCTCGTCGACGGTCGCGGTGACGACCGAGGATCCCGCCTCGAAGACGGTGGTGCAGACGAGACGATCCCACGGCTGCACCTCGCGGTACTCGCCCGAGAAGGCGAACTCGACCCCGTTGCCCGCGCGCGTGACGTAGCGGTACCGGCCACCGACGCGCACATCGGCCTCGCAGCTCAACACCACCGCGCCGCGCGACTTCGGGGCCCACCAGTGCGTGACGAGATCGGCCCTCGTCCACGCGGTGAAGACCCTCCGCGCCGGGGCCTTGAACGAGCGGGTGATGACGATCTCGCGATCGCCCTGCAGCTCGAGCTTCATGACGCCCCCTTTCGTTCGAGCTTCTCGAGCTCGTCGAGCACGCGCTCGAGCTCTTGAAAGCGCGCGTCCCACAGCTGGCGGTAGCGCTCGACCCAGACGTGCAGTTCCTTGAGCGGTTGCGCGCGCAGGCCGTAGACCCGGCTCTGGGCCTGCGGCGTCACCTCGACCAGCTTCGCCTCGCGCAGCACCTTCAAGTGCTTGCTCACCTGAGGCTGCTGGAGCTTCAACTTGACGGCGAGCTCGTTCACGCCGCGCGGGCCCCGCAGCAGCAACTCGACGATGCGCAGGCGGTTGGGGTCGGCGAGCGCGCCAAACGTGGTGGAGAGCATGGGCGCATATTCTCCATCAAGCATATGCTCGTCAATGCATATACAAGCCGAAAGAACGGGCGCGGGCGCAGAGGGAACCCGCGCCCGGTTCGGTTTAGAACTGGTGCTGCTCGGTCGAGTCGTGGAGCGCCTTGGTCGAGCTCAAGCCGCCCGAGATGACCTCGGCCACCTGGTCGAAGTAGCCGGTGCCGACCTCACGCTGGTGACGGGTCGCCGTGTAGCCGTGCTTCTCGGCCGCGAACTCGGCCTGCTGCATGGTGCTGTACGCCGCCATGCCGCCCTCGCGGTACTGCGCGGCGAGCTCGAACATGCCGAAGTTGAGCGAGTGGAAGCCGGCGAGCGTGACGAACTGGTACGCGTAGCCCATCGCGCCGAGCTCACGCTGGAACTTCGCGATCGTCGCGTCGTCGAGGTTCTTCTTCCAGTTGAACGAGGGCGAGCAGTTGTACGCGAGCATCTTGTTGGGGAACTTGGCGCGGATGCTCTCGGCGAACTTCTTCGCCTGGGCGAGGTCGGGGGTGCTCGTCTCGCACCACACGAGGTCGGCGTACGGCGCGTAGGCGAGGCCGCGCGCGATGGCGAAGTCGTCGCCGTTGCCCTTGAGGCGGAAGAAGCCCTCCGGGGTGCGATCTTTCCCGGCGATGAAGGGCACGTCGCGCTCGTCGATGTCGCTGGTGATGAGCTTGGCCGACTGCGCGTCGGTGCGCGCCACGACGATGGTGGGCACGTCACACACGTCGGCCGCGAGGCGGGCCGCGACGAGGGTGCGAATGAACTGCGAGGTCGGCACGAGCACCTTGCCGCCCATGTGGCCGCACTTCTTTTCGCTGGCGAGCTGGTCTTCGAAGTGAACGCCCGCGGCGCCCGCCTCGATCATCGCCTTCATCAGCTCGAAGGCGTTGAGCGGCCCACCGAAGCCGGCCTCGGCGTCGGCGATCATCGGCACCAGCCACTGGCGCTCCTTCTTGCCTTCGGCGTGGTCGATCTGGTCCGCGCGGCGCAGCGCCGAGTTGATGCGCTTGACGAGGTTGGGCACCGAGTCGACCGGGTACAGCGACTGGTCGGGGTACATCTGGCCCGAGGTGTTGGCGTCGGCGGCGACCTGCCAGCCCGAGATGTAGAGCGCCTCGAGGCCGGCGCGCACCATCTGCACCGCCTGACCACCAGTCATCGCGCCGAGCGCGTTGATGTACGAGCGGGTGTTGAGCAGCTCCCACAACCGCATCGCGCCGTGCCGGGCGAGCGAGTGTTCAATCTTGATCGAGCCGCGGAGCTTCTCGACGTCGGCCTTCGAGTACGGGCGCGTGATGCCATCGAAGCGCTTCGCGTGGAGGTCGGCAGGGGTCAGGGTCTTCGCGTGCTCGGTCATGGGAGTCATCTTTCTTTCGTGCTGCAGCGGTCGCCGCCCTCCCCCGTCCCCCAGTGGGCACGGGTCAGGTCGACGCGAGGGAGGGGAACTACGCAGTGCGGGGTGCAGCTTCGGCGGCCAGAAGGCGTTGGTAGGCGGGAACGGTGAGGAACTCTTCGAACCGGTCGGAGGTCGAGAGCGCGCGGAAGAGCGTCTTCGCTTCGCTGAACTGACCGCCCTGGGCGTCGGCGAGCTCTTCGCGCATGACCTCATCGAGCTTCTCGATGGTGATCAGCTTGTGGCGCACCTGCTGCCAGACCTGCGCGCGGGCGATCTCGGCGGTCGCCGCGTCTTCCATCAGGTTGTAGAGCGGCACACAGCCCTGCCCTCGCAGCCATGCCTCGAGGTAGCGCACGCCGACGCGCACGTTGTGGCGCAGGCCCTCTTCGGTGCGGCTGCCTTCAGGCACGCGGAGGAGATCGTCGCGGCCAATCGACACGTCTTCGCGCAGCACGTGGAGCTGGTTGGGGCCCTTGAGCTGCGCGTCGAAGATCGCCTTCGCGATGGGGACGAGGCCCGGGTGGGCGACCCAGGTGCCGTCGTGACCATCGCGCACTTCGCGTTCTTTGTCGGCGCGCACGCGGGCCATCGCCGCTTCGTTGGCTGCGGGATCGTCTTTGATGGGGATCTGCGCCGCCATGCCGCCCATCGCGTGGGCGCCGCGCCGGTGGCAGGTCTGAATGAGCTTCTGCACGTACGCGCGCAGGAAGCCCTTATCCATCGTGAGCTGCGAACGATCAGGCAGCACCTGATCGGGCTGCTTCTTGATGAAGCTGAAGATGTAGTCCCACCGGCCGCAGTTGAGGCCCGCCGAGTGCGTGCGCAGCTCATAGAGGATCTCGTCCATCTCGAAGGCCGCGGGGAGCGTCTCGATGAGGACGGTGGCCTTGATGCTGCCGCGCTTCACGCCCAGCGTGTCTTGCGCGAAGTCGAACACGTCGTTCCACAGGCGCGCCTCGAGGTGGCTCTCGAGCTTGGGGAGATAGAAGAAGGGCCCCGCGCCTTGGGCGAGCTGCTCGCGGGCGTTGTTGAAGAAGAAGACGCCGAAGTCGAAGAGGCTGCCGCTCATGGGCTTGCCGTCGACGAGCACGTGCGCTTCGTCGAGGTGCCAGCCGCGAGGCCGCACGAAGAGCACCGCGATCTTCTCGTTGAGCTTGTAGGCCTTGCCCTCGGGCGAGGTGAAGGTGAGGTCGCGACGCACGGCGCGAAAGAGCGCTTCCTGGCCGCCGAGCTGGTTTTCCCAACTCGGTGACTGCGAGTCTTCACAGTCGGCCATGAACACGTTCGCGCCGCTGTTGAGCGCGTTGATGATCATCTTCGCGTCGCAGGGGCCGGTGATCTCGACGCGGCGATCGGCGATCACCTCGGGCACCGGCGCCACACGCCAATCACCCGCGCGCACCGACGCCCTCTCAGGGAGGAAGTCGAAGGCGCCACGATGCGTTCGACGCGCCAGCAACTCACGACGGCGCTCACCGAATCGACGTTCGAGCGCCAGCAGGAACTCCTGCGTGGTGACGCCGAGCATCTCCGAGGAACGACCCTGGATGTCGATGCCTTTTACGAGGGCCACTGGAAAGCTCCGTAAATTCGTGAATCGCCTAAACACCTTGAACAACGACCAAAATAGACATCGAGGTGAGTTTTGACAAGTCGCGTCATGCTGAAAAGATCAGCGCACTTGTCAACGCTGTAAAGTCAACGGTGCGTGCGAAGTAAATCGGGTGGTTGTAGAGGGCGCCATGTTCCTCGAGCTGACACGTCGTGAGCTGATTGTTGGCGTGGTGGCCGCAGCCACGCCACAGATTCCGCCGCAGACCTTCGTTCTGGTGCACGGCGCGTGGCACGGCGGGTGGTGTTGGAAGGAAGTGGCCGACGGGCTCACGAAGCTGGGGCACGACGTGCGTGCGCCGACGCTGACGGGCCTCTCTGAGCGGGCGAAGGAGCTGAGCGCGTCGGTGAACTTGAGCACCCACATCGCTGACGTGGTGGCGGCTGCGGGTGATGCGTCGCGGCTGGTGCTGGTGGGGCACTCGTACGGAGGGCTGGTGATCAGCGGCGCGGTGCCTGCGCTGTCGGGGCGCATCGAGCACCTGGTGTACCTCGACGCGTTCCTGCCTGAGCCCGGGCAGACGGGCTTCGACCTGATGAAGAAGGAATACGGGCAGCGGTGGCGCGAGCGCGCGAAGGGGGGGCCGGGCGTGCCTCCGATGTTGAGCGCGAAGGCGATGGGCGTGCTCGACGAGAAGCAGGCGAAGGCCGTCGACGCGAAGTTGACGCCCCACCCCATCGCCACGTTCGAAGAGAAGGTGCAGTTCGACCTCGCGCAATGGAAGGCGCTGCGCAAACACTACATTCGTGCGGCGAAGTACTCGGGCTTCGGGCCCACGGCCGCGCGAGCGAAGACGCTGGGGCTGTCGGTGAGCGAGATCGACTGCGGGCACGACGTGATGCTGGCCGCGCCGAACGAGCTGGTGAACTCGCTGCGCGACATCGCCGCCCAGGCGGTGCCGAAGGCCGATCAACCGTGAGAGACTGACGTCATGGAAGCGACGCATCGAGCCAGCCCACCACGACCTCGGCCCACGAAGCCGGAGCCCTTCCGCTTCACGCGCGAGCTGTACCACCGCATGGGTGAACAGGACGCATTCAAGGGACTCAAGGTCGAGCTGCTCGAGGGGGAGATCGTCGTCATGGCGCCGATGGATGCTGAGCACGCGAGGCCCATTCAAGAACTCAACCACTTGCTGGTTCGAGCCCTGCCGGACACGCTGCGTGTCCGCAGCCAACTGCCGCTCGCACCCGACGACGAGAACGAGCCTGAGCCCGACTTCGCCGTCATCCAACGAGATGACGACGAAACGGACAACCCGCAGACGGCGCTTCTGGCGATTGAGATCGCGAACACGACGGTTCGAGACGATCTCACTCGCAAGGCCCGAATCTACGCGCGGGCTGGCATCCCCGAGTACTGGGTGCTCGACGTGAAGAAGCGAGAGCTCGTGGTTCACCGCAGTCCCGCGAACGGAAAGTACAAGTCGGTGAAGCGGCTCACCGACCTCTCTGCCGTGAAGTCGAGCGCGGTGCCGTCTCTGGTGCTCGACCTGCGCCACATCTTCGTGAAGCGCTGAGCCCTTTTCCGTGCGAAGTCTGCGGGCCGTCATGGCTGCGCCGCTCGCCGATCTCCTCCCCAAAGCTGGTGAACCGAAGCTCAGCGCCGACGCGGTGCTCGATCGCTTCGTGAACTACGTCACCACCACCGGCCTCTCGCTCTACACCGCGCAGGAAGAGGCGGTGCTCGAGCTGCTCGGCGGCAAGCACGTGGTGCTCGCCACGCCCACCGGCTCGGGCAAGTCGTTGGTCGCCCTCGCCTTTCACTTCATGGCCATGGCCGAGGGGAAGACGAGCTTCTACACGTGCCCGATCAAGGCGCTGGTGAACGAGAAGTTCTTCCAGCTCTGCGAGGCGTTCGGCGCCGAGAACGTGGGCATGATGACCGGTGACGCGGCGATCAACCGCAAGGCGCCGATCATCTGCTGTACCGCGGAGATCCTCAGCTCGTACGCCGTGCGCGAACAGAAGCTCTTCGCCGACTGCGTGGTGATGGACGAGTTCCACTACTACGGCGATCGCGAGCGCGGCATCGCGTGGCAGGTGCCGCTGATCTCGATGCCCGAGACGCAGTTCCTGCTCATGAGCGCCACGCTGGGCGACATGAGCTCGATCGCCACGAGCCTGAAGGACATCACGAAGCGCGACGTGGCCGAGGTGCGCTCGGCCCAGCGCCCGGTGCCGCTCGAGTTCCAGTACGCGGTGACGCCGCTGCACGAGACCGTCAGCGAGCAGCTCAAGGCGAACCGCGCGCCGATTTATCTGGTCAACTTCACACAGCGTTCAGCGGCCGAAGAGGCGCAGAACCTGATGTCGATCGACGTCTGCACCAAAGACGAGAAAGCAAAGCTCAAGGAAGCGCTGGCCGGCTTCAAGTTCGACACGCCGTTCGGCAAGGAACTCAGGCGCTTCCTGATGCACGGCATCGGCCTGCACCACGCCGGGTTGTTGCCGCGTTACCGCCGCCTCGTCGAGCGCTTGAGCCAGCAGGGCATGCTCAAGGTGATCAGCGGCACCGACACGCTGGGCGTGGGCGTCAACGTGCCCATCCGCACGGTGCTGTTCACGCAGCTCTGCAAGTTCGACGGCGAAAAGACCGTGATTCTGCCGGTGCGTGACTTTCATCAGATCGCCGGCCGCGCAGGTCGCAAGGGCTTCGACGATCAAGGCTACGTGCTCGCGCAGGCCCCGGCGCACGTGATCGAGAACGCGAAGCTTCAGCAGAAGAAGGCCGAGGGGAAGAAGAACGTCACGCTCCAGAAGCCGCCTACCAAGGGCTACGTGCACTGGGATCAGCAGACCTTCGAGAAGCTGCAGGTCAGCCAGCCCGAGCGGCTCGAGTCGCGCTTCACGGTGACGCACGGCCTCATCGTCTCGCTGCTGCAGGCGTACGAAGGCCAGAGCATCAACGGCTACCGGAGGCTGGTGCAGCTCATCGGCCTCTCGCATACCTACGAGCTCAACAAGGTGCGGCTGCTCAAGCATGCGCGCGTGGTGTTCCGGGCGTTGCTGAACGCGGGGATCGTGGTGGTGGTGAAGCGCACCGACACCATGCCCGCGCACGCGAAGGTGCTCGAAGGGCTGCAGCGCGACTTCTCGTTGAACCACACGCTCTCGCTCTTCCTGCTCGAGGTGCTGCTCAAGCTCGACCCGCAGAGCGAGACGTATGCGCTCGACGTGGTGTCGCTGGTCGAGGCGATCCTCGAGAGCCCCGACGTCGTCTTGTATTCGCAGCTCGACAAGGCGAAGGGCGACAAGATCCGCGAGTTGAAGGCGCAGGGCGTTGAGTACGACCAGCGCATGATCGAGCTCGAGAAGGTCGAGCACCCCAAGCCGCTCGCGCAGCTGGTGTACGGCGTGTTCGACGAGTTCGTCGCGAAGCACCCGTGGGTGGCGACCGACAACGTGCGTCCCAAGTCGATCGCGCGTGAGCTCTTCGAGCAGTGCATGACCTTCAACGAGTACGTGAAGGAATACGGGTTGCAGCGCAGTGAAGGCGTGCTGCTGCGCTACCTGTCTGACGCGTACAAGACGATCGTGCAGAACGTGCCCGAGGGCGCGCGCACCGAGCAGCTCGAAGACATCGCGGCGTACCTGCTCACCACGCTCAAGCACACCGACAGCTCGCTCGTCGCGGAGTGGGAGGCGATGCGCTACGGCCGTGAGCTGGGTGTGGTGACGGCACCGGGCGATGCGCCTCCGAAGCCGAAGCGCGATCTCGCGAAGCACCCGAAGGAGATGGCGGCGCGGGTGCGGGCCGAAATGCACCAGGTGGTGCGCCTGCTCGCGCGAAAGGCATACGAAGATCTCATCGAGCAGCTCGGGCCCGACTCGGTGCTCACCGAAGCGTCACTCGAGAGCGCGCTCGCGCCGTATTGGGCCGAGCACCCGACGCTCGACACCACTCCGCGCGCGCGACAGCCGGTGTTGACGCAGCTCACGCCCGGCCCCGAGGATCGTGTGTGGACGGTGCGGCACTCGTTGCTCGACTCGAAGGGCGAGCAAGACTGGTACCTGGAGGGGACGGTGGATCTGCGAGGTCGTGACGACGTCGATGGAGCACTGGTGAGTCTCCGCCATGTCGGTCGCTGAGCCGACCCACGTGTCTCCCTCTCCCTCCGCGGGGGAGAGGGTCGGGGAGAGGGGAAGAACCTTCTTCTTCACCTCAGGCGTCGCGGCGCTGTCGATCACCCTCGCCACCGTCGGCTCGCTGCTCTTCCCGCCGAAGGTCGCGCTGCCGCCCGACGCTCCTGATCTCGCGCCACTCGAGGCGATGATCCGCTGGGACGCGGGCTGGTACGGCGCGATCGCCACCGATGGCTATTGGTACACGCCAGGGCAGCAGAGCCCGGTCGCCTTCTTTCCGCTCTACCCGCTCGCGATTCGCGCGGTCGCCTTCCTCGGCGTGAACAAGTGGCTCGCGGCATCGCTGATCTCGCTGCTCTGCGCGCTGGCCGGCATCACGCTCTTCGCGCGCTGGGCCAGACAGGTCTCACCGACGAACGCCGTGGCCGCCGTCGCGCTGCTCACGCTCTACCCCTTCGCCGAGTACCTCTACGGGGTCGTCTATTCCGACGCGATGTTCCTGCTGTTCGCGGTGGGCGCGTTCATGTCGCTCGAGAAGGGCAAGCCGTGGCTGGCGGCGATCCTCGGTGCGTTTGCGACCGGTTGTCGGCCCGTCGCGCCGGCGATCGTGCTCGGGCTGCTGGCGCGCAGCATCGAGCTGCGACGAAGGAGCGGGCTGCCGATTCGTTTCGTTGATCTGCTCCCCGCGCTGTCGGGCGTCGGCATGGCGGCGTACATGGCGTACCTGCAGTTCAAGTTCGGTGATGCGCTCGCCTTCGCGCACGTGCAAGCCGCGCCAGGGTGGGATCAGCCGCCGGGCTGGGAGACGTGGCTCAAGCTGCCGTGGTTCCGCACGATGTTCCCCCGGGTGGCGCCGCTCGTCGCGATTCGGCTCGGCGGCCACGCGCTCGTCACGATGCTCGCGTTGATCGGCGCAGGGCTCACCTTCAAGCGACTCGGCTGGGGCTACGGCGTGTACTGCGCGCTGGTGGTGGGCATCCCCGCGGTGAGCAGCAAAGACTTCCAGGGCCTCGGCCGCTACGTGATCGCCGCCTTCCCGCTCTTCCTCACCCTCGCGTTCCTGCTCGCCGAGAAGCCCTTGTTGCGGCGCGCAGTGCTGGTGCTCTTCGGCGTTCTGCTCGCCACGCTCGCGTTCGCGCTGGGCGCCGGCGGCTACGTCGCCTGAGCCTGCTTCAGGGCGCCGAGCGAACGCCGCCATCCCGGCTGAAGGCGCCATCAGCGCCGACGCCGGGCACGAGGCCGCCCAGACCGATGCCAGCCGGCTCGTAGCGGGTGAAGCGCTGCTCTGCGGCCCCCCCGTATTCCCCCACGAACTCGTGGATGAAGAGCGAGGACAGGCCCTCGTGCTTGAGACCACCCGTTCCCGGCTCGGCGACCAGCCCGGGAATGAAGCCGTACTTCGCGAAGCGTTCGACCATCGCGGGGTTGCGCGAGATGACGTGTACCGGCGTGTTCGACGATTGTTGCGCCGTCAGCTCACGCACGTCGTCCATCGTGCGCTCGAGCAGGGGTTGGTGATCTCCCACGATGAAGAAGACGGCATCGGGGCTGCGCTCAGCCTCGAGCAGCTCGAGCAGGCACCGCCACTCGTACTCCACGCTCGCGACGTACTTCTTCCCCATGCCCTCGGGCAGCTCCGCCCACCCCGCCAGAGGAGGCCACGCCGGCCCACCCTCGAAGGGCATCGCCGGCCACGGGTGGTGGGTGGAGATCGACAGGTAGAAGGTCATCAACGGGCCGGTCTCGGCAGGCCGGATCCGGGTGCGGAAGAAGTTGAGCGTGTACTGGTCGAGCACGCCGACGTAGCCAATGAACTGCCCGTGGTAGTCGAGATCCTTGAACTCGATCATCACGTCGCGCGCGTACGGGTCCGACCGCGGCAGGTCGTCACGGTAGTTGCCCGGCAGCAGGGCGACGGTGCGGTACCCCTGCGCCTTGAAGAAGGCAGTGAAGGTGCTCAGCCGCGGCGCCCGCGGCGCCATCTCGTCGTACAGCGAAGGAGACTCGACGCGGACGCCCGTCTGCACCGTCGCCACGCTCAACCACGATTTGCCACCGTACACGGGCGCCTCACTGAACGCCGTTCGCACCGAGTAGCCGCTCGCGGTCAGCCGATCCTTCACGCGGCTGGCGAGGCGCTCGAAGACGGGGCGAAGCTGTGGGTCGCTCACCAATCGCTGGCCGTACGCCTCAATCATCAGCAGCGACACCGGCGGCGTCTTCGAGAGCCGGGCGCGCTGTGCGAACGCGTAGCGGGGGTCGGCCCCTGACGCGCGCAGGGTGAGCAGACGCTCTCGGCGTCGCAAGGACTCACGCACGTTGCGAGCCAGCACCTTGGTCGGCAGCTGAAAGACCGGGTCGTCGCGCTCCACACCAAACCACGCCAGCGAGACCAGCCCGACGAGCAGCAGGCCGCCGAGCACCTGGCGGGATCGGGGCCGCTCCGCGATGAGGATGAAGACCCAACCGGTGCACCACGCGCCGACCGCAGAGACCAGCAGCGCCCCCAACACGATCACCGGGGGGGCCCACCTCCCGAAGGTCGCGGAGACGTAGCCCAGCAGGCTCGGCAACAACGTGACGTCTTCCCAGAGCGCGGGCTCGGCGCGGTACAGCGCCCCCGAGGTGTGCTGGTAGACGAGCAGCACCAGACCGGTCACGTAGGCCAGCCCGCCGGCCCACGCGGCCCACCACTTGCCGCGCAGCATCGCGACGAGGAACGCCAGCGCGAGCACCTCGATCGAGACGCGGAAGACGTCGAGGTTCACGCGCCGCACCGTGAGCGCCTTGACGTACTCGAGCGCGCTGCGGGCGTTCACACCCCACGCGCCGTACGGGTGCTCCCGCGGCGTGAAGGGCAACACGTCGTGACCGCCCCCGGTCATCACGAACTGCGGCACGAACATCGTCAGGTGCAAGAGCACCAGCGCGACGATCGGTCGCATCGAGAGGGTCGGCTTCTCCACTCGAACCCCTTCGCACAACGCTCGGCGCGACGCACGGATGCTTGACTTCCACGAGCCGCTGCGACCAGACAGCGCGCATGAATTCAGTCGAAACACTCATCATCGGCGCTGGCGTTTCGGGGTTGGCCACCGCGGCATCGATTGGCAAGGGCGCCGACCTCGTCGTGCTCGAGCGCGACTCGGAGATCGGCGGGTACTGCAAGACCGTCAAGAAGTCGGGCTTCGTGTGGGACTACTCGGGCCATTTCTTTCACTTCAAGCGGCCCGAGATCGAAGCGTGGCTGCGCGAGCGCATGACGGGGCAGAACATTCGCACCGTCGACAAGAAGTCCTTCATCTCGTTCAAGGGCCGGCAGATCGACTTCCCGTTCCAGAAGAACATCCACCAGCTGCCGCAGCAGGACTTCATCGACTGTCTGTACGATCTCTATTTCGCGCGCGCGCCGGGCATGCCCCAGCTGCCTGAGACGAACTTCAAGGAGATGCTGTACGCACGCTTCGGCCGCTCGATCGCCGAGAAGTTCCTGATCCCCTACAACGAGAAGCTGTACGCCACCGATCTCGCGACGCTCGATCGCGACGCGATGGGCCGCTTCTTCCCGTTCGCCGATCTGACCGACATCATTCGCAACATGCGCCAGGCGGACAACGCCTCGTACAACGCGCACTTCACCTACCCCGAGGGCGGTGCCATCGAGTACGTGAACGCCATCGCGCGCGACGTCTCTCCGTCGGCGATCCACCTCAACGAAGGCGTCGAGGCGATCGACCTCGAGAAGAAGGTCTGCCGCACCTCGAAGGGCGAATACCGCTTCGAGCGCCTGGTCACGTCAGCCCCGTTCCCTGCCCTGCTGCGCCTCTGCGGCCTCCCTGTCGACCCGCGCGCCTTCACGTGGAACCAGGTGCTGGTCTTCAACCTGGGCTTCGACGCGAAGGGCCCGAAGGACGCGCACTGGGTCTACTTCCCCGACCGCGCGCTCTCGTTCTACCGAATCGGGTTCTACGACAACATCTTCGACCACCCTCGCATGAGCCTGTACGTCGAGCTCGGCTACCCCAGCGATGCGCGGGTCGACGTCGACGCCGCCCGGGCGAGCGTGCTCGAGGGCCTCACCCGCGAGGGCGTCATCACCAGCCAGAAGCTCATCGCCGAGCACTCGGTGCTGATGACCCCCGCGTACGTGCACATCACCCGCGAATCGATCGCCGAGGTGGCTCGGCTCAAGAAGTCGCTCAGCGAACGCGGCGTGCATTCCATCGGCCGCTACGGCGGGTGGACCTACTGCAGCATCGAAGACAACATCATCGAAGCCCGCCAACTGACGACGGGCCTCGGGATCGCTCGCGGCTGGCCCTGGGTGCCTTGAGCTGAAGCGCGCTCAGCGCCGCGCCAGCGAGACCTCTTCGACCAGCCCCTTCACGAGGCGACGCCGCGTGTCGATGACGCGCGTCGCGTTGCCCATGACCTCTTCGTACCAATAGGCGCGGCCGGCCTTCACGTCCTTCGCCAGCTTCACGGCCAGCGCGGGGGTGAAGTACTCGAGCGCGTACTTGGCGGCTTGCCGACGATCGCTCAGGAAGTGCGGCTGCAGCTGCGCGACGAAGCGGTAGGGCAGCGCCAGCTTCACCGACTCACGCAAGACCCGGGTCACCGTGTTACGAAGCTTAAAGAAGCGATCCAGCTTGACCGGCGGCATGTGCACTTCGCGGAGCGTGTTGAAGCGACGCACCCCTCGATCGAACAGCCGCAGCTCCTCGTCGTCAGCGAGCCACTCGCCAACGACCATGCGGTGGGCGTTGATGAGCGGCGTCAGCACGTTGCGGACGATGTAGTCGCGCTTGGCGTCGGAGATCGGCGTGTTCTCGACGTACTGCGCGATGCGGAAGATGACCTGCTCATGCTGGGTGTACTTGCGCTCGAAGCTGGAGCGCTCGACCGTCTGGTTGGGCCGCCCCAGGAAGTATCGGTAGACCGACAGGTCGAGGTACTTCGCGGTCTCGACGAAGGTCAGCGCGAGCGTGCAGTACTCCATGTCGGCGTAGGCGATCTTCTCGTCGATGCGCAGTTGGGCGCGCCGCAGACACTCGGTCTTGAAGCTCGCCGTGGCGAGCACCGGCCCCCACGACTGGAAGCCGTAGCGCGGGCTCGCGAGCAGGTCGAAGGGGTGCACGGTGCCCGGCTGAATGTTCGCGTAGATGGGCTTCTCGATGAGCACGTCGAGGTGCGCCCAGTCTTCGGCGTAGTCGGTCAACACCACGTCGGCGTTCTCTTCGTGCAGCTGCTCGAAGAAGGCCGCGAAGTTGATCGGGTCGACCCAGTCGTCCGAGTCGATGATGCGCAGGTAGCGCCCCTTCGCCTCGGCGACGACGCGGTTGATGACCGAGCCGTGGCCGCCATTTTCCTTGGCGATGACGCGCACGATTCCGGGGAACCGGGTCTCGAACGAACGCGCGATGAGCAGAGACGCGTCTTTCGAGCCGTCGTCGACGACCAGCACCTCGAGCCCCTCGAGCGAGTCGCCCGCCAGCAGTGAGCTGAGGCACCGGCCGAGCAACCGTTCCATGTTGTAGACGGGCACGCCCACCGTCAGCGTGGTGCGGCCACGCCGGTTTTGCTTGGCGACCACTCGGCGGGGGGCAAGGGCGCGCTGGAAGAGCTCGATTTCCTTGCCGATGGTGGCCGAGCGATCGCACATGCGGGCGGCGTGCGCCGAGAGCTTCTTCGAGGTGCGTGCGTGCAACTCGGGATCCTGGGCGAACCGCTCGACGGCGTCAGCGAGACCCAGCGCGCTGTTCTCGGGAGCGAGGGTGCCGAGCGCGCGCGGAATGAACTCGGAGATGGCACTGCAGTCGCTCGAGACGACGACGAGGCCCGAGGCAGCGGCCTCACAGGCACTCACGCCCTGGGAGTCGTAGCGGGTCGGGAACAACGCGATGCCGTGCGAGCGGTGCAGCTCGGCGATCTCGTGGTGGTTGGCGAACCGGCGCACGTACGTGACGTTGGAGAACTGCTTGAGCGGCTCGAACAACAGGCCGTGCGACGGCCCATCGCCCACGATCGTGAACTCGAGGTTCGAGAAGATCGGGCGGCGGCTCAGCTCGACGATGGCCTGCACCGCGAGATCGACCGCGTACTTGCGCTCGTCGTCGTAGCGCCGA
Source organism: Archangium sp. (assembly GCA_044371205.1). GTDB lineage: Bacteria > Myxococcota > Myxococcia > Myxococcales > Myxococcaceae > Archangium_A. The sequence continues at coordinate 87,980 of JBILUC010000004.1, forward strand.
ATCATCAACACCCGGCGCCTCGCGCTCTCGGACTTGGCGGTCGGCTTGAAGAGCTGGGTGTCGATGATGTTGGGGATGACTTCGGACCGCTCGAACTGCAGCCCGAGGAGTTCCCGGGAGCGCTCCCGCATCCATTCCGACACGAAGATCCAGCGCACGTTCTGCCGCTTCTCGAAGGAGCGCATGACCTTGTGCAGCGTCTTGAAGCGCGCCAGCTGCTCGCCCTCAGCGGGCCGCGGCTTGGTGAAGTACCGACCGTTCACCGCAGGCAGGTCGTAGAAGAGCGTCTCGGGGCCGTGGCACCACAGGAGGATCTCTGCGTCGCGGTTGCCAGCGGCGCGATCGAGGGCCAGCGCGTAGTGCTCATCGAAGAAGTGGATGCCGATCTTCTGAAACCGGTGCTTGTTGAGCGTGGTCAGCAGATCGGTGAGGTTGCCGCGCAGCACGCGCACCCCCTCGAAGTCGTACGCCGACTGGTAGCCATACGAGTTGTAGACGCACAACACGACCGGCCGGAGCCCCTCGCGACGGTAGCCGACGATGCGCGAGTGAACGAAGCCGCTCAAGTAGAGGTGGTTCGACGACGGGTAGGTCGGGGTCACCACCAGCGTGCTGTCGAACTCGATGTGCTCGTCGAAGAGGTGCGAGTCGCGGCGGCTCGTGTCGAGCCAGAAGTCGGTCAGCCGGTACTTGCTGCGCGCCCCCAGCTCGATGGTGAGCATGACGCGGGTGCTCTCTCCAACGGTGAAGCGGTTCCACGAGTTGAGCGGCATCGGGTAGTGCGTGACGTCGGCGACCTGCGCGACGACGCCGAACCCCGAGCCCAGCTGCGTCTCACCCGCGATGCGGAGGGTGAAGGCGCCCCCGGTGATCGGCATCGACACGCGCAGCGGGAAGCGGAGCGACACGGTGCGCCGCTCGTTCGCAAAGTTCTCGACGATGAGGCCGCCCCCCTCTTCCGTCACCTGCACGCCGGCCGCAGGGGCCCACTGCTCATCGATGATGTTGATGCGTTCACTCATGGGTCGTCGCGCGTTACCAGACCCGTCCCTTCGCAGGAAGTAGGCGGTTGTAGGGACGGGGCCTTGCAGGTATCCCCCTCCTCATGGCTCGAGTGCTCGTCGTGTGTGGGACCCGACCGGAGGGCATCAAGCTTGCGCCGGTCATCAAGGTGCTGCAGGCACGCAAGGGCTTCGAGACGAAGCTCTGTGTCACCGGTCAACATCGGGAAATGCTGGCGCCGATCCTGAAGTTCTTCTCGCTCACGCCCGACTTCGACCTGGCGCTGATGCGCCCCGGGCAGACGCTGAACGACGTGACGGCGCGCGCGCTTCAAGCGCTCAAGCCCGTGCTCGATGAGGTGAAGCCAGACGTGGTCCTCGTGCAGGGCGACACCACGACGGCGCTCGCCGGTGCGCTCGCGGCCTTCTACGAGAAGATCAAGGTCGGGCACGTCGAAGCGGGGCTGCGCACGCACGACAAGTTCTCCCCCTTCCCCGAAGAGATGAACCGCGTGCTGATCACCCGGCTGGCCGACTTCCACTTCGCGCCCACCGAGACGGCGCGCCAGATGCTCGAGGCCGAGCAGATCACGCGGGGCGTGCACGTCACCGGCAACACCGTGACCGACGCGCTGCTCGCGGCCAGAGAATTGGTCGAGTCGACGTACGCGGGCGCCTTCGAGAAGGAATATGCCTTCCTCGAGCCGAAGCGCCGGCTCATCCTCGTCACCGGGCACCGGCGCGAGAGCTTCGGTGAGCCGTTCTTGAACATCTGCCGCGCCATTCGTGCGCTGGCCGAGCGGAACCCCGAGGTCGAGTTCATCTACCCGGTGCACCTCAACCCCAACGTGCGCGCGCCGGTCGACCAGATCCTCAAGGGGGTGCCCCGGGTGCACTTGATCGAGCCGGTCGATTACCCGCGCCTGGTGTGGCTGCTCTCGCGTTCGTTCTTCGTGCTGACCGACTCGGGGGGCATTCAGGAAGAAGCGCCCTCGCTCGGAAAGCCGGTGCTCGTCATGCGCGAAGTGACCGAGCGGCCCGAGGGCATCGAGGCCGGTTGCGCAAAGCTCGTCGGAACGGACGAGACGCGCATCGTCACCGCCGCGCAGGAACTGCTCGAGAACGGCGCGACCTACCGCAGCATGGCGCAGGCGAAGAACCCATACGGCGACGGCCACGCGGCCGAGCGCATCGCGACGGTGCTCGCAGGCGGCTGATCAGCTGCGCGGCTTGAGCCACGCTTCGAGGCTCCGGAGGGGCCACGTCTGCCGCACGCCGTGCATCAGGTTGAAGAGCTTGTCGAGGCGGCCGCTGATCGCCTCGAGCGTCGTCAGGCTGGGCCCCAGCGCCATCAACTGGCCGATGTGCCGCCTCTCGGGGTCGCGCAGCCACCGGTTCACCAGAACGGCTCGGGCGTCGGCGGCCCGTGCTGAGTCCTGGAGGAACGAGTTGCGCTGCTCGCCCGTCGCGCCATCGCGGTGGTGGTAGTGCGCGAGCACCTGTGGCACGACCGAGACGTCGAACCTCGCCAGGAAGCGCAGGTTGAAGTCCCAATCTTCGTAGAGCGGGAGCGTCTCGTCGTAGCCACCGACGTCGGCGACCGCCTGGCGCTCGGCGAGGAACGCAAGGTTGATGAAGCAGTTCTCGCGCGCGAGCTCGGCGATCGAGAGGGCCTCGAGCTCCGGGAAGAAGGGCTCGCGGCGCAGCTCGACGAGCCGGTCACCTTCGACGCGCTCGATGACGCGCGCGCTCCGACACACCACGCCGCGGCGCCCGCTGGCCTTCCACTGCGCCACCGTGGTCGAGAGGAAGTCGGGGTGCCACGTGTCGTCGTCGTCGTGAAAGACCACGAGCGTCGAGGTAGCCAGCGCGAGCCCTTCGTTCGCGGCGCGACCACGCCCCACACCCGAGAGGTGCAGCGTCTTCGTCTTCGGGTGGGTGGTGAGGGCCTCGACCGGGGCGCGCTCGCCGCCGTCGTTCACGATGAGATGCACCCAGTCTTCGAAGCGCTGTCGACGAACGCTCTCGAGCGCCCGCGCGAGAAAGACCGGGCGATTGCGGGTGCGAGTGATGACGGCGACCAGCGGCGGGCTCACGCGCGCCTCGTACCACGAGCCGCACGCGTTGACTTCCTGTCGAGCGTTGGTAGGCGACGCCCATGGGTACGGCCACCGCCGAGGTCTTGTACGTGCGGCGAGGGGCCGAGCGCTGCACCGACCTCGCAGCCTGGCGCGCGCAGGGACTCGAGGTGCGCGAGGTGACGCTCGAACCGCTGGCGCTCACGGCGATGCTCGATGAAGAGGCATTCCGCGCGATCGTGCTCGAAGGGCTCGATGCAGAGGTGGCGCATGCGATCGATCGATCGCTCCGCGCCACGGCGACGCCCATCCTGGTGTTCTCAGCGGCGGGCCTGGGCAGCACCGGGGATGACCAGCGCGCTCGCCGTCGGTACGCCCTCGATCCACGAGTCACCTTCGTGCATCGAACGGAAGCGCAGCGCACCGCGGTGGGCAGTGGAGCGCTGATTCGGTTCGGCTTCGACGCGCAGCCTCCGCCGGCCCCCGGTGCACGGCTTCGAGTCGCCTTCCCCGGTGACCCCGAGTGGCTGGCGCGCACGGCGTGGCTCCTTGCACGAGAGTCCGCCATCGAGTGGCTGACGCCCGCTGCGGCGACCGCCATTCCAGGCATCGCGACCCGCCGCGGTGACGAGGTCGACGTGGCGGTGCTGGTGCACGGCAGCGTTCGCGAAGCGCTTTCCTGGTCGGCGCGAGGGGCCCTCGTGCTCACCACGCCCACGGCCGAGGCAGCGGAGGTGCTCGCCTCCGAGGCTCGCCTCGCCCCGGACCCCGGTGCCATCGCGGCCGAACTGCTGGTGCTCCTCGACCCGCAGATGAGGGCGAAGCGACTGGCGGAACAACCCGCGCCCCGCACCCGCGCCCAACAAGCCACCGAGGAGCTCGCCCTGCTGAGTCCCCCGGCGGCGAGGGTCACCGCGATGGGTGCGCCGCTGCTGACCGTCGTCGTGCCCGCGTGGAACGCCGAACGCCACCTCGAGCGCTGCGTTCGGAGCCTGACGCGGGGGGCAGCGACCGATCTCGAAGTGCTCATCGTGAATGACGGCTCGACGGACGGGACCCGCGTGCTGGCCGAGCACCTCGCTGGCCCTGGCGTGCGCGTCGTACATCAGGAGAACCGCGGTCACGGCGGCGCCATCAACACCGGCCTCGCGGAAGCGCACGGCACGTGGTTCCGCGTGGTGGATGCGGACGACTGGGTGGACCCGCCTGCCTTCGCCAGCCTGCTCGAGGCCCTGCGCGTCGAGCGCCGCGCCGACCTGGTGCTGACCGACTACGCCGAGGTGCGGCCAGAGAGCGCGCTCCCGAAACGGGCGCCTCTGTTCGAGCGGCTCCCGGTGGGTGGGCTGTGCACCTTCGAGGGCCTGACGCACGAGCGGTGGGGGCTCAGCAGTTGGGGGCCCATCTTGAGCACGAGCACTTTCCGCACCGAGTTGCTGCGCAAGGCCGGGCTTCGGCTGACGGAGCATTCGAGCTACGTCGACCTCGAGTACTGCACGCTCGGCCTCGAATACGTCGAGACGATGCGGCCCCTCGATCTCGATCTCTACCGGTACTCCCTGGGGAGCGACTCACAGTCGGTGAGCCAGGAGAGCTACCGACGTCGCTACCAGCAGCACGAGGCGGTGATCGCCCGGCTTTGCGAATTCGTCGCGAAGGGGACCCTCTCGGCCCCCAAGCGCACGTATGTCATCGAGCGGGTCATCGCGCCGGTGGTGCGTGGGCACGCAGTGGTGCTCCGCACCGTGCTGCGCGACCCAACCGAAGAAGAGGCCTTCCGCAGGCGCATGGGCCGCTTCGACTTCGTGAACGTGCCGCCGGCGACACCGCGCGAGCAGGTGAAGGGGCTGCTCGAGGCCACGCTGCACCCCGGCGTGGTCAAGTGGCTCACGAGGGCCCTCCGAACCGTAAAGCGCTGAGATTGTCGCGGGGCGTCCGTTGAACTACGCGCCTGTTCCATGAACGTTCTCGTGACGGGGGGCTGCGGGTTCATCGGCTCGAACCTGGTGAAGTACCTGCGAAAGCATCGACCCCAGTGGAAGGTCGTCAACCTCGACAAGCTCACCTACGCCGGCAACCTCGAGAACCTGAAGGATCTCGAAGGCGACCCGAAGCACGTGTTCGTGCGCGGAGACATCGGCAACCGCGAGCTGGTCGACCACGTCATTCGTTCCGAGAAGATCGACGCGATCATGCACCTCGCGGCCGAGAGCCACGTCGATCGCTCGATCCTCGGGCCCGAGGCGTTCATCGTCACCAACGTGCTCGGCACCAACGTGCTGCTCGAGGCCGCGCGCCACGCGAAGCTCTCGCGCTTCCTCATGGTGTCGACCGACGAGGTGTACGGCTCGCTCGGCCCCACCGGCTTGTTCACCGAGACCACGCCGCTCGACCCGTCGTCGCCCTACTCGTCGTCGAAGGCCTCGGCAGACCTCATCACCCTCGCCTATGAGCGCACCTTCGGGCTCGACGTGGTGGTGACGCGCTGCTCGAACAACTACGGGCCGTTTCAGTTCCCCGAGAAGTTGATCCCGCTGATGGTGGCCAACGCGCTCGCTGACAAGCCGCTGCCCGTCTACGGCGACGGCACCAACGTGCGCGACTGGCTGCACGTGGAAGATCACTGCGCTGCGCTCACCCTCGCGCTCGAGAAGGGCAAGAAGGGCGGCGTGTACAACATCGGGGGCAACTCCGAGCGGCAGAACATTCAGATCGTGAAGCTGATCCTCTCGGCGCTGGGCAAGCCCGAGTCGCTCATCAAGTACGTCACCGATCGCCCCGGCCACGACAAGCGGTACGCCATCGACGCGTCGAAGATCAAAGCCGAGCTGGGCTGGGCGCCGACCTTCGTCTTCGAGCAGGCGCTCGCCGACACGGTGAAGTGGTACCTCGAGCACAAGCCGTGGTGGGAGCGCATCCTCAGCGGCCAGTACAAGAGCTACTTCGATTCGCAGTACGCGGCGCGCCTCAAGGGCTGACGCGATGCGGGTGGCAGTCACCGGGGTCAACGGGCTGGTCGGCCAGCGGGTCGCGCGGGAGCTGCGCGCGCGCGGCGTCGACTCGTTCTTCTTCGGCCGTGGAGCGCCCCGCGTCGAAGGCGGCCCCTACGCCTCGCTCGAGCTCACAGACGCCGACGCCGTGCACCGCGCGCTGCGGGAGACCCGGCCCGACGTGATCGTCAACCTCGCCGGACTCACCGACGTCGACGTCTGTGAAGAGCACCCCGGCGCTGCGTGGGCCGCCAACGTCGATGCCGTCTCGACCCTCGCCCGAGCCTCACGCGAGCTGGGTGCGCACCTCGTGCACGTCAGCACCGACTACGTCTTCGACGGCGCCGCCGGCCCGTACGACGAGCAGGCCACGCCCAACCCGCGCGGCGCGTACGCCATGAGCAAGCACGCTGGAGAGCTCGCCGTGAGCACCCTGCTCCCCGCCGGTCAGTGGAGCCTCGCCCGCACCGCCGTGGTCTTCGGCTGGCCCGCCGCCGGTCGCGACAACTTCGGCTCGTGGCTGGTCGGCTCGCTCTCGAGGGGCGCGCCAGTGCACTGCTTCGAAGACCAGTGGATCTCGCCCACCTACGTCTCGAGCTGCGCGCAGATGCTCTGCGAAGTGGCCGAGCGTCGACTCAGCGGCGTGTGGCACCTGGCAGGCGCCGAGGTGCTCGACCGCGTGACCTTCGCGCGCGCCGTCTGTGAACGCTTTGGCTTCGACCGGGCACTCGTCGTTCCGACCCGTATGGCCGACGTGAAGCTCAAGCGCCCCCGCCCTGCTCGCGCCGGGCTGCAGGTCACCCGCGCCCAGCGGGAACTCGCAGCGAAACCCCTCTCCCTCGATCTCGCCCTCGAGCGCTTCCGCGCCGAGGTGAAAGGCACTCCATGAAGGGCATCGTCCTCGCTGGTGGTTCCGGCACGCGCCTGTACCCGCTGACGCGCGTGGTCTCGAAGCAGCTGCTGCCGATCCACGACAAGCCGATGGTCTACTACCCCATCAGCACGCTGCTCCTCGCGGGCATCCGGGAGATCCTGATCATCTCCACGCCGCAAGACCTGCCGCGCTTCAAGGAACTCCTCGGCGACGGCTCGCAGTGGGGCGTCTCGTTCACCTACGCCGAGCAGCCCAGCCCCGACGGCCTCGCGCAGGCCTTCATCATCGGCGAGCAGTTCATCGGCCGCGACTCGGTGGCCATGGTGCTCGGCGACAACATCTTCTTCGGCGACGGCTTCGTCGACATCGTGCGGCGCGCCGCCGGCCAACCGAAGGGCGCCACCGTCTTCGGCTACCAGGTGAAAGACCCCGAGCGGTACGGCGTGGTCGAGCTCGACGCGCACGGCAAGGCGCTGAGCATCGAAGAGAAGCCGAAGGCGCCGAAGTCGAACTTCGCCCTCACCGGCCTGTACTTCTTCGACAACGACGCGGCGTCGATCGCGAAGCAGGTGAAGCCGTCCCCGCGCGGTGAGCTGGAGATCACCTCGGTGATGGAGGCGTACCTGCAGCGCGGCGAACTGCGCGTCGAGGTCATGAGCCGCGGCTTCGCGTGGCTCGACACCGGCACCCACGAGAGCCTGATGGAAGCCTCGCAGTTCATTCACATTATCGAGACCCGCACCGGCCTCAAGGTCGCCTGTCTCGAGGAGATCTGCTGGCGCATGGGCTACCTCGACGACGCGCGCCTCGCGCAGCTCGCCGAGCCGATGAAGAAGAACGACTATGGCCAGTACCTGCTCAGCCTGCTGAAGGGCGCCCGGAAGTGACCCCAGACCTCGCCACGCCTGTCGATCTGCCGCCGGCCGCTCCGCTCCCGTGGGGGGCGCGCGCGAAGGCGTTCTTCACCTCGTTCCCCTTCATCCTCTGGGTGGCCACGCGGCTCGCCTACGTCGGCATGTCGTGGATGGGGCTCACCGCCGTCAACACGCTCTGGTTTCACGACGAAGATCGCCACCGCGTGCTGCAGCCCTACACGTGGATCGACGGGCTCTGCCGATGGGACTGTGGCTGGTTCCACCTCGTCGCGGTCAACGGCTACGCCAACGTCGAGTACGCGAAGGTCTTCCCGCTGTTCGGCGTGGTGGGCGGGGTGGTCGAGCGCTTCACCGGCATCAACCACCTCGTGGTGTTCATCTTGATCGCCAACGCCGCGACGCTCGGCGCCTTCATGGTGATCTACGAGCTCTTCAAGGAGCTCGAGGGTGACGACGCCGCCCGCTTCGGTCTGCTCGCGTTCTGCGCCTTCCCGTTCGCCTACTACAACGCCGCCGGCTACCCCGAGTCGCTGATGGTGTTCACCACGGCGTGGTCGATCGCGCTGGCTCGCAAGAAGAAGCACCTCCAGGGAGGCCTCGCCCTGACCCTCGGCTTCGCCGCCCGACACCTCACGCTCGCAGGCGGGGCCGGCATCCTCGCGGCGCAGATTCGCCAGCGAGGCCTGCACCCGAAGAAGTTCCTGCTCAGCCCCGCGATCCTCGGCCTGCTCTTCCCCTGGCTCTTCCTCGCCGGCTTCAGCTGGTACCTCGGCGAGAAGTTCGGTGACCCGCTCGCGTGGTGGCACTCGCGCACCATCGGGTGGAACGACTGGGTCTGGTACGGCGCGCGACAGGTGATCCTCTACGTGCCGTACCGCGATCGCCCCGAGTATTTTTACTACCTGATCTTCTCCATCCCCGTGCTCATCGGCGCTGCCGGGCTCGCGTGGCAGCTCAAGAAGAAGCGGTGGGAATACACCGAGATCGCCGCGTTCGGCCTCGTGCTCACTGCGGTGGTGATGAGCAGCGGCGCCGCGGGCATGGGCCGCTACCTCGCCAGCATCTGGCCCGTCTTCCTGCCGATCGGCGTGTGGCTCTCGAAGCGGCCCATCTGGCAGGGCCCGATTCTGGGCTTCTTGTTCCTCTTCCAGGGGCTGTGGTTCTTCCTCTTCAGCCACCAGTGGCGGGTGCTCTGAGCCGGCTCACTGCTCGTAGGCAGCGATCTGCTCGAGCGTGAGGGCCTTCAGCTCGGCCACCGACGCGCCCTTCATCTGCGCGCGGTACCACGCGACGGTGCGCGCGATGGTGGTCTCGAAGTTCCACCGCGGCTGCCAGCCGAGCCGCGCATGCGCCTTGTCGATCGACAGGCGGAGCAGCCCCGCTTCATGGTGCGCCTTCGGATCGCTCTGATCGACCCACGAGCCGCCGCCCCATTCTTTCACGAGGGCGCCCGCGAGATCGGCCACCGGCCGCGCCGACGCTGACTCGGGGCCGAAGTTCCACCCTTCGCAGAACTCGGCCGCGCGGGGAGAGAGCAGCTTCGTGCCCAGCAGCAGGTACCCGCCGAGCGGCTCGAGCACGTGTTGCCACGGCCGCACGGCCTTCGGGCTGCGCACGCCGATGGGCTGGCCCTGGTGCAGCGAACGAATGCAGTCGGGAACGATGCGATCGGCCGCCCAGTCACCGCCACCGATGACATTGCCTGCGCGCGCCGAGGCGACGGCCACGCCGTGCTCAGTCAGCTTCGCGGGCGCAAAGAACGAGCGCCTCCACGATGAGGTGACCAGCTCGGTCGCGCCCTTGCTCATCGAGTACGGGTCGAAGCCGCCCATCGCGTCGTCTTCGCGATAGCCGTAGACCCACTCGCGGTTCTCGTAACACTTGTCGCTCGACACCACGACGACGGCGCAGCGCTGCTTCTCGAGCCGCACCGCCTCGAGCACGTGCGCGGTGCCGTTGACGTTGCTCTGCAGCGTCTCGAGCGGGTCGGCGTAGCTCTTGCGCACCAGCGCCTGCGCGGCGAGGTGAAACACCACGTCAGGCTTCACGTCGGCCACGGCGGCGCGCACCTGCGCGAAGTCACGCAGCTCGCCCACGCGGTGCACGCACGAGCCGTCGACTCCGGCGGTGAGGAACGGCGACTGCGCTTCCGGAGCGTGCGCAAAACCAAACACCTTCGCGCCCAGCCGCTCGAGCCACAGGGTCAACCACGCGCCCTTGAAGCCCGTGTGCCCCGTGAGGAGCACCTTCTTGCCGGCATAGGTCGCGCGCAGATCAGCGGCGGTCGGGTTCACGGCCCGTCCTTCCACGACTTCCAGGGCGCCTTGCCCGAGCTCCACAGGTTGTTGAGCATCGTGAACTCGCGCAGCGTGTCCATCGGCTGCCAGAAGCCGGTGTGGCGGAAGGCCTGGAGCTGATCTTTCTCAGACAGATCGCGCATCGGTTCCTGCTCGAGCGTCAGCTTCTTCTGGTTGGGGATGAAGTCCCAGATGCGCTTGCTGTCGCAGACGAAGAAGCCGCCGTTGATGAAGCCCTCGGTGGTCTGGGGCTTCTCGTTGAACTCGGCGACCTGATCGCCGGTGAGCCGCATCTCGCCGAAGCGCCCGGGGGGCCGCACCGCCGTCACCGTGCACGCCTTGCCGTGCGCGCGGTGGAACGAGAGCAGCTTCGTGATGTCGAGGTCGCTGACGCCGTCTCCGTAGGTCAGACAGAACAGCTCGTCGTTCTCGACGTACTTGCGAATCGCCGCCACGCGGCCGCCGGTCATCGTCTCTTCGCCGGTCTCGGCGAGCACGACCTTCCAGTCTTCTTCACTGCCGCCGTGCACCTCGACGGCGTGCTCCCGCCCCATGGTGAGCGTGATGTCGTTGTTCATCGCGCGGTAGTTGAGGAAGAACTCCTTGATGACCCAGCTCTTGTAGCCAAGGCAGAGCACGAACTCGGTGATGCCGTGCGCGGCGTACATCTTCATGATGTGCCACACGATCGGCTTGCCACCGATGGGGAGCATGGGCTTGGGCATCGCCTCGCTCGCCTCGCGAATGCGGGTGCCCTGCCCGCCACACAGAATGACGGCCTTGATGCCCATCAGCGCACCTGGGGGGAAGGAACGGGAACGACGAACTTGCCGCCGGCCTGACGGTACGCGTCCTGCTGCTTGACGATCTCGTCGAAGAAGTTCCACGCCAGCACGAGCAGGTGCGTCGGCTTCTCGGCGAGCACTTTCTCGGCGCCCACCACGGGAATGTGCATGCCCGGCGTCAGCTTGCCCTGCTTGTACGGGCTGCGATCTGCCACCCAGCTCAGCAAGTCGGGGCCGATCTGGCAGTAGTTGGTGAGCACCACGCCCTTGGCCGCCGCGCCGTACGCCGCGAGCGTGCCCTTCTTCTTGAGGTCACCCAGGAACGCAGGCAGCACGGTCTGCAGCTTGCGCGTGCCGTCGGCGAAGGCGTGCAGCTTCGTGTTGCCGGTGTAGCCCTCGGTCTTCTCCATCGCGAGGTACTGGGCGACCGACGGGCGCGCCGTCGCGTTTCGCTTGCCACGCGCGATCAGGCTTCCACCGTGGAGCGGGATCTCCTCGACGTCCCACAGCACCATGCCCGCTTCCTTGAAGAGGCGGTCGAGCGCCGTCACCGAGAAGTACGAAAGGTGCTCGTGGTAAATCGTGTCGAACTCGAGGTGGTCGACCATCGGCTTCAGGTACGGCACCTCGACGTGGAAGATGCCGTCGGCCGAGAGCCAGTGGTGCACGCCCTTCACGAAGTCGACGAGGTCAGGCACGTGAGCGAGCACGTTGCGCGCCATGATCAGCTCGGCCGGGCCGTGCTCTTCACGCAGCTTCTGGCCCATCTTGAAGTTGAAGAACTCGGCCACCGTGGGCACGCCGTCTTTGTTCGCGACTTCGGCGATGTTCTTCGCGGGCTCGACGCCCAGCACGCGGCAATGCGCGAGGAAGGGCTTCAAGATGCAGCCGTCGTTGCTGGCGAGCTCAGCGACGAGCTGGCCCTTCTGCAGCGAGATTTCCTTCGAGTAGCGCGCGGCGAGCTGCTGGCCCCAACGCACCACCGTCTCCGACATCGCCGAGAAGTAGATGTAGTCGGTGAAGACGTCCTTCGGGTCGAGCTGGTGCGTCAGCTGCACGTGGCCGCAGGGCGCGCAGAACGAGATGGCCAGCGGCGCCTTCGTCTCCTTCGGGAAGTCAGCGGGCCCCGACAAGAAGCTGTTCACCGGGGGCATGTCGCCCAGCGAGAGGATCGGCTCGAGGTTGGAAGCGCCACACACGCGGCACTGCGGAATCGGGGAAGCCATGCGTCAGTTCACTTTCGAGAGGAGCGCAGCGCGCTCGGCGGTCAACAGATCCAACAACGGCGGGTGATGCAGTTCGTGTTTCGTCGAGAGCAGGCGAACCCGTTGCGGCCGGGGCGCGATTTGCCCTGACTCCTGCCACGGGACCTCGACGATTTCTACGTTCGGGAGCGCGAGGCCAGTCGCCACCAGCCGGGCCCATTCGCCCTTGGTCAGCAGCTCGGGGCCGGTCAGGTGCACCACGCCCTCGGTGCCTCGCCCCAACAGCGTCAACGTCGACTCGGCCAACCAGCGCGACCACGTCGGCAAGCCTGCCTGGGCGGTGGGCACCTTGAGCGGGGCTCGGGTCTCGCTCGCGTCGATCACGCGGTACATGAAGTTCTTGCGGCGCGCCTCAGCCCCGAAGACGTAGCTGGTGCGGGCGATGAGCGCGTGGCCCCGCTCGAGCAGCAGCTCTTCGACCGCGCGCTTGTGCTTCGCGTAGACGCTCAACGGGCTGGTGGGCGCGTGCTCGTCGTAGGCCTCGGCCTTGCCGTCGAAGACGTGCTCGGTGGAAAAGAAGACCACGCGCGCTGTGTGCCCGAGCACCTGCACCAGATTCTTCACCGTCTGCACGTTCTCGCGCTCGCTGCGCGCCGGGTCCTGCTCGCAACCGTCGACCCAGGGCCACGCCGAGGCGACCACCACGGCGTCAGGTTCAAAGGCGCTCACCTCGCGCTCGATGGCCGCGAGGTCGAGCAGATCCATCGTGCGGGTGGCGAGGCCCGAGACCGAGCGCGCCACACCCAGCACCGTGTGGCCACTCGCGGCGTGCATCACCTCGGTGCCCACCAGGCCCGAGGCCCCGACGACGAGGAGCTTCACTCAGCGATCCTTGATGGCCCAGGTGTACGGGATGTGGCTCTGGTGCGGGTCGAGCCGAACGATCTCGTTGGGGTCGTGCGGAATGCTGGCGCAGTTGGCGACTATGGCCGGCGTGGGGCCGACGCAGGTGAAGCCGTTCCAGATGAACGGGGGCACCTTGACCAGCACGTGGTTGTCGTTGCCGACGTAGATCTCGTTGATCTCGCCCTTCGTCTTCGAGCCCTCGCGGTCGTCGTAGCAGACGAGCTTGATCATGCCGTGCGGCACGGCGTAGTTGATGATCATCTCCTTGTGGAGGTGCCAGCCCTTCACGATGCCGGGGAAGATGGTCGAGAAGTAGATCTCGCCGAACTTCACGAACTCCGGGTCGGTCGCTTTGAGGTGGTGCATGACCTTGCCGCGGTCGTCTGCGATCACGCGGCGGGGAGACACGACGATGCCATCGATCATGGGCCGCGCCCCTAGCAGAACTTTCGGACCCGGGCCGCTGCTTCTGGCATAGCGCTGCCCCATGGACCGTCAGATCCCGGTCGGCTATCCGGCCGCGCTTCTCGCGAGCTTTCTCTTCGGTTGGGCCATCACCCCGTCGCGCGGCGCCTACTCCGATCCCGCGATGACCATGGTGGTGCTCGGCAGCATCGTCGTCACCTGGCGCTACGTCGTCGACTTCAAGGGCCGACTCGATCTCGTCCCCGCCCGCATCGTCGCGCCGCTCGCGTGGGGCGTGGTGCTCGCGATGGCCTTCACCTCGTACAACGACGCCGAGATCATCATCTACCCGGTGAAGTTCTGGGACAGCGGTCGCCGCGCGCAGAGCTGGCTGATGATCGCCCTGCTCGCGTACCTGCCCTCGATGCTCAAGTGGCAGGAACCGCGCTGGGCCCGCCACCTCCGCTTCGTCTTCGTGGCGGTGTGCATCGGCGTCGCAGGCGTCGACACCTACGTCACCTCGCCCCGCCCCAACATCGACGTCTTCACCGTGCAGCAGACCGGCGCCGCGGCGTTGCTCGAGGGGAAGAACCCGTTTCAAGAAGTGCACGTCGGCGACACCGGCCCCCGCTCAGCGAGCGACGTGCCCTACGTGTACCCGCCCATGCAGCTCTACGTGACGGTGCTCGCGATGAAGCTCAAGAGCGACACCCGCTACGCGATCCTCGTCGCGGCGCTGCTGCTGGGCTTCGCGCTGCGGGCCATCTCGAAACGCTTCGGGGCCGACAAGCTGCCGGCCATTCTCGAAGATGCACCTGCCCTCTTCGTGTGGTGCACCCCGAAGTTCTTCTTCATCCTCGAGCAGGCGTGGGTCGACCCGGTGCAGATCATGTGGGTGAGCGCGCTGGTGCTCGCCGCGGCGCTCAACCGGCCCTGGCTGACGGCGGTGCTGGCCGGCCTCGTGGTGGGCGCCAAGCAGACGATGCTCATCGTCGCCGGGCTGTATGGCTTTGGGCTGCGCTTCACGATCAAGCAGTGGGCGCTCGCGGGCGGGGTGGCGCTGGCCACCTTCCTGCCCTGGATGATCTGGGACTTCAACGCGTGGAAGCACGCCAACTTCGACTTCTTGAGCGCCCTGCCCGTGAGGCAAGACGCGCTGACGTACATCACGTGGGTGCGCCGCAAGTTCGCGATCGAGATCCCCTACGTGATCGCCTTCCCTGCGTCGGCGGCGCTCATCGCGCTGGCCGCGTGGAAGGGGCCGAGGACCATCGGGCGCATCACCATGGCTGTGGTCGCCTCGATGATGGTGTTCTTCGTGTTCAACAAGTGGGCGTTCGCGAACTACTACTTCACGCTCATGGCCCTCTCGGCACTCGCCGCAGCAGCAGCCCTCGATCGACTCGACGAAAAGCCGCCTGAGTCGGCGACCCCGACTCCGTGAAGACGCGCGCCGCAGTTTTGTCCTTCGTGCTCCTGTGGTCCCAACCGGCGTGGCCGTGCTCGGGCGCGACGTGCGACCAGTATTTCGGCATCGTGCCGAGACCCGACGCCAGCCTGCCCGTGAACGCTCCGGCGCTCGGCATTCAACAGACGCAGTACAGCGAGTCATCGTGGGATGCGGGCACCTCGAGGATGGCCTTGGGGGCGATGGTACTGGGCCTCGAGCGCCTCGACGGGGGCACCCTCTTCGCGCCCATTGCCGGCCCTGGCGGCGAGGTCTGGGCGCTCCTCACCGATGCAGGCATCGTCGAAGGCGAAGTGCTCCGCGTGTACGCCGGCGGCGCGCAGTGCACCTCGGAAGGCCTGTTGACCTTTGGTCCTCCAGCGGCGCTCCCAATGGTCGCCGCGACCATCGCCCTCGACAACGCAACCGTGCAGCCCGGACGGGGGAACGTGTGTGGTGGACCGCTGGGGGTGGTCGAACACTTTCAGCTTCGCATCGACGCCACCGCCGAGATGCGCCCGTGGCTGCCACTGACGCGCTGGGAGCTCGAGATCGACGGCGAGAACTACGCCACCTCGAGCTTTGGGCGCATCACCAGCGCGACGCGAATTGGGGTCCCCGCCGAATCGGGTCCGCACCCCATCGACACGTTCCACGTGCAGTGCGTGGCGCCTCCCGATGGGGGCAGCCTCGACGCGCGCCTCGACTCGGGGCCGCATCAGGTTCGCCTGCTCGCGCGCATCGTGGGGTTCCCCGACGCGGTTCCTTCCAACACGCTGACGGTGAGCCCCGACTGCACGGTCCCGGACGCGGGTCAGAACCCGGCGCCTCCTCCGATGGGGTGCGGGTGCGACTCGACGCCGTGGCTCTCGGGGCTGCTGCTGCTCAGCGCCCTGCTGCGGCGTCGCGGTCGGTGATGATCAGGTCGGCCGCGCGACGACGGTGAGCGCTGCCGCCTTGTTGCCTTGCGCAGCCGCGTACTCGACCGGGATCGACGCGGCGAAGAGCGGCATCGAGCCGGCCACCGAGGCGACGAAGTGCACCGCGCGCTCGACCGTGCCCATCGACGACAACGCCCCGCGATCTTTCACCCACTCGTAGAGGAAGTTCTGGTGCGGGAGCACCTTGTTCAGGGTGCTCTGAATCCACCCGCTGGTGCCGTACTCGGGGAGGAAGGGCGCCTGATCGGTCACCCCGAAGCCCGCCCGGCGCAGGCAGTCGGCGAGCGTGTCGGGCTCGAACTGCAGCACGTGGCGCGGCGGATCGAGGTGGAACCAGCCGCCTTTGAAGACCTCGCTCTGCCAGCTCGCGAAGTTGGGCACCGAGACCACCAGCACGCCGTCGGGCTTGAGCAACGAGCGCAGCTCGGCCAGCACCTCGACGGGGTTCATCACGTGCTCGAGCACGTGCCACATGGTGATCACGTCGAAGGTGCCCAGCGACTTCTTCGCCTCGGCGAGCGGCGCGCGCACCAGCCGCAGGTTCGGCTCTTCGACGGTCGTGCCGAGGCTGTAGGGCTCGAGGCCCACCGATTCGAAGCCACGCCCCGCCATGAAGCGCGCGAACTGGCCCGCGCCCGCGCCGTAGTCGAGCAACCGACCCGAGGGCTTCGCCGCCTCGACCACCTTCGCCCGCTGCAACGTGAACAACGAGAGCGCCTGACGCGCGCTGCGCTGCGCCGCGGTGTCGGTCTGCTCGAACGCCGGGTACAGCTCGTTGGGGGGCGGCGCGGTGCGGGCGTCGACGAAGACCAGGCGGCACGCAGCGCAGCGCACCACGTCGTAGCCGTTGGTCGACTTGAACTCGTGCGCCAGCTGCGCACCACCACACATCGGGCACTTCAGGGCCTGCTCACTCATGGTGCTTCCTCACCGGAATCGTCGAATGCCGCTGGTCGGCCACGTACAGCGGCCACCCCACCGAGTCCTTGTAGACGCGCGCCAGGTAGATGCCGAGCATGCCCAGCGCGAAGGCCACCCACCCCAGGTGCAGCGCGACGCCCGCCGCGAACCAACGCAGCAGCACCTCGGTGGGCACCGCCGACAGCATCACGAAGACCGGCGCGGCCACGAGGTCGATCGCGAACAGCAGGCAGCCGACGTACGCCATCGCGCGCAGTGGCATCGTCGACGACGACAAGATGCCCGCCACACCAAAGCGAATGGCGCTGATCAGGTTGTAGTGGGTCTCGCCGATGATGCGCTTCTCGCGCTTGTAGGCGATGCCCTCGCGCCGGAAGCCGACGTAGCCCACCTGCCCGCGCACGAAGGGGAAGGTGCTGCGCGTCGACAGCACGTGTTCCTTCACCTTGCGATCGACGAGGAAGAACTCGGCCATGTCGAGCACGATCTCGTGATCAGACACGCGCTTGGTCACCCGGTAGAAGAGCTTGCGCGCGAGGTGCATGAGCACGAACTCTTCGCGGCGCGCGCGAATGCCGTACGCGATGTCGGCCCCGTCGAGCCACCGCTCGATGAATTTGGGGATCATCTCGGGCGGGTCTTCGCAGTCGACGTCGATGTTCACGCTGGCGTCACCCGACGCGTGCCGCATGCCCGCTGAGATCGAGGCCTGGTAGCCGTAGTTGCGGCTCATGGTCAGCAACTGCACCCGCGGGTCCTTCTCGCGCAGCGCCATCACCTCGGCCTCGGTGCGATCGGTCGAGCGGTTGTTGACGAACAGGATCTCGAAGCGCACCCGGTCTTCGAGGGTCGCCAACGCCTTCTCGAGGCGCCCATAGAAGAGCGGCACGGCCTTCTCTTCGTTGAAGACCGGGCAGACGATCGTCACGAGCTTTCGGGGGTCGGCGGCAGGCACGTCCATGGGCGGCACGCCCCTTACCTCGCACCCGAGCGCCGTTGAAGCTCCGCGAGGAAGGCGGTGGGCCGGCGGGGTGAAACACAAACCGTGGTGCCCTCGAGCGGCGCGCAGACGAAGCCCTGCGTCGTGAAGTCGGCCAGGTATTCGGGGAAGTAGGCGACGTAGACGGTCTGATCGTCGAGCTCGGCGGGGCTCACGTGGCGGCGGCAGTCGATGCTCGTCGGTGGCCGGCCCACGTGCCCGGAGTTGATCGACAGGTGGTACCTCCACGCTTCCCACGAGAGCCGGGGGATGAGCTCGGGGTTGTACGGGCAGAGCCACTGCACCTGCACCGGGGCCACCACGAGGTGCCGGTAGTCGCTCAGGCCCGACCAGATCGAGTCGCGGAAGGGTTCGAAGCGCACGGCGTGGGTGTGCAGCGGCGTTCGGGTGGGATCGAAGTCAGCCACCTGAAGCAACACCGCGAGCCCCAGCACGGCGTTGCGCAGCCACCGCGTCTGCAGTCGCACGACGAGGAGCAGCCCTCCGAACAGCAGCGTCACGTGCAGCGGCCAGATGAAGCGCCCCGAGCTTCGGAAGATGGCCGGCAGCGGCCCGAGCTTCGCGTAGAGCGGGCTCCAGTCGGCCACGCGCTGACCGCCCACCGTCACGTGGTTCGACAGGGCGAACACCGCGAACCCCAGCGAGACCACGAGCAACGGCGTCGCGCTTCGAAGCCCCGCCCAGGTGAGGCCGCGCTTCGGCAGAGACGCTACGCCCGCCGCCCACACGGTGAACACCCCGAGGCCCAGGTACGCGTAGCCCTCGTATTGCCGGCCGCCCATGGCGAGGCCCTTGAAGAGACGACTCCAGGTGGTGGCGTTGAAGAAGGTCAGCAGGTCGGCCGAGAACTCACCAAACCCCTCGGACGTGAGGTTCTGACCCGACCCGCCGAGCCCCGAGGCGAAGCCGAACACCCAGAGGAATACGAGGGTCGTCACCGGCGCGGCGAGGATCCACGCGGCGCCCTCGCCCTTCGAAAAAGTGCGCTCGACCACGGCCAGGCGCACCACGCTCGCGAACGCCAACCCGGCCGCCATCACCGCGAGGTAGGCGTGCGTTCCACAGGTGAAGGCAAGCAGGCCGATCGCGAGGGCCGCCACGCGACGCCCGCTCCGCAGGGTGGTGACCGGCCACAAACACGTCCCCACCAGCGCCATCAGCACCCAGAAGCCGAGGAAGGTCGGGTGGCCGTACCGCGTCGACATGATCGGGTTCACCACGCAGAGACAACCGACCAGCGTGAGCGTCAGCGCGTCTTTCACGAAGGCGCGGGCGAAGAGGACCCCGGAGAGGCCCGCGCCCACGAAGCCCGCGACCATCCACACGCCGAAGTATTGAAACGGCCTCGAGACGAAGAGACCGACGATCTTCCCCAGCACCGCCATCACCGGGATCGCGTCGGTGTACGCCGCGCTCGTACCCGTCGGGGCGAGCAGATCGGGCGCCTGGCCGAGCGGCAGCGCCCACGGGCCGTTCTGGGTGAAGAGCCAGCCGAAGAGCTGGGCCTGCCAGTCGCCCTGAAAGAGCCACTCGACCTCGAACGGGTTCACGAAGCGCGTCAGCCCGAGCGCCTTCGACCACACCAGCGCCCACAGGGTCACCAGCACCAACGCCCGCGCCGTCGGCGTTCGCACGAGTTCACTGGGGAGTCGGCCGCGCACCGCGCGGCTTCTAGCTCGATCAGGTTGGGTGCGAGGGGGCGAAGCAGCACTGTTCCCAGCCATGCGCTGATTTGCGGGGATGAAGCGACGCAGCGAGGTTATGAGCCGGCCCATGTTGCAGCTCGGCATCGAAGGGTTTGAGTTCGCAGATCTGTACCTCCCTGAGGGGCTCCAGCGGCTCGACGTCGCGTTCCTCGGTCGAGTTCGCGCCAGCGACCCCACCCTCGCGGCCCGCTTCGATCAGTACCGCCAACAGATGGAGCTCGGCGTCGCCCGCGGCGGCCTGAGCGCCCCCGCCGAGTCCGAGTTGCTGATCGCCATCGCCGCGCAGGTCAGCTCGTTCGTCGGTCGGCTCTTCAAGATCGAGAAGGAGCTCGGCGCGCTGCAAGAGAACCTCACCGGCGAGCTCAAGCTCTTCGAGTTCAAGCGCGAGTTCGTCACCCGCCGCGTCTTCAAGAAGGGCGTCACCGAGCGACCCACGAGCGATCAGGTGGCCTCGCTGCGCCACCAGTGCGCGCTGCTGCTCTCGCTCGGGTTCCCGGGACCGTTCGACGCCGAGCGCACGCTCGCCGAGGCCACCCTCGCGCTGATGCGCCTCGAGAAGACGCTCGAGCCCGCGGTGTTCGATGCCCTGCGCGCGCGCCTGCTGTCGAGCGCCGGAGGGCGTGCGGCGTTCGAGCTGCTCTTGACCGGTGAGCCCGCGACACAGGTGAAGTCGCTCCTGTCGCTGATCGAGAAGAGCATCTGGGCGCGCGCGACGTTCACGCACGACTTCCACGGGTGGACGACCATCGCCCAGCCCAGGCCGCTCATCCCCGACAAGCTGGTCGAGCTGCACGTGCCCGACGCGACGCACCCCGAGATCCTCGAGGGCCCGCATCACCACCTGCGCCGACGCGATGGCTTCGGGCTCACCGACCCGCGCGGCGATGCGCGGCTGGTGATGGGCGAGATCGACTACTGCGTGGTCTGCCACGAGCGCGAGAAGGACTCGTGCAGCAAGGGCTTCAAGGAGAAGGATCCCGTCGCGGCCGGCGGCACCTACAAGAAGAACCCGCTGCAGATCCCGCTCGCGGGGTGCCCGCTCGAAGAGCACATCTCCGAGATGCACGTGCTCAAGGGGCGCGGCGACTCGCTGGGTGCGCTGGCGATGATCACCCTCGACAACCCGATGTGCCCCGGCACCGGTCATCGCATCTGCAATGACTGCATGAAGGCCTGCATCTTCCAGAAGCAGGAACCGGTGAACATCCCCCAGATCGAGACCAGCGCGCTGACCGACGTGCTCGCGCTGCCGTACGGCTTCGAGATCTACGGCCTCTTCACGCGATGGAACCCGCTCAACGTGAAGCGCCCGTACGCCGCGAAGCCCAACGGCAAGAACGTGCTCGTCGTGGGCCTGGGGCCTGCCGGGTACACCCTGTCCCACTACCTGCTGAACGAGGGCTTCACCGTCGTCGGCATCGATGGGCTGAAGATCGAAGACTTCCCGGCAGAGCTGGTGAGCGGCGACCTCGCGCCGATTCGCGACTGGCGGTCCATCGCGGCGTCACTCGACCAGCGCATCCTCGAGGGCTTCGGCGGCGTCAGCGAGTACGGCATCACCGTTCGCTGGGACAAGTCGTTCCTCACGCTGATCCACCTCACGCTCGCCCGGCGCGCGGCCTTCCGCATCTACGGCGGCATTCGCTTCGGCGGCACGCTCACCATCGACGACGCGTGGCAGCTCGGCTTCGACCACATCGCCATCGCCGCAGGCGCGGGCAAGCCGACCATCGTGAACATCAAGAACAACCTCCTGCGCGGCGTGCGCGCGGCGAGTGACTTCTTGATGGCGCTGCAGCTCACCGGCGCGTTCAAGCGCGACTCGCTCGCCAACTTGCAGGTGCGGCTCCCGGCGCTCGTCATCGGAGGTGGCCTCACCGGCATCGACACCGCCACCGAGCTGTTCGCGTATTACCCGGTGCAGGTCGAGAAGGTGCTGTCGCGCCACGAGGTGCTCGCGCGCACGGGCGGTGAGGACGCCGTCTTCGCGAAGATGAACCCCGAAGAGCTCGTCGTGTACCGCGAGTTCCTCGAGCACGGCCGCGCCATTCGGGCCGAGCGTGAGCGGGCGGCAAAGACAGGCGAAGCGCCCAACTTCGTCGAGCTGGTGCGTGGTTGGGGTGGCGTGTCGCTCTGCTACCGCCGCGGCCTCGTCGACTCACCCGCGTACCGCCTCAACCACGAGGAGATCGCCAAGGCCCTCGAGGAAGGCATCCGCTTCATCGAGCGCGTGTCGCCGACCGAAGCCGTGGCCGACGAGTTCGGCGCGGTGAAGGCGCTCAAGTTCGAGCGCATGGGCCTCGTCGACGGCAAGTTGAAGGGCACGGGGCAGGCCCTCGAGCTTCCGGCGCGCACGGTGTGTGTCGCCGCGGGCACGTCACCCAACGTGACCTACGAGCGCGAGTACCCCGGCACCTTCGCCCTCGACGAGCACAACTCGTACTTCCGCAACTACGACGCCGTGAAGAACGGCTCGACGTTCGAGCTGGTCGAACTGCCTGCCATCGACGACATCGGCCGCGACGTCGGCTTCTTCACCAGCTACGCGAAAGCCGGTCGCTTCATCACCTTCTACGGCGACAACCACCCGACCTACGCCGGCAACGTGGTGAAGGCGATGGCCTCGGCGCGCGATGGCTACCCGCACGTCGCGAAGCTGTTCCCGGTGGACCCGCCGACGCTCAGCGCTGCCGAGGTCGATCGCCGCGTCTCGGCGCGAACCACCTTCTTCGAGCGCCTCGACACTGCGTTCCTCGCCACTGTCGAGGAGTTCATTCGCCTCACGCCCACCATCGTCGAGGTGGTGGTGAAGGCCCCCTTCGCCGCGAAGCACTTCGAGCCGGGCCAGTTCTACCGGCTGCAGAACTTCGAGCGTTCCGCCCCCGTGGTCGAGGGCACCAGGCTGACGATGGAGGGGTTGGCGCTCACCGGCGCGTGGGTCGACAAAGAGAAGGGGCTGATGTCAACCATCGTGCTCGAGATGGGCACCAGCTCCCGCCTGTGCGCGCTGCTGAAGAAGGGCGAGCGCGTGGTGCTGATGGGCCCCACGGGCGCACCCACGCACATCGTCTCGAAGGAGACCGTTCTGCTCGCCGGCGGTGGACTTGGCAACGCGGTGCTGTTCTCGATTGGCCAGGCTTTGCGGGCGAGCGGATCCCGGGTGCTGTACTTCGCGGGCTACCGGAAGGCCGAAGACGCCTACAAGTTCGATGAGCTCGAGCGCGCTGCGGATCAGGTGATCTGGGCCGTCGATTCCGGCACGCCACTCTTCGCGCGACGGCCGCAAGATCGCGCCTTCGTCGGCAACATCGTTCAGGCGATGACTGCCTACGCCAAGGGCGAGCTTGGAGACGGCATCAAGCTCAGCGACGTCGACCGCGTCATCGCCATCGGCAGCGATCGCATGATGAAGGCGGTGCGCGACGCGCGGCACGGCGTGCTGCAGCCCGCGCTCAAGCCCAGCCACTGCGCCATCGGCAGCATCAACTCGCCGATGCAATGCATGATGAAGGAGATCTGCGCGCAGTGTCTCCAGCGCCACGTCGACCCGCGCACCGGCAAGGAGCAGTTCGTCTTCAGCTGCTTCAACCAGGACCAGGATCTCGACTCGGTCGACTTCACCCATCTCGACATGCGGCTGCGCGCGAACTCGGTGCTCGAGAAGCAGAGCGATCAGTTCCTGACGCACCTGCTCAACCAGCGCTGAATCGAGACGGTTTCTCCGAGGGCGAACACGAGCCCCTTCCAACCTCTCGAAAACACAACAACTCCGGGTGGCAACGGGTCTGCACAACAGACCCTCGCCGTCACCCCCCACCCCGGAGTCACCCATGTCTGGCCGTATCGAACCCATCCAGGTCCCCCAGCAGTTCGTCCCTGAAGAGCAGTCGACCAGCTGCAAGAGCCCTCCAGCCAACCAGCTCGCGTCGTACGACACGGGGTATCAGCTCGACAACCAGACGGCCTCGCCCGTCGCCGTCGGGAGCCCCGCGGAACAGGCGAAGCAGGCTGCCATCATGACCGAGTGGACCGTCGTCGCCGCGCGAGAGGCTGCGGGTCTCCCGACCGAGTTCGAAGCGAAGACACTGCTCAAGTACGTGGACCCCACTCCACCTGACCTGAAGGGGCAGACCGAATTTGCGAACTACAGCAGCACCATGAAGGGCGTGACGCCGCAGGACGCGTTCGACTACTTCGTGAAGAACCCAACGGCGTGGTTCGGCGCATCGGGGATCACGCTCCACCCGCCTGTGAAGGAGCTCACCGACGGGGCTCGTGTCGCTTTGGCCGAGCCGGGAGTCACCCCGCCCGTCTTCGCGCCCATCGAGATCCACATCGACCGTGAAGCGCGCACCATCAACATCACCACGCTCGACGGACATCCGCTCCGCGGAGTCAACCGCTTCTCGTTCGAGGCGAACGCCCAGGGCGACTGCGAGCTCCACCAGTCGTCGGCCTTTCAGTTGAGCTCGTTCGCTGCCGAGCAGGGGTCGGCCGTGATGTCGAAGGCCGCGAAGGCGGGCGTTCCCGGTATGAAGGATGCCATCCAGCGTCAGCATGAGATCTGGGAACGCGCGCACGCCAACATCGCCGACGGAGCTGCACGCCGATGAGCACCGACACCTTGCTCTACGACGGTCACTGTCGGCTGTGCTCGCAGTCGGCGGTGAGGCTGAGGCGCTGGAGCGGCGGCGCCCTCGCGATCCTTTCCTTTCGCGACATCGACCCGATCTCCGTCGGGCTCACCCTCGAGGCGTGTGAGAGACAGGCGCACCTCATCCATGAGGACGGGACGATCGAGGGTGGAGTCTTTGCGATCGTCGCAGCGCTGCGTCACCGGTGGTTCGGCCCGCTCCTCACCTTCGTCCGCATTCCCGGGATCCGCTGGCTCGCGAATGCCGCCTACGAGTTCGTCTCCCGCTGGCGCTTTCGCATCGCGGGACGGACGTGCGAGGGCACCTGCTCTCTTCGCGCCCACTGAAGCAACTCGGCAGCGACTGCCCATGTCGGGGCACTGACGCGTCACCGCGAACTCCGCGGTGAGCGTCGCCCCGGCGCACTTCGCCGCGCGACGACGAAAATCGTGCGCGTCGGCGCTGACAGCGATCGGAACGCAGCGTGCTCCTGCTCTGCCCTGGATGCGTACCGACTTCTTCGCCCCGATTGATGTCGCCACAGCAGAAACGACCTGGACTCACGCGACGCCGCGCATCGCCTTCGACTGCATCAGGTTGCTGGCGGTGTGGGTCGCCTGCGTCGCGCCCGCCGTCGTTGCCACGCGGTTTCAGTACACGTGGAGCCTCCACATCTTCATCGCGCCGCTCGCCCTCACCACGCGCGACCTGCACCACCGGGGGTGCTGGCGGCGTTGAAGCGACCGATCGGCTGGTCGCTCGCAGCGCTGGTGCCGATGGCGCCGTGCTCACGGTCGGGCTCGCCGACGACTTCTTCGTCTACCCGGCCACGCACGCGGTGCTCGACCTCACCTTCCCCGCCGTCGATCTCAGCGGCGTCGACCACGGCTTTCAGATCCTCATCGAAGAGCTCGCCTTCTACGTGCTCGGCTTCGCGTCGCTGCTGACGCTCGGCGCGTGGGCCGACGCAGCCCTGTTTCCGATGTCGCGCGCCCTCGGCATTCGCGTCTTCCCCTCGCTCGGTGAGGTTGTCGGGGCCTGCGCGGTCAGCGGAGCGCGCGCCGCGTTCGGCTGGGTGTTGCAGCGCACCCTCTCTCCCGACGCCTCCGCGCCCCTCAGCCCGGCTTCTGACCGACCACCACCATGTTCGTCGCGGGCCAAGGCAACGGCTGGCCCGCGTCGTCCAGCACCTCCACCGTGCCCTCGTAGCGGTTCTTCACGATCCACTCGTTGGCGTACTCGGAGAGATGCAGCGGCTCGAAGCCGGTGCGCTTCAACGCCTCACGCCAGCCCTCGAGGGTGAGCGGGCCGAACTCCTCGTGCACCTCGATGTGCCAGTTCTTGAGGTAGTCCTTCTTGCAGAGGAACTCGTTCGCGTCGTGTGACGAGAGCCGCACCTCGTCGTCTGCGAGTCGCTCGAACTTCGCGCCCCGGCCCTTGCAGAACTCCTTCGCGAAGCGCTCGAAGATCTCCTTCGTGGGGTGGTTCTTGAAACGCAGCCGCCACGTCGCCGGGGGAGGACTCACGCCGTCGCGAATCAGCACCCGCCCGCCCGGCGAGAGCTCGGTGAAGGCGTTGTTCAACGCGCGGTCGATCTCCTTCACGTTGTAGTCGGTGTACGAGTGCACCTCGTGCATCACCGACGAGTAGACGATCGTCGTCGCGGTGCCGGGGTTCACGTTGCGATCGATCACATTGCCGAACACCAGCATCACGTCATCGGTCGCGTAGGTGTTCTCGTCGCAGACCCGCAGGAACTCGCGCGAGAGATCGACCCCGACGATCTGCGAGTTCGGGAACAACTTCGAGAGCTCGACCATCAACTTGCCGGTGCCGCAGCCCTTGTCGACGATGCAGCCGGGCTTCACGTGCGGCAGAAAGTCCTGGAGCTTCTGCACCAGCGACGCATCCATCATCGCGCCGTAGGAGAGGAAGTCGCGCAGGTGGCCCAGCTCGCCGTCTTCGTTGAGCAAGGTCTGGCGGTAGATGTCGCGCAGCCGGTTCTGGATGGTGCCGCGCCCGTAGACCACCTGCGTCTCCGGTGAGGCCTCGTCTTCCCAGTCTTTGCCATCGGCGACGCGCTGCACGAGCTCGTGCGGCGTGAGGCCCTTCACTTCCTGCGCGACGACGCGAAAGCCCTTCGCGGTGAACAAGCCATCGACGTCGCGATTGGCTGAATAGATCGCAGTGTCGGCCGGGGTGAGCGCCACGTCTGCCTGACGTTTCACTTCACCCAGCACGTGCTCCACCCACGCCGCGCTGTTGGGAATGTCCTCGACCCGAACGATCTCGAACGGCTTGCCGCTGCGCTCGAGCGCCGGTCGCAGCATCTCTTCGCGCAGCGACACCTCGAGCGGGTTGCGCCGGGTGCCCGAGTGGTTGGAGCTGGTGACCACGCAGATCAACCGCTCGACGGGCGCCTTCGCGAGCGAGGCCAACCAGTCCGACTGCGTGCGTGTGACGGCGTGAAAGCGACCCAACAGGAGTGCGTTCGTCATCGAGGCGACGAACACTACTTCCTGTCAGCGGCGCTTGAAGCGATAGACGGTCGCCGGCTTCGAGGCGGTGATGCGCTTGCCCGGCGCCTGTTCGATCAACCCGTCATCGAGCATGCGGTTGAACTTGCGGCGGAAGTTGCCGGGGTCCATCTCCTTGTCGAGCACGATGGAATACACGTGTCGCAGCTCGGGGATGGTGAAGGTCAGCGGCACGAGATCGAACGCGATGCCCGAGTACTCGAGCTTGCCGCGCACCCGCGCGAGGCCCACCTCGATCACCTCTTTGTGATCGAACGCCAGCTCGGTCTTCTTCAGCTGCTCGATCGGCAGCCAGTCGGCGTGGCTCACGTCGCCACCCGCCTTCACGAAGGGCGCGAGATCGGGCCGCACCAGCGCGAAGTACGCGACCGAGATGACGCGCATGCGCGGATCACGCAGCGCCTTGCCGAAGGTGAACAGCTGCTCGATGTGCACGCGCTCGGGGTCGAGGCCCGTCTCTTCTTTCAGCTCGCGGCGTGCGGCGACGTCGAGATCCTCGCCCTGCTCTTTCGCCGTCTCGCCCACGCGCACGAAGCCACCGGGGAGCGCCCAGTCGCCCTTGAAGGGGTGTTCCTGCCGGCGCACGACGAGCACGCGGAGCTGGGCGTCGATGATGGTGAAGATCACCAGGTCCACCGCGACCGACGGCCGCGGGTAGTCCTTCGGGCGGTACTTCTCGAGGTACTGCTTTTCCTCAGCGCTCTCCTTGCGGGGGCTCACGCGCGCTTCCCAGCCTTGCCCTTACGAACCTCCGGCTTCTTCGCCTTCGGTGCGGGCTTCTCGGTCTTTTCGACCGGGGCCGGCTCAGCCTTCTTCTTCTTCGCAGCGGGCGCCTTCTTCGCGGCAGGCTTCTCGGCTTTCGCCGACTTCTCGGGCTTGGCCGGCTTCTCGTCCTTCGCGGCCTTCGCCTTGTCCTTCGCGACGCGCGCCTTTGCCGCCTTCGATGCCTTCTTCGCGCCCCGCTGGGCCGCGCGCGCCTGACCTTCGGGCGACGCCATGTACTCGCGACGCTGCGCCATCAACTCCAGCGCGCGCTCGACCGTCAGATCGGTCGGCTCGTCGCCCTTGCGGAGCGACGCGTTCGTCTCACCGTCGGTGATGTACCAACCGAAGCGACCTTCCTTGAGCTGCAGATCCTTCCCGGTGTCGGGATCCTTGCCGATGATCGTCGCCGGCTTCGCCTGACCGCGGCCGCGGAACTGCTTGGGCTGCTTGAAGATCTCCAGCGCCTCGGGGAGCGTGATCGTCAACAGCCGCTCTTCGGCCTCGGCCCCCAGGTTGCGGCTCTCTTTGGCCTTGGTGAGGTACGGGCCGTAGCGGCCGTTCTGCGCAGACACCGTCTCCCCATCTTCCGCCGTGCCGAGCACGCGGGGGAGCGACAGCAACTGCAACGCCATCTCCAGCGTCACCGCCTCGGGCTTCATCGTCTTGAACAACGACGACGTCTTCGGCTTCGACTCGTCGGTCACCTCGCCGAGCTGCACGTACGGGCCGAACCGACCCTGCTTCACGTACACGTTGAGGCCGGTGGCGGGGTCGACGCCGATCGGCGTGTCACCCTTGGGCGCCGAGAGCAGCGCCTGCGCCTTCTCGACCGTCATCTCATCGGGGGGCAGCGACTCGGGCACCGACACCGTGTCTTCGCCGCGCTTGACGTAGGGGCCGAACTTGCCCGGCTTGACCACGATGCCGCTCTCGGGGCCACCGATGTAGATGGAGTTGATCTCCGCCGCGTCGATGTTCTCGATGTTCTCGGTGACGAGCTTCTTGAGGCCGCGGTGCTTCCGGTCGCCCCAATAGAACTGCTTCAGGTACGGCACCTTCTCGACGTCACCGTTGGCGATCTGGTCGAGCGACTCGTCCATCTCGGCCGTGAACTGCAGGTCGACCAGATCTTCGAAGTGCTTCTCCATCAACTTCACGACCGCGAATGCTTCCCAGTTGGGGATGAGCGCCTGGCCCTTCTTCCAGACATACTTCGCCTGGAGCGTGCCCATGATCGACGCGTACGTCGACGGGCGGCCGATGCCGAGCTCTTCGAGCTTCTTCACCAGCGACGCTTCGGTGAAGCGCGCCGGCGGTGACGTGGTGTGGCCCGTGGCGAGCAACTCGCTCACCGGCACGCTGTCGCCTTCCTTCAGCTGCGGCAGCGGCGATTCCTGATCATCCGTCGTCTCGGCCTCGTCACTGCCTTCGACGTACGCCTGCAGGTACCCGCGGAAGGTGATGGTGCGGCCCGACGAGCTGAACTCGACGTCTTCGCCGCCGCTCGTCTTCGCCGACAGCTTGAGCGAGACCGACTCGCCCTCGGCGTCGGCCATCTGGCTGGCGAGCGTGCGCTTCCAGATCAGATCGTAGAGCTTCATCTCGGCCGACTGCAGCTCACCGGCCAGCTCGGTCGGCGTGCGGAAGGCTTCACCCGCAGGGCGGATCGCTTCGTGCGCTTCCTGCGCGTTCTTGACCTTGCGCATGTACTGGCGCGGCGCGTCGGGGAGGAACTTCTCACCGAACAGCTCCTTCAGCTGCGCGCGCGCGGCGTTGAGTGCCGTCTCCGAGAGCGTCGTGGAGTCGGTGCGCATGTAGGTGATGTACCCGCGCTCGTAGAGCCCTTGCGCCACGCGCATCACCTGCTGCGCGCTCATGCCCAGCTTGCGCCCGCCTTCCTGCTGGAGCGTAGAGGTCATGAACGGCGGCTTGGGCGAGCTGCGGTACGGCCGCGTCTCGAGGCTCTTCACCGTGAAGCTGGTGCCCTTCAAGCCGTCGGCGATCGCCTTCGCGCGCTCTTCGTTGATCCACACCGCGCCCTGCGTCTGCAGCTGCCCCTGATCAGAGAAGTCCTTGCCGCTGGCGACGCGCTGACCCTTCACGCTCCACAACGTCGACTCGAACGCGGGCGACGTGGGGTGTTTGGCGCCGACGTCCCAGTACGTCACCGAACGGAAGTTCATGCGCTCGAGCTCGCGCGCGACGATGAGGCGAATCGCCGGCGACTGCACGCGACCGGCCGAGAGGCCCGTCTTCACCTTGCGCCACAGCACGGGCGAGACCTCGTACCCGTAGAGGCGATCGAGGGTGCGGCGCGTTTCCTGCGCGTCGACGAGGCCCATGTTGATCTGGCGCGAGTTGTCGACGGCTTCCTGGATCGCCTTCTTGGTGATCTCGTGGAACACCATGCGCTTCACCGGCACCTTCGGCTTCAGCTGTTCCCGCAAGTGCCAGGCGATCGCCTCACCCTCGCGGTCTTCGTCGGTGGCCAGGTAGAGCTCCGAGGCGCCCTTGAGCGCGTCACGGAGATCACGAATCACGTCGGGCTTCGTCACCTCATAGGTGAGCTTGAAGTCGTTCTCGGTGTCGACGCACAACCCGCTCGATGGGAGATCGACCACGTGGCCGACCGAGGCCATCACCTTGAACTTGTCGCCGAGGAATTGGCCGATCGTCTTGGCCTTCGCGGGAGACTCGACGATCACGAGAGGCTTGGATGCCATGGGGAGCGGGTCGCTACTTCCGTTCACTGCGCATCGTCAACATGTTCTCTCGACGCTATCTGCGTCACCCCGTGAGATCGGTGCAGTTTTTCCGAGGGGAATCGCCTCACCTGAAGCGATCGGTCGCTTCGATCAGCTCGTGAAGGTTGCCAGGCTCGTGCGCGGCGTGACCCGCGTCTTCGACGATGCGCAGGTCGGCCTCGGGCCACGCGCGGTGCAGCGCCCACGCCGACTCGAGCGGGCACACCACGTCATAGCGACCCTGCACGATCACCCCGGGGATGTGACGAATCTTCCCCACGTTGGCGAGCAGCGCCTTGTCGTCGTTCAACCAGCCGCCGTGCATGAAGTAGTGACACTCGATGCGCGCGAACGCATCGGCGAACGCATCGCTGCCGGTCTGCGCGAGGTACGACGCGTTGGGCAGCAGGTAGCTCGTGCGGCCTTCCCACGTGCTCCATGCCTTTGCGGCCTCGGAGCGCACTGCGGGGTCAGCGCTCGTCAGACGTTTGTAATACGCGGCGACGAGATCACCCCGCTCCACTTCGGGAATGGGCGCGAGGTACTTCTCCCACGCGTCGGGGAAAAGGTGGCTCGTGCCGTCCTGGTAGAACCAGTCGATCTCCCACTTGCGCAACAGGAAGATGCCGCGCAGCACGAGCTCGGTGCAGCGCTCGGGGTGCGTCTGCGCGTACGCAAGCCCCAGCGTGCTGCCCCACGAGCCACCGAAGACCTGCCACTTCTCGATGCCGAGGTGCGCGCGCAGCGTCTCCATGTCGGCCACGAGATCCCACGTGGTGTTGTGCTCGAGAGACGCGAAGGGCGTCGACTTGCCACACCCACGCTGATCGAAGAGCACGATGCGATACGCGGCCGGGTCGAAGAAGCGTCGCTGCTTGCCTTCCGTCCCACCGCCGGGCCCGCCGTGCACGAACACCACTGGCTTGCCCTTGGGGTTGCCCGATTCCTCGAAGTACAGCTCGTGCCCATTCGACACCGGGAGCCGCCCGATGCGGTACGGCTCGATGGGCGGGTAGTACGTGCGTCGCGCGTTCATCGGCAGGCCCTCACTTCACGTCGCTGCCCGGCGCGACGTCACCGGGGTTGATGAGCTGCAGGTTCTTCCCGCTCCCCGCCGCGAGGATCATGCCCCGCGACTCGATGCCCTTGAGCGCACGCGGCTTCAGGTTGACCACCACCACCACGTTGCGGCCGATGAGCTGCTCGGGCGCAAACGCCTCGGCGATGCCCGAGACGATGGTGCGCGGCTCGGCCTCGCCGAGATCGACCGTCAGCTTGAGCAGCTTGTCGGCCTTCTCGACCTTCTCGGCCGCCTTCACCTTGCCGGCCTTGAGCGAGACCTTCGCGAAGTCGCCGAACTCGATCTCCGACGGAGGCGCCGCTGGAGCAGGCGCGGCCTTTGGTGCCGGTGCGGCCTTCGGAGCGGCAGCTGCCGGCTTCGCTTCGACGTCCTGCTCCTTCGCCCACGTGTCCTTGAGACCAATCGTCCGGTTGAAGACGAGGGCCCCCGGCTTCGTGTCGAGATCGACCGTGAAGTAGCCGAGCCGCTCGAACTGGAAGGTCTCGCCCACCTTCGCCGCGCTCAGCGACGGCTCGAGCTTGGCGTTGGCGATCACCACGAGTGAGTTCGGATTCAAGTCGTGAACGAAGGCCGGCTTCGCCTCGGTGTCCTCGTGGCCCGTGCCGGGGAACTCGGCGGCGAACAGTCGATCGTAGACGCGAACTTCCGCCGTGACGGCGTGCGCGGCAGACACCCAGTGAATGATGCCCTTTACCTTCCGACCGTCGGGTGCGCCGCCCTTCGAGGCGGGGTCGTACGTGCAGTGCAGTTCGGTGACCTTCCCGTCAGCGCCCTTCACGAAGCCGGTGCACTTGATGAAGTACGCGCTGCGCAAGCGCACTTCGCGATCGGGCCCGAGGCGGAAGAACTTCTTCGACGGCTCTTCCATGAAGTCGTCGCGCTCGATGTAGAGCTCGCGCGAGAACGGCGCCGTTCGCGTGCCGGCCTTCTCGTCTTCGGGGTTGTTCTGCAGCTCGATCTGCTCGACCTGGCCCTCGGGGTAGTTGGTGATGACGACCTTGATGGGGTCGAGCACGGCAAGACGCCGATGCGAGCGCGGGCCGAGATCGTCGCGCACCGCCTGCTCGAGGCGGCCGAGGTCGATGACGCTCTCGTTCTTGGTGACACCGAGCGTCTCGATGAGCGTGCGCAGCGCCTGAGCCGTGTAGCCGCGACGACGCATGCCGGTGACGGTGGGCATGCGCGGGTCGTCCCACCCGGCCACCATCTTGTCGGACACCATGCGCCGCAGGTTCCGCTTGCTGAGCACGGTGTAGTTGAAGATGAGCTTGGCGAACTCGATCTGCTGCGGGTGGTGGATGCCGAGCTGCTCGAGGAACCAGTCGTAGAGCGGCCGGTGGTTCTCGAACTCGAGCGTGCAGATCGAGTGCGTGATGCCCTCGATGCTGTCTTCGAGCCCGTGCGCCCAATCGTAGGACGCGTAGATGCACCACTTGTCGCTCTGACGGTGGTGGTGCTCCTTCAGGATTCGGTACATCACGGGGTCGCGCAGGTTGATGTTGCCCGACGCCATGTCGAGCTTCGCGCGCAGCACGCGGGAGCCGGGCGCGAACTCACCCTTCCGCATGCGACGGAAGAGATCGAGGTTCTCGGCCGGCGAGCGCTCGCGGAACGGGCTGTTCTTGCCGGGCAGCAACGTGCCGTCAGGCGACTGCGGCGTGCGCTGCTTCGACATCTCCTCGGGGCTGAGATCACAGACGAACGCGACGCCCTTCTCGATGAGCTTCTCGGCCCAGACGTACATCTGCTCGAAGTAGTCCGACGCGTAGAAGAGTCGGTCTTCGAAGTCGCCGCCGAGCCACTTCACGTCGTTGATGATCGAGTCGACGTATTCCTGCTCTTCCTTCGCCGGGTTGGTGTCGTCGAAGCGGAGGTTGAACTTGCCCCCGTACTTCTTCGCCAGGCCCGCGTTGAGAATGATGCTCTTCGCGTGGCCGATGTGGAGGTAGCCGTTCGGCTCTGGCGGAAAGCGGGTCTGCACCCGGCCCTTCCACTTGCCGCTCGCGTTGTCTGCTTCGACGATCTCTTCGATGAAATTGAGCGCGGTGTCGCCCATGTGAGGCCTCCAGAAGTGAGCCTCGTATACGACGCACTTCCCGCGCACACCCGACGAAAAGCACTGCGCCTCGGGCCCGTGCAGGCACCCGAGGCGCAGAGTTCAAGCCGAAGCGTTGCTGCTCACTGCGCGATGCACTGCCCTTCGATACGGCACTGGAACTGGCCGAACACCAGCGCGCCACAGCTCATGGTGAGACTCGTCGGACCCGTCACAGTGCACGTGCCACCGGTCTGCCCCTGAGTGAACGTCGCCGTCCCACCAATCACACCGTAGAGATACTGGAACCCAGCGGGGCACGTCTGAGCGACGCCAAGCATGAAGTTCTCCGAGGAGGGGGAGCCAAATCCGCAAACCTTGGTGGCCAGGTCAGTTTTGTAGCCAGCGGAGATCGCGCAGAACGCATTCGCCAGCGCATTGCTATCGCGGCAGTCGTTGCCGCCTGTAGCGCACTGGTTCGCCAACCGCTTTCCGCTCGGCGGCAACGTGCCGATGCAGGTGTTGACCGCAGCGTTCACGCACCAGGTGTCGCCGTCGGCGTCGTCACGCAGCGCGACCAGTTGGTACACCCCACCGCTGGCGTCGTTGCAGTCGTCAGTGGCGGGGCACGTCGTGAGGTCCTTTCGTCCAGCCGGGAGGTTGGTGCCGTAGCAGGTCGTGGCCGTCGAATTGGCCGCGCAGAACTGGTCGCCATCGGCGTCAGCGCGCGTCGCCATCGTTCGCCACGTGCTCGCATTGGCGTCGTTGCAATCGTTCGTCGACAGGCAGTCGACCGCGAAGCGCTTCCCCGCTGGTGGCGTCACTCCCGTGCACTCGGTGACACCCGAGGTCGCGCAGCGACCGTCCATGTCTGCATCCGGCGCCGTCGAGTCGAGACGGTACCGGCTGGGGTCGTTGTCGTTGCAATCCGGGCTCGCCGTGCAATTGGAACCGAAGGTGCGGCCGGGGAGTTCGCTCGTGCCCACGCAGTCGAGCGCCGAAACGCCAACACACCAGTTGTCTCCATCGGCGTCAGCGCGGGACGAGACGAGGCGGTAGAGCGACGCCTGCGTGTCGTTGCAGTCGTCAGACGCCTGGCACGCGCTGGCAGCACGCCGTGCCGGCAACGAGCCCGCCCCGATGCAATCGTTCGCCGCCGGGCCAACGCAATACGAGTCGCCATCGGCGTCGGTGCGCGCAGACTCGATGCGGTACTTGCTCGCGTCGCCCTCAGCGCAATCGGGCCCTGCGTTCTGAGCCGAGGCGACGAAGCCAGTCGGGCAGAAGCCGCGCGATGCACGTGAGGCACTCGGGCACTGCTGGCTGGTTGCCGCGCCTGCCACCGCGTACCCGTCGTCATCAGGGTCGGCCAGGCACGCAATGGTGACGCCCTCGTCGGTCTGACCGTTGCAGTCGTTGTCGAGACCGTCGCAGACCTCGGCGGTGAGCGTCTTGCACACGCCCATGCACACCGACTGGCCCGACGGGCACTGGCACATCGCGTTCACGCACGTCTGGCCCGTCGCCGAGCAGATGCCCGGGTCGCTCTCGTCGGTTTGACCGTCGCAGTCATCGTCGATGGCGTTGCACGTCTCGGGTGACGACATGCCGGCCATCACGTCACACGCGACCGCGCCGGCCGAGCAGACCTGGAAGCCATTGCGCAGACAGGCACCGACACCGACCGAGCACGCGGCACCCAGCGACACGCACGCCGAGCCGCACGCGACCCGCCCCATCGGGCACGTGCACGAACCTGAGACGCAGAGCTCTCCGGGGCGTACGCAGAGGCCGGGGTCGTTCTCATCGACGAGACCATCGCAGTCGTCGTCGAGCCGATTGCAGATCTCGGCGGTGCCCGAGCCAACGAACGCACTGCAGTTGACTTCGCCCGACACGCAGCTTGCGATGCCGCTGCGCTGACAGACGCCGAGACCGACCACGCACATCCCGCTGGGAGCGGTGAAGCCGCCGTCGAAGGAGATCGCGCCCCCGTCGACGTCGAGGAAGGACACCTGTTCGTCGATCACGCCGTCGCAGTCATCGTCACGACCGTTGCACTGCTCGGTCGAAGACACGCACACACCAGAGTCTTGGGTGCCGGCATCGGTGACTCCGGCATCGGCCACCCCCGCATCGTTCACGCCGGCGTCGACGACTCCGGAGTCGACCACGCCGGAGTCGACCACGCCTGAGTCGACGACGAGCCCCGCGTCGAGACCCGCATCGAAGCTCGCCTGCTCACCGGCGTCTTCGACCAGCGCGTCGCCTGCGTCCGGCTGTTCGGTACTGCCGGCGTCACGCGGCGTGGGCATCGCGCACAAGCCCTGCATACACACCAACGGATCAGCGCAATCGGGGGTGGTTCGACAATTGGCGACCGGCGCAACCGGTCCGCACGCACTCAGGACCACAAAGCTCAGAACAGCGACTCTTCGCAACATGGAAAGACTCCGGGAAAGGGTGAACGACGGTCCCTTCCCGGAGCGAGCCAGGGGCCAGCCCAAGTACCCGAATTGCTTGCGATTCTGTTCCTACTGAGTCCCGCATTCGAGACGTCAGGGCACGAAGAAGCCCGCTGCAGCGCCCGGCGCGATCTTTCCCTGGCTGGCGCGAACGGCGCTTCGACTGACGAGCTGGAAGGCACGTCGCAGGCCCGCTGGCGTCGCGTCTCGCTCCCACAAGATGCACGCAGGTGGGATGCCCATCGACCTGGCGACGTGCTCGAAGTTCACGTCGCTGCCGACGCCGACGAGCGCCAGGGTGAAGAGCTCAGACGCCAGCAGGTCGCGGCTGAGGCGCGCGCAGTCGGCCGCAGTTCGCTTCGAGCCCACGTCTTCGCCGTCGGTCACGACGACGACCACGCTTCGGGTCGGAGTGCCGCCGTCGCGCAGTCGCTGTGCATACGTCACGTTCGCTGCGAGGGCATCGCACCAGGTGTCGTAGAGCGCGGTCGAGCCAATGGCGCGGTAGTTCTTCGTGTCGAGCCGCGTCGCGTCGGCCACGCTCACGTAGCTGTGCACCACGTCCATGGTGCCGCTGAAGGTCCAGCAGGCGAGCAGCACAGCGTCGCGATCTCTCGCTCCGGAGA
This sequence comes from Archangium sp., assembly GCA_044371205.1. Taxonomy (GTDB): domain Bacteria; phylum Myxococcota; class Myxococcia; order Myxococcales; family Myxococcaceae; genus Archangium_A. Next base: position 124,295 of record JBILUC010000004.1, read on the forward strand.
AGGCGTCGAGCAACGCGTTCTGCCCTTCGCGCACCGCCTTCTCGAGGCCGCGGTCGGCGATCGACGAGCTCGCGTCGATCAACACGGTCACCAGCGTCACGTCTGACGCCGTGATGTCTTCGAGGTCCTTCCCCGCAGCGCCGGTGAGCACGAGGTTGCCCAGGTTGCCGGTGATGAGGCTGCTGGTGGTGGGTGAGAGCACTCCCTTTGCGGTCGCAGAAGAGAGGAGTGCGTTGGCTTCATCGGGGGTGAGTGTCTTCTTCGTCATGGGCTGCTCCTTGGGTTTTCGGGTGTGGCTTCGCCAGGGACAGGCTCGACGCCGAGCCTCTCTCGCGAAGGAATGAGGGACAGTTCAGATGACGACGGCGTCGCTGGTGCGAACGACCTTCATGCCGGCCGCTTTCCACGCGGCGACGGCTTCGTCGGCGATCTTCGGGAAGTTGAGATGATCAGGCAACGGCGACAACGGGGGCGCCGGCACCGGGCTCATCGCGTCTTCGAGGATCCAGATCTTCTCGGCGAGCTTCGGGTCGGTCGCGCTCACGTGCTTCTGGATGTCGTTGATGGTCGACAGCACGCAGTGGCTCTTCGCCTGGCCGAATACATAGATGCGGTCGTATTCCATCAGCATCTTGAAGAACGGCGCGTTGAAGGCGCCGACGACGTTGCCCGACAGCTCCGTCACTTCGGGGGAGAGCACCGAGTAGTTCTCGGTCATCGCGTGCGTGCCCTTGGTCTCGAAGTGCGTCTGGTGCTTGCGCGCCGCCGCGTGAAAGAGGGCGGCTTCCATCATCGCTGGCACCAGCGCGTGCGAAAGGCCACCGAGCAGCGTGTGGTACGGCCATACGGTCAGCACGTACTTGCCCGTCGACTCGAGCTTCTTCACGTACTCGACGCTCTCCTTCGGGTGCGCGACCGCGGTCCATTTTCCCGAGCGCACTTCTTCGAGGAAGATCGGCGTCAACGGCGCGGGGTGACGGCCCTGAGCGTCGACCCACCACGAGGGGTGGAAGATCTGGAACACGCGGTGCGTGTCCATCGAGAAGAAGAGGCCCGTCATCTTGTCCATGTTCCGGTAGAGCCACTCGACGGTTCGGGTGGTGTCTTCGACCGCGCCCGGCACGAAGAGGCTTGCGCCGGGCGTGCAGAAGCCGACCTGCACGTCGATGCCGAACGCGGCGATGCGGAACTTGTCCTGGCCTGCGGGTTTGACGGCGTGCTTCGCGGCCCAGGCTTCACCCGCCTCGGTGACCATGCCAGCGCGTTCCAGGTAGAGCTGCGAGACCTGCTTGGGATCGTAGAAGTCAGGAAGTGGGAGCGGCATGGACAACCTCTCTTTCGTTTCAGGTGAGCGTCAACTGCGTGATGTCGCGGGCACCGACGACGAACAGAGATCCGTCGGTGTTTGGGAGCAGCTCGTCGCCCGCTGAAACGAACGGCTGCGTATCGGAAAAGAGCATCGCCTCGACCAGGACACCGGAGTCGACCTTCAAAGCCACCAGCCCTGCGTCGGTCGAGATGACGACGCGGCCCGCGAGCACAGCCGCATGACCTCGCGCGCCGTCGGCCGACTTTGCGATCACGGTGCCATCTTCGGAGATGAGCCAGCGGTGCACGACGTCGCGTCCACCGTCGTCAGTCATCACCGTCAACACCGCGTGCTTCGCGTCGAACGCGGCGTGGGCGTCGACGATGCGGCCCTTCCAGGTGATGCCATCGAGCTGCTTGAGCCCCGCCTTGCCGGCGCGAATCAAGAAGGGCACGGTGAGCCCTCCCGCTCGATAGAAGCCCATTGCGAGTCGCTCGCCCGCCCACAGCCACGTCTGCCCCTCGAGCACCTGGCCCAGACGAGAGCCGCTCTCGTGTTCGATCAGCCACGCCTGGTCCTGCCGCAGCGCCTGTGTGGTCGACACGGTCAACACCGGCCATGCCCCTCGCACACCCGTCTTCGCGCGCTCGACGAGCTTGTCGCCATCCCACTTCTCGACGCGCCCTTCCCCGTCCGCGAGCCACGTCACACGGCCGGCCAGCTCGACGCGCAGGTGCGGCCCGGACAAGCTCGTGGCGATCACCGTGCCGTCTTCGCGGCGCAACACGCCGTTCTCTTCAGACAGGTACCGCAGCCCGCCCTGCATCGCGGTGGCGAGAATGCGGCCATTCGTCTCGAACGCCGTGCGCGCCGTGCATCGCCCTTTCGAGCGCAGCACCTGTCGCGTCACCAGCGGCCCCAGCGCGCGGCACTCAGGGCACACCGCGCGGGCGTGCTCGACACCGCAGGCACACTGCGTCCACGAGAGCTGCAGGAGACTGAGGGGGAACTCCTGCCGGGCGTCCTTCTCGAAGACGGCGTGAAACCAGTGGAGCAGATCGTCCGGCAGCACTTTGGGCGGCACAGCGAGACGAGGAAGGAGAACGTCACTCTGCAGCACCGAGTGCCGGGCCTCGGCGCGACGGAGCAACGTCGCCAACTTCGGGTGCGTGCCACCGAAGGGGTGAACCGAGAGAAGGCTCTGAAAGAAGAGCACCGACCATGCGTACCAGTCGGTGCCGGCGTCGAAGCGCGGAGCAGCAGCGAGATCGACTCCGTACAGCTTCGGGTCGAGGAAGCGCTCGTGCGCGACCGGGCATGCGAAGGGGCCGAACTGCATCGAGTCGGCGTCGATGAGGAACGGCTCCGTACCCGCGAAGAGCACGTTGCCGTCGTTGAAGTCGCCGATGCGCACGTTCGCGGCGTGCACTTGCGTCACCAGTGCGTGCAGACGAATGAAGAGGGTCACCAGCGCGTGGTTGCTCAACACGCCCAGTCGCCACTTGCGCTGCGCGAGGCGCGCGAAGTCGAACGCGCCGGGTACCAGCCCCATCGCGTAGCCGAGCGGCTTGCCGGTGTGGTCGGCGATGAGTTCCTGCGGCGCCATCACGCCAGTCGGAAGTCCGCGCGGGAACTGCTGCACCTTCTGCAGCTTCTGGTCGAACAACGCGCGCGTGAGGGCATCGGTCGGGGTGTGGAAGACCTTCAACGCCCGCGTGCCGTGCTTGAAGACGCGCGCTTCCCCGCCCTCTCCGAGGAGGTCGGCGTCGGTCACGCGCACTCGTTTTCCGGAGAGGTAGAGGTCCATGGGGTCAGCTCAAGACCGCGAGGGTGGCGTCGTCGGTGAAGCGCTCTGTCTCGGCGAGCACGTTGAGGCGGCGCTGCAGCGTGAGCGGGTTGCGAGACAGCCCTTCAGGGTTGACGAGCGCTCGCAGACGAACGGGGTCGAGCGAGTTGAGCCCGTCGGTCATGAGTGCGACGCGCGCGTCTTCGCCAAAGAAGTGCAGCTCGGGCTCGCTGGGGCGATCGAAGAGCCGGTACGCGCAGTAGTTCGGCGCGTTGTCGGGCCCGGAGTCGAGGCGAATGACGGCGTCATCGACCAGGAGGCCGCCATCGCCCATGCCGAAGACGAGCGTCACCCCTCTCCCTGCAACGCGGGGAGAGGGTGGCGCGAAGCGCCGGGTGAGGGGCTCGCGCGCCGCATCGGGCCCCTCACCCCAGCCCTCTCCCCGCTCTCGCAGGGAGAGGGAGTCGTGTTGGCGGACCGCGGCCAGCACGGTGAAGAGGAAGTAGCGCTCGAGCGTGGTGCGAAGATCTCCGCCGAGGGCTTTGGCGGACTCGAGCATCCACGTGCAGAGCGCGTTCATCGCGCGCTTCGGAGTCTCTGCGTCGACCGTGCTCTGCCCCTCGAGCCACTCGCCCAGAAAGCGCGCGCCGAGCTGAGCGCCCACCTCGCTGTTGGGCTGCGACGAGCACCCGTCCGTCACCACCACGACCGAAGACGAGGCGAAGTGCCCGTCCTGGTTGTTGCGACCGACCCGCAGGTGATTGCGACCGATGTGTGAGGCTGAGTACACGACTGCCTTTCTGCGCCGCTTACGTCGCAGCGCGTTTCCATGCAGACAACTGCTCGACCAGCGCCTCGGTGCCCTCGGTCATGCCGAGGGTGCGATCGGCTTCGGCCACCTGCGGAAGCTCGACACACGACGAGGCAGGGGCACCGGTGAGGCGCTCGTACCCCTGGGGAGTGGCTTCCCCCTCCTGACCGACGACGCCGAATGGACCGCCCATGGTCCCCGCGCGTCGTCGGAACAACACCGGCCGCCCGGGAAGCGACTGCTTGCCCGAGCCACTCTCGTTGCCGAACTTCATCGTCGGCTGCCGACCGGTCTGCGTCAGCTTGTAGACGGCAGCGACGCGATCGCGCGTGAGGGTCGAGCCGCTGGTCTGCGCCACGATGTACCCCCCGTAGCCGTAGACCTGCTCCTCGGGCTTCCACCCAAGCTCCTCTCGCAGCGCCTCGAACTGCTTCGTCTGCGCCGCGTCGAACCCGTCTTCGAGGATCTGAATGGGTCGAATGCCCAGCTTGTTCGCCTCGGCGATCGCGAAGCGGTACTGCGCCACCTTGTCGCCCGAGTCGTAGCGGATGGAGTCGAACTGCCCCGGCCGCTCAGCGATGATCCGAAACGCGGTGGGGATGCCGCTGGTGATGGTGTCGAAGGTGTCGAGCAGGAAGCTCGAGCGCTGGTGGCGCCGCTCGACCATCGCCCGGAAGGCCGCCTCGTCTGACCCGTAGCGCTGAATGTGCTCGTGACCCATCGTGCCCACGGGAACCAGGCCGAGCTGCTGTGCCCCGTGCACGTTGCTGGTGCGCAACAGCCCCGCCTGCTTCGCGCCCTCGAGCGCGAGGAGGTGCTGCTCAGGGCAGCTCGCCGCCCGCAGCCCCACCTCGAAGATGCGGTTGGGTGCGCCGACGAGCTCGATCAACTCCGCGACGCGCGCACGAACGCGCGCCACGTACCCCGCTTCATCCACCGTGATCGACGGAGCCTTCACGCCCACCGCGTCGAGCGTCTCGAGCACCAGCTGCTTCTGGCGCTCACACGTCACCGTCTTCACTGCGTCGCCGAGCGCGTCAGGGGTGCGCAGGGCCGTGGTCGCCACCTGAATGCGGTAGCTCCACATCAGCACCAGCGGCTCGAGCCACGACACCAGCGCCGACGGGCCGGTCACGCTCAAGATCGGCTCGCGGTCGCTGAACACCGAGAACTTCGGCAAGGCGTCGATGGTGATGGCGCGGTCGACCAGCGCCGCCTTCACCGCGCTCCCCAGCTCGTAGTCGTTCTTCGCCAGGTATTCCCAATCACCCGCAGCCGGAGTGGGGAGCAGCGCCTTCAACTCCGCCGCGAGATCGAAGGGCACCACCTGCAGCCCGCCCTTGCGGTGCGAGAAATAGAAGGTCTCGCGACGCAGCGGCCACCCGGCCTCCGCCATCGAGAACTTGTACCCATCGGTCATCAGAATCGGCGAACCCATGTCCAACCTCGCATTGAAAGTATTAACCACCCAACAAAGAGTCGTCAAGACACTATCTGATTTGCCGCTCACGACACCACGCTGGCCCGCGGTGCGCAGCAGCGGAGATGGCCGCTCAATCGCGAGCCAGACCAGGGACTTGCGGGCGTGGCGCGCCGAGTCCATCAGCGTGGCGCCATCGGCCTAACTCGCTGATTTCCCGACAATTTCTAAACATTAGAATCACTCATCCGACCTCTTCGCACCGTAAGTGCCCTGTCGGCCGTGATCTTTTCTGCGACGTGCAAAGCGGTTTGACCGACCCGGCGACGAGTGGCGCAACGGCTCACCAACCGCTCCGAACATTTCGGCATCTCGGCGGCGCACAGCGGCCGACACCAAAGGGGAAGACGATGAGCAACGCACGAATCGAGAAGCTGTACGGCAAGTTCGGACCGGCCATCTACGCGCGCTGCAAGCGCCTGCTGCGTGACGGCGCCGCTGCCGAAGACGCCACGCAGGACGTGTTCATGAAGGTGCTCAAGCACCTCGACACGGCCTTCCCGAAGGGCACCAGCGACGAGGCGGTGCTCCCGTGGATCCACCGCATCACCACCAACCACTGCCTCAACGTCATTCGCGACTCGAAGCGCCACGCCGAACCGGTCGAGCACGTGCCCGAGATGGTCGACGACGAGTTCGAGGACAGCGTGGTGACGCGCGACTTCGCCCAGCGGCTGCTCGCCGCGACCCCCGACGAGCTGAAGGCGCCCGCGGTGATGTACCACTCGCACGGCATCGAGCAGTCGAAGGTCGCCGCCGAGCTCGGCGTCTCGCGCCGCACGGTGCTCTACCGCCTCGCCGAGTTCACCCGCCGCGCGATGCACATGCAGGAACTCGCCGAGCAGGCTTGATCGCCGCGCCCGACTGCGGCACCCAGCCGTCATGCGCCTGCTTCCCCCTGCGCTCGTCCTCGTCGTGGCGGTGCTGGCCCCTTCCCCTGCCCGCGCCATTCACCTCGGGGTCGACGTCGGTGGCGGTGCCTGGCTGCTCGAAGCGCCGCTCGTCGACGTGCACTTCCGACTCGATCAAGAGCTCTTCGACTGGCTGCGCATCGGGGTGCGCCCTGGCGTCGGCGTCACCTTTGCCTCCCCCGACCCGCGCTTGACGGTGCCGTTGGCCGGCTCGGTGAAGCTCAAGTTCCTCGTCTTCTTCGTCGAGATCTTCGGCGGCATCGTGTGGATCCCCTCCCACGTGAACCCGATTCGAACCAACCTCGGTGGCGGCCTGGGCTTGCGGCTGTGGAAGCTCGAGTTCGGCGTCGATCTGGCGTACCTCCAACCCTCGATCGCGGTCATGGGCCGCGTCGGCTTCACCTTCTACGGCCCCGACAAGAAGGAAGAGAAGGCGCAGGAAGCGCGCTAAGTCACCCGCGTGGTCGTCCCCTTCGCGATAGGGCTGGTGCTCGCTGCGAGTGATGCGGGGGTGCTGCTCGCCCGGCCGGTCACCATCTCGGCCGATAAGCTCGAGGTCTTCAAGAAGGAGAGCCGGGCGAAGTACGACGGGCACGCCAAAGCGATCCGCGACACGCTCACGCTCACCTGCGACACGCTCGACGTCTTTCTCACGCCTGCGGGCGACGTGCAGCGCATCACCGCGCACGGCAACGTGGTCGCCATCGACGGAGATCGCGAAGCCCACGGTGAGCAGGCCGAGTTCGCCAACGACACCGGCGTGCTCGTGGTCACCGGCAAGCCGTGGGGCAAGCAGGGCGCGCGCGAGGTGGATGGCGAGATCGTGACCTTCACCACCGGCGACAACCGGCTCGAGGTGACGAAGGCGCGCACCCGCGTCAAGGAACCCAAAGATCAACGCCTCACCATCGACGCCGATCTCCTGACCTTCGAGGGCGAGAAGAACGAAGCGCGGTGGAAGGGCCACGTGAAGGCGGTGAAGGGCAAGATGACCCTCTTCGCCCCCGAGGTGCTCGCGATCTCCCAACCCAACGGGGACATCTCGCGGGTGAAGGCTCGCGGTGGCGTCGAGGTGACCGAGGGCGACCGCTGGGCGCGCGGCCAGTTCGGCGACTACGAGGTCGAGCCGGGGCGATTGACGGTGACGGGCAACCCGCAGGCGCGCGATGGCAAGACGCGAATGAAGGGCACCAAGGTAACCTTCCTCACCGGTTCGGAGTTCCTCGAGGTCGAGAACGCGACGACCCTCATCGAGGTCGACAAGAAGAAGAAGGTGCCGTGAATGGCCGAAGTGACTGACGCAGACCTGGTGCGGGAAGCGGTCGGCGAAGTGCCGGAGTTCTTCAAGCGCACCCTCCTCGTCGCGCTGATGCCCTCGGTGCTGCTCGGTGGCGGGGCGGCGCTCGACGCGTGGGTCTCACCGCTGGCGTCGATCGCGCCGGCGCTGGTCGGCGTCATCAAGGGCCTGGGCTGGGCGGTCTACTTCACGCTCGCCATGCGCGGCTGCGGCGGCGTCGAGAAGTCGAGCCTGCTCACGCCCGCGCTGACGATGGTGTTGGCCTTCGTCGCGGTCGAGTACGGCGACTGGGCCATGCTGATCCCCGTGCTGGTGTGGCTGCTGCCGCTCATCGACTACGCCGGAATGTACGGCGAGGGTCCCGACGGCGCGGTGGGCGGCGTGCTCGACACCATGAAGGCGGCGCCGGTGTTGTGGTTTCTCACCATGTTCGTGCTGCTGCTCGCGTTGGTGATGTTGACCCTCGTGCTCTCGCTGCCGATGAGCCTCTACTCGACGTATGCGCACCGCGAAGGCGCGTGGCTCGCCAGCTTGAGCGGCGGCATTCTGGTGGGGCCGATCGTGCACGCCGCCGTGGTGTTCCGCGCGCGGCTCTTTCTCGCCATTCACGGGGACCCGGGGTGAGCGACGGGTTGGTGGCGGCGGGTCTGCGCAAGACGTACGGCGAGCGGCGCGTCGTCGACGGCGTCAGCTTTCACGTCGAGCCGGGTGAGATCGTCGGCCTCCTCGGGCCCAACGGAGCCGGCAAGACGACCTCGTTCTCGATGGTGGTGGGGCTCGTCACCCCCGACGAGGGCTCGGTCAAGCTGGGACACATCGAGCTCGCTTCGCTGCCGATGCACCAGCGCGCGCGCAAGGGGCTCGGGTACCTCCCTCAGGAAACTTCGATTTTCCGCAAGCTGACGGTGCGGCAGAACCTGCTCGCAGTGCTCGAACTCGATGGGTCCACCTCGGGGAAGCAGCGCCGCGAGCGGGCCGATCAGCTGCTGGGTGAGTTCGGGCTCGCCCACGTCGCCGAGTCATTGGGCGAGCAGCTGAGCGGCGGAGAACGTCGGCGCGCGGAGATCGCCCGCTCGCTCATCCCCAACCCGAAGTTCATGCTCTTCGACGAGCCCTTCGCCGGGGTCGACCCCATCAACGTCAGCGAGCTGCAGAAGGAAATCGCCCGGCTCCGCGAGCGGGGCCTCGGGGTGCTCATCACCGATCACAACGTTCGCGACACCCTGCGCATCTGCACCCGCGCCTACATCCTCGTGGGCGGGAAGATTCTTGAAGAAGGCAAGCCCGAAGCCATCGCCCGTTCGGAGCGGGCACGTTCCGTGTATCTGGGCGCCGACTTCAGTCTTTCCTGAGGTGTTTCCGTCATTTGCCTGACGCTCAGCAAATTGACTGCCACTTCTCTGCGCGCTTTCGATACCCTTTGGCACACCTTTTGTCGGGGGTCATCAATGGGCATGGAAATGAAGCAGAGCATGCGCATGAGCCAGTCACTGGTCATGACGCCGCAGCTCCAGCAGGCCATCAAGCTCCTCCAGCTCTCGCGCATGGAGCTCATCGACCAGATCCGCGAGGAGATGGATTCGAACCCGATGCTCGAGCAGCCCGACGAGATCGAGGGCGACATGTCCGACAAGGCGCCCGGTGAGGCCTCGCTCGAGGCGGCCAACCTCGAGACGCCCGCCGCGGCGCAGGAACCGACGGTGTCCGACACTGCCCAGGAAGTGAAGCCCACCGAGGGCCCCGCCGAGATCGACTGGGACGCGTACCTCAACAGCTACCAGTTCAACGAGCCGACCACGCCCAGCAACAAGGGCAACGTCGACATGGAAGACCTGCCGTCCTTCGAAGCCAACATGGTGAAGAAGGAAGATCTCTTCGATCGCCTGATGGATCAGCTCTCGGGCCTGCGCATGAACGACGCTGAGCGCCGCATCTCCGAGCTCATCATCGGCAACCTCGACGACGACGGGTACCTGAAGCTGCCCGACGTCGATGGCGACCCGCTCATTCGCCTCTGCAACGAGGCCGACGTGCCGATGGCGGTCGGCTCGAAGATGCTGCGCAAGATTCAGCACCTCGACCCCGTCGGGTGCGGCGCGCGCGATCTGCTCGAGTGCCTGATGATTCAGGTTCAGGCGATGAAGGAACCGGCGGCGCAGCTGCTGCAGGTGATGATCAAGAAGCACATGAAGCTGCTCGAGTCGAAGAACCTGCCGGCGATCGCGCGGGATCTGAAGGTGACGCTCGACGAGGTGATCACGGCCAGCAAGCTCTTGCAGAAGCTCGACCCCAAGCCCGGCCGCAACTACTCAGGCGAAGAGGCGCAGCACATCACCCCCGACGTCTTCGTGCACAAGGTCGGCGAGGAATACCACGTGGTGCTCAACGACGACGGTTTGAGCAAGCTGCGCGTCTCAGACGCCTACCGCCGTGCCCTGCGCAACGGCGCGCTGAACCCGAAGCAGAAAGAATTCGTGCAGGAAAAGATGCGCTCGGCGCAGTGGCTGTTGCGCTCGATTCAGCAGCGCCAGCGCACCATTCACAAGGTGACCGAGAGCATCGTGAAGTTCCAACGCGACTTCTTCGACAAGGGCATCGCGCACCTGAAGCCGCTCATCTTGCGCGACGTCGCCGAAGACATCGAGATGCACGAGTCGACGGTGAGCCGCGTGACGACCGCCAAGTACGTGCACACGCCGCAAGGCATCTTCGAGCTCAAGTACTTCTTCAACTCGTCGATCGCGCGCACCGGTGGTGACGACATCGCCAGTGAAGCGGTGAAGAACCACATCAAGCAGCTGGTGGGCACCGAGAACCCGAAGAACCCGTATTCCGACCAGAAGATCGTCGAGCTCTTGAAGGCGCAGGGTATCGAGATCGCCCGCCGCACGGTGGCCAAGTACCGCGAGGTGCTGGGCGTGTTGCCGTCGAGCAAGCGCAAGAAGTACTTCTGAGCGACTCCGAGGCACCCCATGACCCAGCCGCAAGTGCTCGTCGTCGATGACGATCAGCTGATCCGCGCGATGGTGCGCGATGCCTTGAGCGATGTGCCCTGCGAGCTTCGCGAGGCAGACTCTCGCGGAGGAGCGTCGGCGTCGTGAGTACCGAGTACTGGTTGTCAGACAGCGAAGCGCGCGTGCTGGGGCCCATCGGGCTGGGCGTCGTGCGAAACCTCCACGTGCGCGGGACGTTGAGCGACGTGCGCGCCGTCTCGCGTGACGGGAAGAGCTTCGTGCCGCTGCGCGAGATGCCCGAGCTGCAGTCGGTGCTCGCAGCACCGGTCACCGTCGACGACACCACCCGGGCCCAGGTCGACGCGACCCGGCAGATCCGCAACTGGCTCGCTTCGATTCAGAACCGCCCTTCCCACGAGCTGTTCAAGGTGCCCGCCGACGCGTCACGCGAGGCCTGGCGAGCGGCCTTCTTCGCGCTGGTGCACCGCTATGTGCCGAGCCGACTGCCAGCCGACACGACCCCTGAGCTGCGGCTGGCGTGCGAAGACGCCTTCCTCGCTCTCTCGGAGCGCATGGTCGACGTCGAGAAGCGCTTCCGTGCCCCGGTCGCAGCGCCACCGGCCCCACCACCGCTGCCGGTATGCGAGCCGCCCCCCACCGCCCGACTCTCGCAGCGGGGCCCGATGCTGCTGGTGCAGCTCGCGCTCAAGGCAGGTGACGCGCGCCCCTTCCTGCACGACCGCGAGCAGAACTGGCAGGGCGACTGCCTCTTCATCTGGTCCATGGAGCGCGTGACGCCGGGCACTCAGGTCGACCTGGTGATTGCGTTCGAAGGTCATGTCACGCAGCTCCACGCCGCAGGTCGGGTGATGGCGGCGCGGGCAGGTGGCTTCACCGTCAAGATGCTGAACCTGGGCGAGATGGAGCGCTCCGTCGTGCGCACATGGGTCGCGCGCGCGACGCCCTGAAGCGCCTCTCCGGTGCCAACTAAATCGATCCGCCTTGTGACGGCGGTGTTACCGTTCGTTTGCCTGCGAGAGACGAAGCTCGCTGCGAAATCGCCACGGAGGGCAAATGCAACTCAACATCACGTTTCGCCATCTTGACCCGATTGACTCGCTGAAGAACTACGCCCGGGAAAAGGTCGAGCGCGTGAACAAGTACCTGGACAAGGCGACCGAGGCTCACGTCGTCCTTTCGCTCGAGCGGCACCTTCACCACGCCGACATCAGCATCCACTCGGGCACGTTCCTCCTGCGCGGCAAGGAGCGCAGCGAAGACATGTACGCGTCGATCGATCTCGCGATGGACAAGATCGAGCGCCAGTTGAAGCGCTACAAGGAAAAGCTCAAGCACCACCACGGCCGTGAGCGCGTGCACCACCGCCAGGGGCTGGTCGAGCAGATGAAGGTGCGCCACCAGGTCTTCGAGAGCCAGGGCGCAGGCGAGCTGCCCAACGAAGCGGCAGAGCAGAAGGTCGTGAAGACCAACGAGTTCCTCGCGCACCCCATGGGCGTCGAAGAAGCCATCATGCAGATGGATCTGATGAACAACGACTTCTACGTGTTCACCAACTCCACCACGATGGAGATGAACGTCGTGTACCACCGCAAAGACGGCACCATCGGGCTCATCGAGGCCTCGGCCGTCGAGAAGCGCTCACTGGTCGGCTGAAGTTGCAGCAACCCGTCGGCCCACGGGATCCAGCCCGTGGCCGAAGGGCAGACGGGGCAACGTGACGGGCAGTTTGCCTGGCGTGCCCCGTTCCCCCAGCAGTGCTGCTGCGGCCGCCTCGGTCGCCGCCTCGCGATGGGAATACGTGGCGAGCACCACCTTCGCCTCATGCACCTTCGCTGCGAGGTAGGGGGCGCCCAGCACCACCGCGATGACCGGCTTGCCCGCGAGCGCCGCGACGGTCACCAGCTCGAGCTGGCGCGAGTTGACCACCGCCACCACCACCACGTCGGCCGCATCGGCGAGCGCGCGCGTCTGGCGCTTGAGGCCCTCGCGCGCCACCGAAGAGGGGATCGCGGGAACCACGAGCGAGGTGAGCTGCGGCAGCCGCTTCTGCAGCGAGGTGACGAGCCCCGCCTCGGGTGAGATCACCGCCACCCGCTTCGACTTGAGCGACAGCGGGAAGAGCCGTGGCTCACTGCGCAGCAGCGTCACGCCGGCGCTCGCGATGCGCAGCGCCAGCTCGCGTTCCGACCCCAGACGGGCGAGACGTTCGTCGAGCGGCGGCTGGGGGGAAAACAGCCCGTGGCGCACCTTGGTGCCGAGAATGCGCCGCACCGACCGGTCGATGCGCACGGCAGGCAGCTGGCCCGAGCGCGCAGCGTCGAGCAGCGCCATCCACACCTCTTCCTTCTTCTCGAGCCGCCAGGGGATGAGCACCATGTCGGCGCCCGCGTTGATGGCCATGACGGCCGCGCGACCGACGCCGTAGTTGCGATCGATGGCGTCCATTTCCAGCTCGTCGGTGATGACCAGGCCGTCGAACTTCAGCTCATCGCGCAGCACACCGCCGAGCACGCGGCGCGAGAGCGTCGCTGGCATCTCGTCGCCCGTGAGCGTGGGCGTCGCGATGTGGGCCGTCATCAGGCCGTCCAACCCCGCTTTCATGGCTTCCTCGAAGGGCTGCAGCTGCCGACGCACTTCCTTGAGCGGCGCGCGCACGATGGGGAGCGCCCGGTGCGAGTCGGCGTCGACCGCGCCGTGCCCCGGGAAGTGTTTGGCGATGGAGATGATGCGGGCCGCCTGCTGCCCCCGGACGAACTGCGCCCCGAGCTCAGAGACCAGCTTCACGTCGTCGCTGAAGGCGCGCAGGCCAATGACCGGGTTGAGCGGGTTGCTGTTCACGTCGAGCACGGGCGCGAGGTTCATGTTGAAGCCCAGCCGCACGAGATCTTCGCCCTGCGCCCGACCCGCTTCGAAGGCCAGCTCGGGTTGCCGGGCGGCGCCGAGCACCATGTTCCCGGGCAGCACGAGGTTGCCGTCAGACACGCGCACCACGTTGCCGCCTTCTTGATCGACCGCGATGAAGGGAGGCACCGCGTCGGCCAGGAGCGCGCGCACGTCGTCGTTGAGCTGGCCAATCTGCGCGGCGGAGCCCAGGTTGCGGCCGAAGAGACACACCCCACCCACGCGGTAGCCCCGCACGAGGTCGGTGATGGCCAGGTCCACTTCCTTGCCGGCGAAGCCCACCATCATCAACTGGCCCAGCTTTTCCTCGAGCGTCATCTTCGACAGCAGCGCCTCGACGTCAGGCGGCTGCGCAGGGGTGAGGGCGACCGGCCCCTCGGGAGGTGCGCTGATCTGTTCAGGGGCCGTGACGATCGGGACTGAGGCAGGCACCGGCACCGTGCGCACGCACGCCGTGATCATCAGGAAGAACGCGGCACGGGCACGCCAGACGTTGGTTGCAACCGGCCGGCCCTCGAGGCGACGCATCGGCGCCGCACGCTACACCGCTTCTCGGGATTCGCGCGTTCGGACCTCATCGTGCCTTGCGGCAAACGGAGGGCTCCGCTAGACGCGCCCGCGATGCGCATCACCGAGTTCCTCAAGCTCGAAGCCGTGGTCCCGCAGCTGAGCGGGCGAACCAAGGGTGAAGTGCTGCAGGAACTGGCGAACGCGTTGGTGAAGATCGCGCCTCACATTCCCGCGACGCGCATTCACGAGGTGCTCAGCGAGCGCGAGAAGATCGGCTCGACCGGCATGGAAAAGGGCGTGGCGATTCCCCACGGTCGCCTCGCCGAGCTGAGCGCGCTGGTGGCGTGCTTCGCGGTGTCGAAAGAAGGCGTCGACTTCGAGGCGCGCGACGGCAAGCCTGCCCACTTCTTCTTTGCGCTGGTGGCCCCGGAGAACTCCGCGGGCGTGCACCTCAAGGCGCTGAGCAAGGTGAGTCGGCTGTTCCGCAGCGACGCGTTGCGAGACGCCATTCTCTCGGCCAACACCGCCGACGCGATATACACGCTGATTCAGAACGAAGACGGCAAGGCCTGACCTTCAGCCGCGGCCGTGATCCCGACCGCGAGCCATCGTGCCGAGCACGGCGGTGAGCCCATTCTGTGACGCCGCCGCGGTGCGAATGAGCTGCGCGAGCTGGCCGATCTCCCGAATCCAGTCGGTGGCGCGGGGCCCGAGGCCCGAGAAGCTCACCGCGAGCAGCGGGGGTTCTCGAACGCGACCGAGCCAGTAGTCGAGGATCTCGTGCCGCTCGGGCGGGTTGACCGGGTGCAGCCGGCGCACCTCGCGATCCAGCAGGCGGCTGAGCGCGCTCGGCAGCTTCGCGGCCCACTTGTTGACGGTGAGCATCGGCCGCCAGCTCCAGTCAGCACGCGCGACGCCCTGCTGCGGGCTGTAGACGCCGTGGCCCTCGACGGTGAGCACCTGGTCAGGGGGGAACTGCGGCACGGGATCCCACACACCACACAACATGGCCGACAGGCCGTGCTGCTTGCGCGGCTGCCCCCAGAAGGCGCGTCGGTAGAGATCAGATCGCTCCGCGTCGGCGTAGGGGTAGTCGGGATCTTCGAGCATCAGCCCGAGATGAAAGGTCTCTTCCCAGGGGCCGGCGAAGCCCGCGTACTGCTGGGTGATCAGCCACTCGCTCGAGTCGCGAAACCACTCGTGAAAGAGCAGCTTGTAGAGCGCATGGTTCCACCGCTCGTCGGTGAGACTGAAGAAGCTCTCACCACCGTTGTTGTCCTGCACCAGCTCGAGCAGCACCCGCGTCTCTTCGTCGTTCAGGTACTTGAGCAGGTGATCGATGGCAGGGCCGGAATCGATGACCCCGAGCTCCAGCGCGGGAAAGACGACCTCCTGCAGGAACTGGTCGTTGGTCGGGCGAAGGACGACTTCCATGTCGGCGCGAGCCTAGTCGGGAAACGGACGTCAGCGGTTCCCGTAGAGCGCCCACGCGGCCACCGCCAGAAAGAGGCCGGTGTTGATCAACATCGGGCGATCGCTCAGCAGCACCTTCTCGGGCGAGCCCCCCGCGCCGCGCTTGTGAATCAGGAACAGGTAGCGGAACACCGCATACACCGCGAAGGGGAGCGTGAACTTGAGGTGATCGCTGCCGACGTGCTCCACCGTCTCGCGCGAGACCGTGTACAGCCCGTAGCCGAGGATACAGCAGGCCGCGCAGATGCTCATCATCTGGTCGAGCAGCGGCACCGTGTAGTCGGCCAGGTTGGCGCGATGCGCCGACGCGTCTTCGAGCGAGGCCAGCTCGGCGCGGCGCTTGGCGAACCCCAGAAACAGCGCGCCCAGCATGGTGCACAGGAACAGCCAGTTCGACACGTCGACCTGAATCGCCACGGCGCCCGCCACCACGCGCAAGATGAAGCCCAGGGCGATGGCCATGATGTCGAGCAACACCATGTGCTTCACGCCGCCCGTGTAGACGACCTGCAGCGCGAGGTAGCCGCCGAGCACACCGAGGAAGCTCGCGCCGATCAGCCAGCCGAGGGCACCCGCGACGCCCCAACACAGCACCACGAGCACCATCGCCATGGAGGCCGAGAGATGCCCTGCGGCGATCGGCCTCTTCTTCTTCTCGGGGTGGAGCCGATCTTTCTCGCGATCGAACCAGTCGTTCACCACGTACACGCCGCTGGCCAGCAGGCTGAACGACGCGACCGAGAGCAGCGCCTTGAGGGCGAGCCCTTCTGAGAAGATCGACTTCGCGAAGATGATCGGCACCAACAGCACGCCGTTCTTGAGCCACTGCCTGGGCCGCAACGCCCGCACGGCAGCGACGATCAGGGCCGGCTTGGGAGATGCGGCTTCCACGGCGGTGCTCATCGGCCGCGCTTGCTACCTCAGTCCCCGGCGAGGAGCGAGCGCACCGCGTCTTCGCCCTTGAACCCCTCGGCGCGACCGATCTCCGACGCGGGGCGCACCACCATGCGCTCGAGCGTCTCACGCACCAGCAGGTTCGGCTCGGGCTGGAGCGGCGCGATCGCAGCAGCCGCCTCGGGCCACAGCCGCTCGACGATGCTCAGCGCGCACCACACCGCCCGCTCGGCCTTCCACGCGCGCGCGCGTTGGAGCACCACCTTCGGATCGAGCGGCCGCTCGTAGGGGCCGCCGATGGCCGGGGCGCCCATCACCAGTTCGCGGAGATCGAGAAACTCGAGCATCGGCACGTCGAAGCCGCTGCGCGCCATGAGCAACGCGGCCACCACCAGCGCGTCTTCGCCGTCGAGCCGATGCACCGACGGGCCGAAGGCGCGCACCGGGAGCGCCCGCGAGAGAATGGCGTCGTGCTCGGCGACGTCGTTCACCAGCGCGCCGTGCACGAGGATGGTGGTGCGGGTGTCGGACACCACCTTCGCCGCGCCCGTGGGCTCGGTCACCTCGAGCGGCTTGAACTCCGCGCGCCGCAACCACGTCACCAGCGGCTCGACGTCGCTGACGGCGACCGCGAGGCGCACGTCGATCACCGGGCGAAACGCGACGTGGGGATACAGGCTCTCGGCGAACGAGGCCCCACCCACGAGCACGATGCGCCGGCCCTCGAGATCGTCGATGGCGCGCTTGAGGTTCACCAGCTTCATCACGTTGTCGTTCGCGCTGCCCTGGTAGAGCGACAACAGCCGGTGGCGCACCCACTCGGGGATCTGCGCGGCCCCGAGCCGGTACTCGAGGTTGTAGGCAGCCAGGGGCCCCAGGCCCTGCCCGATGGCCCACTCACAGAACGTCTCCCACGGCGCGCCGCTCAGGTCGGTGCGCGCAGGGGAAAACGAGGTGAGCACCCGGAACAGCGAGTCGAGGGCGATGGCCATGCGGCTCGTATGCCGACCGGGACCCGGCCCCGCCAGCCAAAACTCAGCGCGCCGGCCGCTTGAGCCCCAGCTTCGCCATGCGATGCACGATGGTGCGCCGGGGAATGCCCAGGCGCGTCGCGGCGGCCGTCACGTTCCACCGCGTGCGGCTCAGGGTGTCGAGCAGGAGCTCTCGCTCGGCGGCGCGCATCGCCCCGCGAAAGTTGTCGCTCTCGGAATCAACCGAAAGGCGGGTCGGCAGCGCGTCACGACCGATCTCGTCACGCGCCGTCGCGCGGGCCGCGCGGTACAGCACGTTGGCCAGCTCGCGCACATTGCCCGGCCAGTGCCACGCCTGGAGCAGCTGGCGCGCATCACCGCTCAGCGTCAGCCGAGGCCGACCGACCGCCGCGCGAAACCGCGAGACGAAGGTCTCGGCCAGGGGGAGGATCTCCTCGCGCCGATCGCGCAGCGCAGGCACCTCGATCACGTGAGGAAACTCGCTGCCAGCTGGCCTCTGGGTGGCGGTCGCCAGCAGCCGGGTGCGGACCTGCGCGACACGTCTCCCAAGCTCCGTGGTGGGCAGGCGATCGACGTCGCGCAGAATGAGCCAGTCGCCGGTGCGACCCCCGTCCGAAGGCCGCGCGAAGGCCGACTGGCGAGAGACGCGTCGACCTGCGACCCGCGCCATGTGCTCGAGCAGCGCTCCCCGCCCCGCGCCCGCAGGCCCGACCACACACACCGGCGCCTCATCGTCGGCCAGCCGCTCGACCAGCGCCGCCAGCCGCACGCTCACCGGGTCGATGGCCAGCAGCTCGGCGTCGGCCCCTTCCCCGACGAGGCCGTCGATGCAGGCGCCCAGCACCGTCTCCGCGTCGAGCCCATCATCGGGCGAACGCGCGACCACCACACGAGCGCGCGCCCCGGCCACGCGCGGCAGGGCGGCCATCAACCCTTCGAGCGCCTCGCTGGCCAGCTCGGGGATCACCACCGCCAGCAGGTCGAGTGAGAGCTGACCGAAGCAGGCCACCGCATGCGCCCCGACGATCTCGTCGACCACGCGCCGCGTGAGGGCCTGCCGCGCGGCCACGTTCATCGACGGCGATGACACCAGCACCAGCCCCACGGGCCGCGCGACGCCGGCGCGCCGCAGCTCGTCGCCCAACCGGCTCATCAGCTCCTCCTCGGAGACGATGCGCGCCGCGGCGATCCCGGGCGCCGAGGTGGTGGAGAAGACCAGCCGTGCCCGCCCCATCGTCAGCTCATCGCCAGCGCGGACGGTGGCCTGCGTGACCACGGGCACGTCGTTGAGCAACACGTCTCTGCCACCGCGCAGCGGCTCGATGACCACCCCTGCATCACCGGGCAGCAACGAGAGATGGCGCTCGGCGAGACCGGCGGCGGGGATCTCCAGGTTCACGCCCGGGCCCTGCCCGACGATGGTGCCGCGGCCCGGCAGGAGCGCCTGCACCCAGGTCTGACCCGGCGCCGAGACGATCACCGTCCAGCGCATCACGACAGCCCCCGAGGTTCATGCGCGTTCATTTCTTGAACAGGTCCGCCTTCAACACCACGTTGCCGCCCGCCGGGACCTTCACCGTGACTTTTCGGCTGACGCCGAGCTGGGCGTTCTTGAGCACGAAGGTCGCCGTCCCGGCTGGCACCTCCACGGGAGGCAACGGCGTCGTCCCCAGCTTGCGCCCGCAAAAGTGCACCTCAGCCCAGGGGTTGACCCGAACCGTCACCTTGCCGGTGCGCGTCTTCTTCACCGTCGGCCGTACGGCGGGCCCGGCGTCACGAACGTCTTCCCTGGCGAACTCGATCTGTGAGGGCACCACGAGCTCTGCAGGCCCTGCGTCGGGAACCGGCTGCTCGATGACGACGAGCGTCGGGACCGGGGGTGGGGGGACGATGACCGTCTGAGGTGCACGCGGCCACAGCGCCAGCAAGAGAACGAAGCCGGTCAGCAGCGCGGTCGTCACCCCGACGCCGATCGACAGATAGAGCTGTTTGCGCTCGTCGACCGATGAAGGCGCAGGCACTGGCTCGAGCCGGGGCAACGAGCGCACCGGCTGCAGCGAGGGGAGGCTCAAAGGCTGCGTGCCCCCGCGTGGCGAGAGCACGTTGGTGATCGCCGGCGCGCCCTCGCCGAGCGCAACCCCGGCGTTCACGTCGATCACCTCGGCGCCGTAGAGCGCCTGCAGAAACCCGACGATGTCACCCGGCACGACCGTCTGCGCGCTGGTCACCAGCCAGCTCTCGAGGGCCTCGCTCATCGCCATCGCCGACGAGAAGCGGCCTTCGGGCCTGGGAGAGAGCGCGCGCGACAGAATGTCGTTGAGCCCACGAGGCAACGAGTCGAGAGGAGACCAGCCCGAGCGCGGCCCCTGCGCTTCTTCAAGCGACTTCGGGGTCTCGGCCGGCTTCTCGAGGGTGAGCGATTCGGCGAGCACCACGCCCATGCCGAACACATCGGCGCGGCGATCGATGCTGGCCCCGGTCTGCGTGAGCTCGGGGGCCATGTACGAGAGCTTGCCGCGGGGTCGCCCCACCCTCGCGACGCTGCCGCTCATCGCGCGCGCGATGCCGAAATCGACCAGCTTCACCATGCCCGAGAACGCCACCAGCAGGTTTTCGGGGCTCACGTCGCGGTGCAAAATGCCCAGCGGCTGGCCACGCTCATCGGTCAGCTCATGGGCGAAGTGCAGCCCCTGCAACGCTTGAGATGCCAGGCGCGCGGCGATGCGCGGGGGGATCTTCAGGCCCTGGCTCTTCGCGGTGCCGATCACGTCGCGCAGCGAGCGACCGTGAACGTACTCCATGGCGATGAACCAGGTGTTGCCCTCGTTCTCGAGCCCGAAGACCTGGGCGATGTGCGGGTGCTGCAGCTGCGCCGCGAGCCGCGCCTCATTCAAGAAGAGGTCGATGAAGTTCTGATCGGTCGCGAGGTGCCGGAGGATGCGCTTGATGACGACGGTCTTCGTGAAGCCGGCGGGGCCTTCCTGGCGCGCGAGGAAGACCTCGCCCATGCCGCCCGTCGCGAGCAGCCGCAGCAACTTGTACCGGCCCACGCTCTCCGCCATCTGCGGCGCACCCTACACGAGCGCGCGCAGGCGCCGTGCGGCCTCGAGCACGGTGACGCGTTCGCGATCGACCCCCAGCCAGGCGAACAGCTTGCGCAGCCGGTCGAGCTTCTCGCGCACCGGCACCCGCAGATCGCGCTGCTGACGCACCAGCGCTTCGGGGATGCCGTCGGTCTCATCGAGCACATCGATCGCGTGCAGCTCGAAGTTGAAGAGGCGATCTCGCTTGAACGAGCGAAAGGTGAGCTCGACCAGCGGCCAGGGGGCCGAGGTGGCGAAGGTGCCGATGAAAGGCAGCCTGGAGATCGGAGCGACCGCCATCGGCAGCTCGATCACCGGCGCGGTGCCCCGCTGGTAGGGGTTCTCGAGCGCAGGTCGGTAGGGCGTCCGGGGCGCCGCGAGCACCCGCGGGGAGTCGAGGATGGCGCGCGAGGGCCGCCCCATCACCGCGAGCGCCCCCATCACCGAGGCCTTCGCGAGGTAGTAGGGCGTCGCCGGGAAGGTCGAGGAGTCGTACTCGTAGCCGCGCGCGACGACCGCCTCGAGCAGGGTGGGGGTCATCGTGTAGCCGGGGGCGCGAAAACCACGCGGCGTGGTGCCGACTTCGGCGAGCGCTTCTTCGCAGCGCACGAGGTCGGCCTCGATGTTCGCCTTCGGCCAGCGGGAGATCTCGTAGGCGTGCGATTGGGTGTGGCTGGCGAGTTCGACTCCAGCCTCGAGCGAAGCGCGCAGCGCGCGCTTCATGCCCGGCAACGCCACGTCACCGCCGATCACGAAGAACGTCGCGGGCGCCTTCACTGCGGCGAACAACTCGAGGAAGCGCGGAATGGCCTTCTCGGCGACCAGCGAGCGCGCGCGCTCGTCGAGCAGGCTCTCGGGCAGGCCTTGAATGCGGCAGTAGTGGGTCAGCGAGTCGAGATCGACGGAGATCGCGGAGAGCATCCGCCCGTCATTCTCCGCGCACGCGAATCACGTACACCAGCCGCGCGACGTTCTTGAGCACGTTGGGGACGCGCCGGAAGAGGTGGATCGACGGCTGGCGCTTCTCGTGGAGCTGAATGGGGATCTCGCGCACGTCGAGGTTCTCTCGCCACGCGCGCACCACGAACTCCGAAGCGAACACGTCCATGTCCACCACGCAGCGCTCGATGACGGGCATGAGGCGTTCTCGACGAAAGGCCTTCAACCCGTGCGTGTCGGTGCCCTTGAAGCCCAGCGTCGCGCGCAACAGCCCATTGTGGACGCGGGTGGCGACCCGGCGCACGAGCGGGCGCTGATCGCTGGCGCCGCGGGCGGCCTTCGAGCCGACGATGAGGTCGGCCTCACCCCGGAGCAGCGGGGGCACGGCGGCGTCGTAGAAGACGAGGTCACAGAGATCGATCTCGTCGCAGACGACGATCTGCCCGCGCGCCATCTGAATGCCGAGCTTGAGGGCGACGCCGTAGTTGGGCCGCTCGCTGTGGAACCACTTCAAGCGCGGGTTGGCCTTCGTCATGCGCTCGAGGATTTCCTGGGTGCGATCGCGCGACCCGTTCTCGGCGAAGATGATCTCGTAATCCCACCCGCGCTGGTCGAGCCCTTGCGTGAGCTCGGTCGCCGCCTGCTCGACGATGGATTCCTCGTTGTAGACAGGGATGACGATGGAAAGTTGGGGCGAGGGGGGCATGCGGGCGCGGCACCTAACACGGCCAAAAGCGAGCGTCATTCACTCCAGCGGGGGGTTGACTGGCCCCTTTTCCAGCAACGACGGAGAGCTGGCGGTAGTAACGTCGCGGCCGTGTTCTTGTCCCTCCAAGGAGACGCATGAAGGTCTCGTGCCCGTCCTGCAACGCAACCCTCAACATCGACGACAAGAAGATTCCCGCGGGTGGGGCGCGCATCAAGTGCCCGACGTGCCAGAACATCTTCCCCGTCAAGCCGCCGGCAAGCTCGACCTCGAGACTGGTGCCCCTGCCCGGGCTCACCGCGGCGACGCCCCAGAAGCAGAGTTGGGAAGAGGAATCGACGCGGGTCGCCCCCAACGTGCCGCTCCCGGGGGGCGCGATTCCCGGGGCCACCACCGTCGCGGCCCCGCCCACCAACGTGAAGCTGGCGGCCATTCGCACCGGACCCAATCCAACCGTCCCCCTGCCAGGGATCAGCGCGGCGCCTGCACAGCGGCAAGACTGGGAAGACGAAGCGACCCGCGTCGGTGACGTACCGCTGCCCGGGGCGGCCGGCGTCGGCATGGATTTCGGCGACCCGCAGGGCAACGCCACGGCGGTGGGTCCCGCCTACAGCCCCTCGATTCCCCTCCCCGGTGGCCAGAACGCGACCACGACGGGCCCCTCGTATCAGGCGACCGACGACTCGATTCCGCTGCCTGGCGGCAACGACGACTTCGGCAGCGACTTTGGCAACGACGACTTCCGGGGGCCGACCAACGAGGTGCCCTCCGTGCAGCTGCCACCGGCCCCGCCTCCCCGCAGCGCGAGCATTCCCCTCCCTGCCCCGCCGTCGACCGCCGCCATTCCCCTTCCTGCGCCGCCGTCACGGAATGCGGCTGTTCCCCTTCCCGCCGGCGGGCGAGGCAACGTCCCACTTCCCGGGGGCGCGGGCGGCGCCATTCCTCTGCCAGCCCCTGAGGAGGCCGACCCCAACGAGTTCGATCCCACGGGCGGCGTGCCGCTTCCCGCCCCGAGCCAGGCCAGCGGAACGTTCGACATGAGCGAGCCGATCGACTCGGGCTTCGACTTCGATGAGGCGCCCGCTCCAGTCGCGGCGGCCGGTGGGTTCAACTTCGACGACGCACCGCCTCCTCCAGCGCCCGGCAACTTCGACTTCGGCCCCCCTCAGGCGGCACCAGCGACCGGCGGCTTCGATTTCGACGCAGCCCCGCCGCCGGCGCCCGCGAACTTCGACTTCGACGTACCGCCTCCTGCAGCAGCGCCTGGCGGCTTCGACTTCGGAGCGCCACCTCCCGCGGCGCCGCCCCCGCCTGGCGGAGCGATGGGTTTTGGTGAAGTCGACTTCGGTGGTGGGGGTGATCTCGAGTTCGACCCCACGGGTGGTGCGGGGGCGGGCCCCAGCGCGTCGGCCGCTGCGGCGCCGCGTGACGATCTCGAAGCAGACTTGACCGCGCCGTTGCCTCAGAGCGTCCCTTCGGGTCCGGTCGACGGGCTCGAGATGCTGTCGTTCATCGACAAGCAGGCGAGGGAAGCCGGCGCCCAGCCTGAGGAGATGCTGTCGATTCGGCGTTTCCACGTGAAGCGCCGCAGCGGCAAGGTCTTCGGCCCGTTCGAAGAAGCCGTGATCGTCAAGATGCTCGAAGACGGGCAGCTCCTCGGCAACGAGGAAGTCTCGCTCGACTCGACGTCGTGGCAGGGCATCGGCAGCGAGCCCGCGTTCCAGGCCGTCATCGCTCGCCTGATGGAAACGCCCGCGCGCAGCCAGACGCAGGCGCAGTTGCCGCAGGTCGGCGATCGTGGCCCGTCGATGGATCGCCTCAAGCAGCTCTACGAGGGCCGCATGGCGGCGGTCGCCGTCGTGCAGAGCAAGGAGCCCGTTCCCTTCCGCAAGCGGCTCCCGCTGATCCTCGCCGGGGTGCTCGTCGCGAGCGTGATCATCGGTGGCGTGACGCTCGGGGTCGCCACACCGTATGGCTTCTTTGCCCTCAAGATCCTCTTCCCCGCGAAGGTGAAGCCTGACACGCGCGAGTACGGCTACCTCCAGGCGGCGCGCAAAGGCTTCCTCCAGGACACCTACCGCTCGTACAAGCAGGCGAAGGACTCGGCCAACCAGGCGCTGCAGATCAAGGAGTACCCCGAAGCCCGCGCCCTGTGGTGTCAGTCGGTGTTCTATCTGAAGCGCAAGTACGACAAGGCCGACCCGGCCGAGCTCGAGCAGGCCAAGAGCGAGATCGGCAACATTCGGCTGCTCGGCGAGAAGCACCCTGAGGTCCTGAAGACCGAGGCCTCCGCAGCGCTGACCGATGGCCAGGCCGACCTGGCGCTCTCGACCATCGCCGACGCGGTCGCGCGTGACAGCGACGATCTCGAGTCGCTCTTCCTGCGCGCCGAGGCCTACCTGCTCCAGAAGCAGCCGGCCCAGGCGAAGGCGGAATTCGAAGGCATCTTGAAGAAAGACGCCCACAGCGCAAAGGCGCTCCATGGGTTGGGGCTGATTCACAAGGCCGCCAACGAGTTCAACGACGCCGCCGGAAAGTTCAGCGAGGCGCTGGAGGCAGACCCGAACCACGTCGCGTCGGCCGTCGAGCTCGCGGAGATCGCCATCGTTCGCCGCAAGGAGATCGAGCGGGGCAGCGAGTTGCTCGAGAAGGCGCTCGCCGAAGACGTGCGCCCGACGCTCGCGCCGAGCGTGCTGGGCAAGGCGCTTGCCCTGAAGGCCGAGGTGATGGTGGTGCAGGGCGCGCTCAGCGATGCCGTGCCTCTCTTCGAAGAGGCCGTCACCGCCGACAAGACCAACCCCTTCACCAACGGCCGGCTGGCGCACGCGTACGCGGAGCTGAACCAACCCGAGAAGGCCGCGCCGCTGTTTCAGGCCGCGTCGCGCGCGCAGCCCGACAGCATCGAGCTCACCGAAGGCTACCTGTCGAACCTCATCACCCTGGGCAAGATGGATGAAGCGACTCAGGTGATGACGGCCGCGAACACGCGGTTTCCGGGCAACGCCACCCTCGCCTACCTCTCGGCGCGCGTGGCCGACGCCCTCGACAACGCGAAGGAAGCCGAGGAACTCTACAAGCGCGCCATCGCCGCAGACCCGAAGATCATCGACTCGTACCTCTACCTCTCGCGGCTGTTCATGCGCTTCCGTCGCTTCAACGAGGCCGGTCCGATTCTCGAGCAGGGTCTCGAGCAGGCGCCTGACAACGCCGCGCTGCGCGTGGGCATGGGCGAGCTGGCGATGCACGAACGCAACCTCGACCGCGCCGAAAAGGAGTTCAAGAAGGCGGTGGAGCTGAACCCCAACTCGTCCGAAGCGCACCTCGGCGCGTCGCGCGTCTCTCTCGAGCGCAACAAGACCGAGCTGGCCGCCAGTCAGGTCGAGAAAGCGCTCGAGCTCAACCCCCGCATCGACGGCGGGAGGCTGCAGCGTGGTGTCGCGCTGTGGAAGCTGGGGCGGCTCGACGAGGCGATCACCGAGCTCGACTCAGCGAAGGAAGCCGAGCCCAAGAACGCGCAGATCGTGGTGACGCGAGGCGCCGTGAAGTTCGAAAAGGGCGACCTCGCGGGCGCGTTGTCGGATCTCAACTCGGCGCTGGTGGCCGAGCCCGGTCACCCTGACGCGAACTTCTACATGGCACGGGTGAAGAACGCGAAGAGCGAGCACACCCAGGCCATCGAGTCGATGAAGCGCGCGCTCGACAGCAACCCGAAGAACCCCGTCTACCGCTTCTGGTACGGGCGCATGCTCGCCGACGCGCGCAAGAGCGACGACGCGCTGGCAGAGCTCAAGCTCGCGCTCGACATCGACCCGAAGTACGCCGACGCGCTCGAGACGATCGGGCGCATCCACTTCGACCGCAACGAATTCAAGGAGGCCGTCGAGTTCTACCGCAAGGCGCTCGAGGCCGACGGCAGCCGCGTGCAGGCTCGCGCCCTCATCGGTGACGCCCAGATGAAGATGGAAGACTGGTCGGGCGCCATCGACAGCTACACGGCCGCGCTCAACGCCGACCCCGATCTCAAGCAGGCCTACGCGCGCCTGGGCACGGCGTATCAAGAGAAGAAGCAGTTGCCGAAGGCCATCGAGTGGTACCGCAAGGCCGTGCAGGCCGAGCCCGAGAACGCGGAGTCGTGGCTTGCGCTGGGCTACCTCTTCAAGGACACCAAAAAGAAGAAGGACGCCGCCACGGCCTTCAACAAGTACCTCGAGCTCAAGCCCGAGGCCGAGAACAAACGCGAAGTCGAAGACGAGATCCTGTACCTCTCGCAGTGACGTCAGCGTGCAGGTGGCTGGTTCGTCTCCTCATCTCTCAAGGAGTGTGTCGTCGTGTTGGATCTGAAGGAAGTCGCGAAGAACTTCGAAGCCGTGCTGGAGCGCCTCAAGACCCGCGGCGGCACGCTCGATCTCTCGAAGTTCCAGGCGCTCTTCGCTGAGCGCAAGAAGCTCTTCGTCGAGCTCGAGCAAAACCAGGCCAGCAAGAACAAGACGCAGGAGACACTCAAGGCCGACCCTTCGAAGGCGAAGGATCTGGGTCCGGCGATGAAGGAGCTTGGCAAGGTCATCAAGGACCAGGAGGCGCGGCTCAAGACCATCGAAGATGAGCTGGTCGCGGTCATGATGATGGTGCCCAACGTGCCGCACGAGAGCGTGCCTGTCGGCGCCGACGAGACGGGCAACCAGGTCGTGAAGACGTGGGGCGAGAAGCCCACCTTCCTCTTCACCCCGAAGCAGCACTTCGAGCTCGGCGAGAAGCTGGGCATGCTCGACTTCGAGCGCGGGGTGAAGGTGTCAGGCCCTCGCTTCGCGTTCAGCAAGGGCGCGCTGGCGCGGCTCGAGCGGGCGCTGGTGAGCTTCATGATCGATGAGCACGTGGCTCGCGGGTACACCGAGCTGTTGCCGCCCTACCTCGTCTCCCGCGAGTCGATGACCGGCACCGGCCAGCTGCCGAAGTTCGAAGACGACGCGTTCAAGACAGTGACGGGGCGCGAGCTGTTCTTGATCCCCACCGCCGAGGTGCCGGTCACCAACTTCCACGCCGACGAGATCCTCGAGGGGCCGTTGCCGGTGAAGTACGTGGCGTTCTCGCCGTGCTTCCGCGCCGAGGCGGGCGCCGCCGGCAAAGACACGCGCGGCCTCATTCGCATGCACCAGTTCCACAAGGTGGAGATCGTGAAGTTCGCCCACCCGTCGAACTCGCCGGCCGAGCTCGACTCGCTGGTGGCCGACGCGTCGAACATTCTCGAGAAGCTGGGGCTGCACCACCGCGTCAGCCTGCTCTGCACCGGCGACATGGGCTTCGCGTCGCAGAAGACGTTCGACCTCGAGGTGTGGCTGCCGGGGCAAGGCGCCTTCCGCGAGATCAGCAGCTGCTCGAACTTCAGCGACTTTCAGGCGCGGCGCGCGAAGATCCGCTTCCGCCCGGCGCCGGGTGAGAAGCCGCAGCTGGTGCACACCCTCAACGGCTCGGGCCTCGCCGTGGGCCGGACGGTGGTGGCGATTCTGGAGAACTACCAGCGCGAAGACGGCACCGTGGCGCTGCCCGCGGTGCTGTGGCCGTACCTCGGGGGAATGAAGGAACTGCGACCGCTCTGAAAACCCTTTGCAGTCCCGAAAGCCTTCCTGTAGTGAAGGCGCCCTCGTCAGGGCGGGTTGTCGAGGGCGTGTAGTTCGAGGTCGGTCACGAAGTCTGGAGCAGTGGCCGAGTGGCTGAAGGCGGCGGTCTTGAAAACCGCAGACGCTGAAAGGCGTTCGTAGGTTCGAATCCTACCTGCTCCGTGGGACGCAGTTCTTTGACAGGACGTCTCGTCATTTCGCTGTGGAGCGATGGCCGAGAGGCTGAAGGCGCAGGTTTGCTAAACCTGTATACTCGTAAGGGTATCGAGGGTTCGAATCCCTCTCGCTCCGCACAGAGTCGAAGCGGTGGTTGGGAAAGCTCCCTTAGCTCAGCTGGATAGAGCGTTGGACTACGAATCCAAAGGCCGGAGGTTCGAATCCTCCAGGGAGCGCAACGACCTTCATTTCATGGAGGCTGCCTTGGTGTTGGCCGAAGAGGCCGCGCAGCTCGGTGAAGTGCCGGTCGGCGCAGTGGCGGTCAAGGACGGGGTAGTCATCGGACGCGGGCTGAACCGTCGCGAAATCGACAGAGACCCTTTCTCCCACGCAGAGTTCAACGCGATGAAAGAGGCCGCACAGGCCCTCGGTGCGTGGCGGCTTTCTGACGTGACCGTCTACGTCACGCTGGAACCGTGTGCGATGTGCGCGGGAGCGTTGGTGCAATCGAGGGTGTCGCGGCTGGTGTTCGGCGCGATGGACCCGAAGGCCGGCGCGGTTGGTTCGCTCTACAATCTCGTGCAGGATGCCCGGTTCAATCATCGGCTCGAGGTGACGAGCGGGGTGATGGGTGCGCAGTGCAGCGAAGTGCTGAAGTCGTTCTTCGCGAAGCTGCGAGCAGCGAAAAAATCCGAATAGGTCTTCTGGAGAGTTGGCCGAGTGGTCGAAGGCACCTGACTCGAAATCAGGCATACCGGTAACGGTATCTAAGGTTCGAATCCTTAACTCTCCGCTTTGGCAGTCGTTGGAGAGGTGGCCGAGTGGCTGAAGGCGCACGCCTGGAAAGCGTGTTTATCTGAAAGGGTAACGTGGGTTCGAATCCCACCCTCTCCGCTCGAACAACTGAATCAATCTTCTGGTCAGGGCAACGCGGGGCCGTGAACCCCGCCAGGTCCGGAAGGAAGCAACGGTAGCGTTACTTCGCGTGTGTCCTGGCCGTCCTTGTCGCGGTGAATCGAAACCCCCGAGTGAAGAGCTCGGGGGTTTTTCGTTGCGGGCTACTCGCCGCGAACGAAGTACGTGGCCAGGCCGCGGCGCTCGGCGACCTTGAAGCCTGCGGCGACGAAGGCGGCCTCTGCCTGACGCCCCCGTTCGGCCTCGGCCTCGGAGGTGGAGTTCAGCCAGAAGAGGCCGCGGTTGAAGCGAGCGTCGCGCGCGGCGATCTGGAAGCACTGATCGTGCGGGAAGTCGCACGGGCACCAGGGGATGTTCTTGCCCAGGTAGAAGAAGCCCGGTGAGCCCCACATGCCCTCGTTCATGATCACCAGGCCGGTGGTGCCCGGGGCGTTGCGGGCGATGAGCTGAAACTGTTCCTTGCGCTGCACATCGAACGGGCTGGGGAAGAGAAAGAACGAAACACCACCGACCGCGAGCACCCCGCCCATCGCGCGGACCGCAGCGCCACCTTCGCGAACCCACTTCACGAAGCGCGGCGCACCCGCGACGGTGAGGAGGATCAGCGCGGGGTAGACGAAGCGATCCTCTTTGTGCGCAGTGGCGCTCAAGATCGCGAGGTAGCCGAACGCCGAGGCGATGAGCAGCGAGGGGTGTTCGACGTCATGGCGCAAGAGCAGCCACACCAGCGCGAGCAAAGCGGCGACGCCGAGCCAGGGAGTTGCGACCTGCAGCGAGGCAAAGCGCGCCGACTGCCAGAGCATCACGCCCGAGAGCACGCCGAACCCGAGGAGGGCGAGGCCGGCCCAGCGCGTCGTTCGATCTCGTCGCACCGAGAGCGCCAGCCCGATGAAGGCGAAGGGCGCGAGCAGCATGCGGGGCACGTAGCTCCACCACGGGGCAGCCCCGAAGGCCTGCGCGGCCGCACCCGAGGTGACGTTGTATTGGAAGTAGTTGATGAGGGAGTGGAACCAGTCCCCCCACATCAGCTTGTCGAGGAGGCCGAGCCCGAGCGCGACGACGAGGCCCCCGGCGCTCGCGAGCGCGAACGTCTTCCACCGTCGCTCGAGCAGAAGCCAGACCATGGCGGGCACGATCGCCGCGGCTGAGCCGTAGCGCGTCACCTGGGCGAGCCCGAGCAACACACCGCCGAGCAGCCACCACGCCGGCTTCGCGCCACGCGAGTCGAGGCGCTCGAGGCCCCAGACGAGGAAGGCCGTCGAGAACGACTCCGACATGGTGCGACCGCCGAACCACACCAGCGGGCCGTACAGCGCGACCAGCCACATCGCCGCGCGGGCCCCCTTCACTCCGACGCGACGGAACGTGAGCCGCCACACCGCGCCGAGCATCGCGACGTGCAGCGCGAACTGCGGAACCTCGAGCAGCACGCGACGAGCCATCGGCGAGGTGATGCCGAACGCGTCACCCATCTTGAGGAAGGTCGAGAACACCAGCGGTACGGCCCAGTTGCGAATGCCCCACGGGCGATCGGCCGGCACCTGCGGCGGGGCGAACCATTCCCACGGAACGATGCCGAAGCCGTACGTTCGGTGGAGCGCGATCTCGAGCGACTGAAACACCTCGTCGGGGTGGAGACGCCCCATCAACACCAGGGCGTGCAGCGCGGCCGGGAGTGCAGCGAGCGCGACCTCGAGCCACGGCGTGCGCGGCGTGCGTGTGGCCGGGTCGAGTTCCATCAGGCGGCGGGGAAATAGCACGCGTGTCGTCAGTCGGGTGAACGGCTAGAACCGTGGCGCGATGAACGCCTGCCAGCACTGTGGAAGAGAGCACTCACCGGGAACGCCGAAGTGCCCGCAGACCGGCGACTCGATGCAACAGCCAGGCGTCATCGGCACGAAGGTCGATCGCTATTCCATCGAGCGGCTGCTCGGGGCGGGCGGGTTCGGCTCGGTCTACCGCGCGCAGCACGTGCACACCGGCCAGCTGGTGGCGCTCAAGCTGCTCAAGAAGAGCCTCGGCGCCGACGCAGGCATGCTCGAGCGCTTCTTGCGCGAAGCGCGAGCGGCCGCGGCGGTGGGCAGCGAGCACATCGTCAAGGTGATGGACGCGGGGCAGTCGACCGATGGGCAGGCCTTCCTCGCGCTCGAGTTCCTCGATGGCATGGACCTCAACGAGCTCGCGCAGCGCGAAGGCCCCCTGCCCCACCTGCGCGTGGTGATGGTGGTGCTGCAGGTGCTCGAGGCGCTGGGCGCCGCACACGCCCGGGGCATCGTTCACCGCGACATGAAGCCCGCCAACGTCTTCATCGTGCGGCGGCGCGACGAGCGGGGCACCGAGCGCGACTTCGTGAAGCTGCTCGACTTCGGCATCTCGAAGATGCACGGCGACGGCGCGCAGACCGGCCTGACGATGACGGGCATGGCGATGGGCACGCCCTCGTACATGGCGCCCGAGCAGTTCTTCGACGCGCGCGGCGTCGATGCGCGCGCCGACGTCTATTCGGTCGCGGCGATGCTCTACGAGCTCTTGTCGGGGAAGCTGCCGCTCGACGCCGAGAGCTACGCGCACTTGATCGTCAAGGTGCGCACCGAGCAGCCGGTGCCGCTGCAGCAGGTGGCTCCGCAGATCCCCGTGCCGCTCGCCCAGGTGGTGACCGTGGGCCTCGCCAAGGAGCCCGGCCAGCGCTGGCAATCGACGCGCGAGTTCGCCGACGCGCTGCGGGCAGCGCTCTCTCTGCCCGCGCGCGGCAGCACGCCTGCGTTTCTGCCCAACGCCACTCCGGCGCCGGTCGCGACGCCCGTGCCGGTCTCGAATGCAGGTGGGCTCGACAAGACGAGCACCCCGCAGCCCTCGCGGCCCGGCACGCCTGCACCTCCCGCGTCGGCAGGCTGGGTGGTGCCGAACAGTGGCTCGTCGAACACCGGCATTCCCGTACCCTCGAGTCTGCCGGTGCAGCAGGTGATCGCGCCGGGCCAGGCCGGGGCGATCGCACCTCCGGCTCCAGTGCCAGCTCAGCCGAGCGCGCCGGGGCAGAAGAGCAACGCGTGGAAGTGGGTCGTCGGCGTGGTGGCGGTGATCATGCTGGGTGGCGGCTGCTGCACCTGCCTCGGCGTCACTGCAGCCCTCGAGCAACAGAGCAAGGCAGGCGACGTGGAGCCCTCGCCCAGGCCGAAGCAGCGCCCGCAGCCGCCGACCCCGCGGGTCCCGGAAAATGAGCCCGACCCTCTTCCGCCAGACGAGCTGGAGCTCGAGCCCGACCCCGAAGTCGACCCGGGGTGAGCTGCGCAGCCGTCAGTCGCGAAGCCTGAACCGCAGCGTCAACTCGAACTGGGCGCCGTGCAGATCGGGGCGCAGGTCGAGCGTGGCGAGTTCCAGGGAGGTCAACCGATCGATGACGGTGGCCGCGGCCGCCTGCGTCGAGAGCGAGCGCCGGGGGTCGATGCCTTCCAGTCGATGGGGCCGCAGCAGCTCGCGGCGAAGCGCGCCGACGTCCACCTCCAGCGCGAGGTGGCCTGGCTCGAAGCGTGAGGTGCGCCCGGTCGTGAGATCGACCACGGCGCGATCATCGGGTCGACCGCTGCGAACGAAGAGCCCCGTCGGCGTGAGCGTGATCTCGAGGGGCTGACCGCCAACGGATCCGCTCCACTGCACGTTCTGACCGACGTTCTTCTCGGTGAGCGCCCATTCCCAGCGGGTGAAGAGCGCGCGGAGCATGATCGCCACCGCGCCGGGCGCACGCACGGGCACTTCAAGCAACACCACGCCGCGCGGTTTCGGGAGCCCGTCACCCGCCAGCGTCGAACGAATGAAGCCCGGCACATCGGGGTACACGAGGAGATCGAGCGGCTGACCGAGCCCCGCGAGGCCGGCGAGCACTTCCGGCGTCTCAGCCGAGAGCTCAGGGAAACCAGGCCACGCCTTCGCGACGCCATCGACGGGGGCCGAGACCGAGAGCAACACCGACGGCGACTCGGGAGCAGTGCGCACCAGCCTCGTGGATGCGGCGAGGCCGTCGGCCCACAGCGGCAGCGGTGCGGCGATGCGGCCTTCCCACGTGGCGCTGTCGTTGGTGAAGCGCACCGCGCCCGCGATCGACCGGTACGGGAGCCCCTTGCCCGCGCGCAGCCACGTCTGCACGGTGCCGGTCGGCAGCGCGTCGAGCGCGGCGGCGACCTCGGGGTCGAGCGTGAGCCCCTGCGCCGGAGCGGCGGCGATGCGTTGCTGCGCCGAGGCGACCCGCCGGGTGAGCGGGCTCTCGACGGCGTAGAGCGCGCCGCGGTCGAAAAAGAGATCGAGCGCGCGATCTTCCTGCTCGAAGCGACCGAGGCCCTGCACCGTGCTCACGCGCTGCCACTCATGCGCGAGCAGCCACTCTTCGAGCGCACGCATCGCCTCGGGGCCCGTCACGTCCACCGTGGTGATCAGCGCGTCGGGGTGATCCGGCCAGGCCCAGATCGCGAAGGCCTCCGCGGGGTCGAGCAGCGGGCTGCCTGTTCCACGTGCCTCGCTCGCCCAGGCGGCGACGGGGTGCATCTCGAGCCACCGCTGCACCAGCGTGGCGCCTGCCAACTGCTCGGCCGCGTCGGTGAGCTGCGCGAGCCCGCCGGCCTGCGCGACGAGCACCGCCCACTGCGCGTCGGGAGGCACCTGGTGGCTGACCGGCCGTGGGGCGACGACGAGGGCAATCTCGTCACGCAGGGAATCGCCTTCGTTCCCGCGCACCACGTAGCGACCTGGCCGCTCGAACGCGTGGCGCACGAGCCGCCCCTGCACGGCAGCAGAGCCATCACCGAAGTTCCACGTGCGACTCGATTCGGCTTCGAAGGTGACGGGGACGCCCGCTTCGACGGGCGCATCGCGGCGCTCGACGCGCACCGCCTTCACGCACCCGGCCCCCGCGAGGAGGACCAGGACGAGCGCGCGGATCAGAACTCGAAGCCCAGGCCGAACATGAAGTGCTCGGAGCTGAAGTCGAGATCCCGCGGCTTGGTGTTGAAGAGCGCCATGCCCTGCACGGTGCCTTCCGCGAAGAGGTAGGTGTGGTTGACGCCGATGCTGCTGTCGAAGTCGCGCGCCAGCCGGGGGTCGAGGAAGTCGAGCTCGAGTGACACGCCCAGTACCCCCGCGAGGCCGAACTTCACGCCCTCACCCCGCTTGACGCCAAAGGTCTCGGTGTCGGTGCCGCTCAACAGGAAGTACGGCATCGCGACGAAGGCGGCCTTGGCATACGGCACGAGCGGCACGTGGAACTTTTCCTTGGCCCAGTCCCACCGGTACACGAGCAGCGCCTTGATGGGCACGATGCGCAAGCCGGTGCTCTGGTCGACGCGCTGAAGCGTCGTCTCATCGAGCGCCTTGAAGAACTTCTCCGCGTAACCAACCGAGAGGCCGGCTGCGAGCGTGCCGAAACTCTGGAAGAACTGGTAGTCGACCTCGATCTCGCCCATCAGCATCGGGCCGCCGCCGAACACCGCGTAGTAGGGCCGCTGCTCTTCGGGGAGGTCGCCGAACGGACGATCGAGCGCCGGGGTGAAGGGCGAGAGCTTCGCCTCGAAGAACATGTTGCGCTGTGACTCGAGCTTCTTCTTCGAGTCGGAGATCTGGAAGCCGTCGTCGGCGAGGGCGGCCGTCGAGGCGAGGGCGATCAGGGTGGCGAGGAGAGACTTCATTCAGATGCTCCCGTTTCGTCGGCGCCAGAAGAGCAGCGCTGCGCCGAGGAGGAAGAGAAGACCAGGCGCCGAGCTGCAGCCGCCGTCCGTGCCGCCCTGCTTCCGGTAGAAGCCGTAGAAGCCGAGCGTCTTGATGGGGGTGACAGCGATGGCGACCGACGGCTCACTGGTGTTGCCCGCCGAGTCACGGGCGCGGAGCCGAACGTCGTAGGTGGTGTTGTTGACGAGCCCCTTGCCGATGATCGACGACGCGCTCGCGGTGCTCGTTTCTTGAATCTGGCGGTAGTCGGTCTCACCCTGCGCGCGCACTTCGAGCAGCACGGTGGTGGTGTCGGAGTCGACGGTGAAGGTGACCTTCACGCCCTGATCCTGGGCGGCGTACTCGGTGATGGTGGGGGCGATGGGAGGGGCCGTGTCGTAGACGACCTTGAGGGGGCTCGCGGTGGTGGTCGTCGCAGTGCCACACAAGCCCTGAAAGTTCTGCGGGGTGTACTCAATCGCACCGCAGATTCGGTGCGTCTTGCTGATGCCGTCCGTGCCGCACGTCACCACGCCGCCGTCGGTGGTGAGCGCGCCGTTGAAACCGGGAAGGTCGGCGAGCTTCACGGTGAACTGGCCCTGCTTCACCGTCTGAACGGTGACCCCGGGAATGTCGGCGTAGCGAACATCGGCCGTCACGGGTGCGTTGGCGCATTCCGAGGTGGTGCTCCACACCCTCATCACGGGACTCGCCGAGCACCCACCCACAAAGGGGATGGTGGTCGTGTTCGTCCACGCGATGTTGATGCTCGCGTTGCACGAGCCGGCACCAAAGGTGAAAGTCTCGGCCGTCGGCTCTTCAGCCCGGCGCAGCGAGATCTGCGGCGTCACCACGGGCTGGGCCGCCGCCGAGAGGGCGCCAACGAGAATCAGGGCTGCGAAAACGCGCTTCATTCGTTCGCTCGGTTGAGCAAGTTCAAGGCCAGCCATTGGGCGCCAGAACCACCTGAAATCCAAGGGGAAACTCACCGATTGACCGCAGCCGCACTGACAAAATGTCAGGTGCGTTCGGCCAGTTCGAGGGCCAACTCCACAGCGGTGTCAGCGACGCGGAAGACCGTGTCGATGGTGGCGACGAGCTGAACGCGGGTTCCGAGCGCGCGAATGCGGCCGACGTGCACAGCCGCGTCGTCGGTCGAGAGCATCGGCATGGGAAAGAGCCCCTGGGCTGGATCGTCGATGACCTTGAGGCCGGAGTCTTCCCGGAGAGTGGCGCGAACGCCGTCGGCGTCGACGGGGCGCTGCAGGTGGGCGCTCAAGATGAGCGTCATGCCGTGGAAGGTGGGGATGGTGAGCGCGGTGGCGGTGAGGGCGGGCAAGGCGTCGCCGCTCCAGACACGCGCGGCCTCGACGAGCACGTGGCGCTCGGCCTCGTTGAGCCCGTTCTCGAAGGCACCCACTGCGGGGATGACGTTGAACCCGATGCGGTGGGGGAAGACCTCGACGTCGGGATCTTTCGCGTTGAGCAGCGCGGCGGTCTGCCTGGTGAGCGCTTCCTGGCCGGCGTTGCCGCGGGAGGCTGCGCCGAAGAGCATCGTCGCGTCGGCAAAGGAGAGACCAAACTTCGCGCGCAGCGGCTGGAGCACGCTGAGCAGCGCCTGCGTCGCGGGGTGCGCGACCGAGACGATGCGGCCTTCGAACGGGCGATCGAGCACGCCGTCGTTCACCCCGGGAGAGACGAGCGGCACGTTGGTGTCGACGCGAAACGCGCCCGAGAGATCGAGCACCCACGCGCCCTGCTGCTGCGCCTGCAGCGCGAGCGGCTTCGTCACGGCGGGCGGCGTCGCGAAGATCACCACCTGCTTGCCGCGAAACGAGTCGGCGCTGGTGGCCTCGGTCGGGAGCGTCTCTTCTTCGTAGTCGAGCTCTTCCGCCTCCGAACGCTCGCTCGAGAAGAAATGAACCTGATCGGGCTGCACGTCGTGCAGTTGCAGGCAGCCGATGAGCTGGCGGCCGACGGTTCCCGTGGCTCCGACGATGGCGATGTGTGGGGCGGTCACTCAGTCCTCCTTGAGGCGAGCGCGCGCTTCTACTCCAGGCAGCGGAGGAAACCTGGGGTTCTCTTCAGCGCCCGACCCGCGCAGGTAGTGCGGCTCGAGCGCGAAGAGGGCTTGCTGGTCGAACGTGCTGGGCAGCGTCGCCAGGCGGGTGAGCGCGACGGCGCTGGGCACGAGCGGCTGCGCTGCCAGTTGAGCCGGTGAGACGCCCAACGCTTCCAGCGCTGCGCGGGTGTCGACGAGCGCGGGGCCGATCATCAGGGCAGCGGGCGAGGCCTTGAGCAGCTCAGCGAGCTGGGAAACGGTGACGGAGGTCTCTTCCGCGAGAGCGCGCACGCCCTGCCCTTCGCGACGAAACCGCCCGAGGTAGCATTCGCCCTTCTTCACCATCGCGCACGAGAAGAGCTCGGTGTCAGCGGGCCCTTCGAGGGCAAGCGCGGCGAGTGACGAGACGCCGACGGTGGGGATCTTCAAGGCCCACGCGAGGCCCTTGAGGGTGGCGAGCCCGATGCGCAGGCCGGTGAAGCTCCCCGGGCCGAGGCCGGTGACGAAGCCGGTGACGTCTTTGAGGCCGAGGCCGTGACGCGCGAGCAGATCCGTCAGCGCCGCGGGCAAGGCGTGGCTCTGCCGCGTGGGAGGAGGAATCTGCAACGCCTCGACCACCGAGCCATCGGGGCGCACGAGCGCGAGGGCGAGCGTCAGCGTCGAGGTGTCGAGAGCCAGGATCACGTCAGCAGAAGAGCAGGCGAGCGATGTCGTTGCGGAAGGCGATCACCATCAACACCGCGAGCACCGCGAAGCCGAGGTAGGTGGTGATTTCCCGCATGCGCATGGAGGACGGCCGGCGGCGAATGGCTTCCCAGACGGCGATGAGGATGTTGAACCCATCGAGGATGGGGATGGGCAGCAGGTTCACCAACGCAAGGTTGACGCTCACGATGGCCATCGCCGAGAGGAACGAGTCGAGCCCCTGCTCTGCCGTCTGCGAGGCGACCTGTGCGATCTGCAGCGGGCCCCCCATTGACTCCAGCGGCACTTCGCCCGTCGGCAGCTTCGAGAGGATGCGGCCAATCAACATCACGCCCTCGGGCAGCTTCTTCAGGCTGGCCTGCAGCGCCTCGAGAGGCCCGAAGTGAATGGTCACGGTCTCGCCTGCGATGGGCGTCATCGGCAGACCGGGCGCGCCGAAGCGCACGCCGAAGTCGGTGGGCGCCATGCAGTACTTCGCGTTGCCCTCGGGTGCGAGCGGGCCGACGCTGCCGGTGTGCTCCTCGGTGCCCGACATCCACGCGATGTCGGTGCGGCGCCTGCGGGCGAGCGCCATGCGATCTTCGACCATGCCCACGGAGTGCACTGCGGCGCCGCCGACCCTCGTGAAGCGATCGCCGACCTTGATGCCCATGGCCGCGGCGGGCGTGTTGGGCCGCACGTCCCACACGTAGGCCTCACCGCGCTCGGCGCCGATGCGCTCGAGGCCCGCGCCCTGGCCGAGGGTGACGTTGACCTTGATGACGTTGGGGCTCACCACGCCCAACGACTTCGGGTCGAAGCGCACCACCTCGAGCTCGGTCGTCTCGCCTGCCTTTGCCAACGCCGCCTCGAGCTCACGCATCGTGCGCACGCCCACGCCATCGACGGTGATGACGCGATCGAACGTCTTGAGCCCCGCAGCCTCGGCCGGAGACGCGGCGGGAACGCCGATCACCGTCGCCTGCTCTGAGAGCGAGATGCCCATGCGCCCTTTGCGCTGCACGTCGATCAAGCCGAGCGTCTCGACGTTCGCCGGGGTGAGCTTGAGGGTTTCCTGCTTCCCCTCGCGATCGACGACGAGAGTGAGTTCCTTGTCGGCACTGGCGCCGGCAATCTTCGAGAGTTCGGTGAACGTCTTGATCTGCGTGCCATCGATGCTGAGCACGAGATCTCCGGGGCGCAGGCCAGACACCGCGGCAGGAGAGCCCGGCTCGACGTTGCCGACGCGCGGCGTGAAGTCGGTGGTGTCACCAAGGAACACGAAGAACAGCGCGACGATCGGGAAAATGAGGTTCGCGACGGGCCCGGCGACCGAGATGATCACCCGCTTCCACCACACCGCGCCCAGGTAGGTGCGCGAGGCTTCCTCTTCGGTCACGTCGTCGTCAGGCTGCATGCCGGCCATCTGCACGAAGCCGCCGAGCGGAAACGCGGCGATCTGGTACTCGGTCTCGCCGCGGCGGAAGCCGATGAGCTTCGGCCCGAAGCCGATGGAGAACTTCAGCACCTTCACGTTCGCCCACTTGGCAGCGAAGTAATGGCCCGCTTCGTGGACGGTCACGAGCACGCCCAGAAAAATCGCGGTGTAGATCAGGTCCTGAAAGGCGCCCATGTGTGGTG
This sequence comes from Archangium sp., assembly GCA_044371205.1. Taxonomy (GTDB): domain Bacteria; phylum Myxococcota; class Myxococcia; order Myxococcales; family Myxococcaceae; genus Archangium_A. Next base: position 163,126 of record JBILUC010000004.1, read on the forward strand.
GAGGTTAACCCCCAACCCCCGGCGTTTCATCCGCCGTCGCGAACTCAGTTGGCAAACAGCGGCCGAACGAACTGCACGTAGAGCAGCACCATGGGCGCATTGAAGATGAGCGCGTCGATGCGATCGAGCATGCCGCCGTGCCCGGGGATGATCTTCCCCGAGTCCTTCACGCCGTATGCGCGCTTCAACATCGATTCGCAGAGATCGCCCGCGGGCCCGAGGATGCTGCCCAGCACGCCGAGCACGAAGCAGTCGGCGATGGTGAGCGTGTCGAAGAAGAAGGCGCGCTGCAGGAAGAGGAAGCCGATGGCCCCGACGAAGCCCCCCGCGAAGCCTTCCCACGTCTTGTTGGGGCTGACCTCCGGGTAGAGCTTGTGCTTCCCGAGGAAACGACCGGCGAAGTACGCCATCGTGTCGTTGCCCCAGGTGATCACCAACGCACTGACGACCCACATGCCGCCGCTGGGGAAGAGGCGAAGGGCCGCGAGCGCGGTGAGCCCACCGTGGCCGTAGATGAATGCCGTGAGGAGATTCGCTGTGCGCTGCGGGGCCTCGGGCAAGGGGCCGCGCAACAAGTGCCACGCCCAGCCGGTGAAGAGCACCACGCCGGTCGCGCCAGAGATCAACTGGTGCGCGTTCGTTGGTGTCCCCATGGGGAGCAACGGCATCGCCGCCGCCATGAGCACGACCATGACCCCGATGGGCCGCAGCTCCTTCGTGGTGATCTGGATGTATTCGTACGCGCAGGCCCCCGCAGCGAACGCGAAGAGGCCCGAAGACCACCAGCCGCCGAGGTACAGCAGGTAGAGAACGATGGGGAGGAGCGAGAGCCCCGAGACGAGCCGAATGATGAGGTTCTTGTTCTTGTCCGTCACGAACTCGCCCGGCGCAAAGGCAACGTCTGCACCTGGGCCCCGGTCATGCCGAAGCGGCGCTCGCGCTGTTGATACGAGCTCAAGCAGTCGCAGAGCTCACGGGCCCTGAAGTCGGGCCAGAGGATGTCGGAGAACACCAGCTCGGCGTAGCTCGTCTGCCAGAGCATGAAGTTCGACAGGCGGCGCTCACCGCTGGTGCGAATGACGAGATCGACCGGGGGCAAACCCGCCGTCCACATCATGGCGTCGACCAGGGCTTCGCTCACGGCGGCGGGTTCGAGCGAGCCGTCGCGCGTCTTCTCAGCGATGCGACGCGCCATGTTCACCAGCTCTTCGCGACCTCCGTACGAGAGGGCGAGCGTGAGCGTCATGCCGGTGTTCGACGCCGACTCGGCGCGCAGGTTCTCGAGCGGCTCGCGCACGTACTTCGGCAGCTTGTCGAGTTCGCCGATGGCGTTGAGCTTGATGTTGTTGTTGAGGATCTCGCTGCGTTCCTTCAGCAGGTATTCCCGCAGCAGATCCATCAGGGCGGCCACTTCTTCTGCGGGCCGCGACCAGTTCTGCGACGAGAAGGCGTACAGGGTGAGCGCTTCGATGCCCACGCGCCGTGCGCAGCGGGTCACCTCACGCACGCTGTCAGAGCCGATGCGGTGCCCTTCGACACGAGGGAGGCCACGCCCTTCGGCCCACCGCCCGTTCCCGTCCATGATGATGCCGACGTGCCGCGGCAGCGGTCGGGTCTTCAAGCGGTTTTCGAGCTCTGTGGTGTCCATCGTCACGACCTGATGAAGGCGCGGCACCCTACCCGAAGGAGGCCGTGCGTCGAAGGGTGAAACCACCTCGGGCCCCACCACCATGCTGCGAGCTGAGCGCCCTGCACGGGCCGAGCGGTCGAATGGTCGAAGTAGCTGGCTGAATGGTCCGCACGACGCGTGAGTGTTTGACCGCCCCTGCGAACCGTCCCTACCATCCGCGCCGCCCATGCCGCCCAAAGTGATTGGCCCGTACCGCGTGCTCGAGACGCTCGGCAGCGGAGGTGTGGGCACCGTGTATCGGGCGATCGATCGACGCAGCAACGAGGTCGCGGCGTTGAAGTTGTTGTCGACCGGGCCCGCGCTCGATCCCAAGGCGGCGCGGCGACTGGCCCGCGAGTTCGAGACGCTGCAGAACCTGAGTCACCCCAACGTGGTGCGCGTCTACGACACCGGCGTGTTCCAGGGGTACCCGTACCTCGCGATGGAGCTCGTCGAGGGGCTCACCTTGCGCCACTACCTCTCGCTCGCCGAGGAAGATCTCGCCAGCGATCACGCGCTCGCCCGAGCGATCATGGCGCACCGCAATCTCGACGAGCGGAAAGACCCGAGCAGCGAGTCTGAGGCCGACGAAGAAGATGAAGACGCGAACAGCGGCATCTTCGCGCTCGCGAACTACGGCGACGAAGCGCCCAGCGAAGAGTTCCATTCCGACGACGACTTCGAGTCGGGGCCCTCGAGCGTGCGCGCGTTGGCGGATCTCGTCGATGAGCCCGACACGAACACCTCGATGTCGGGTGAGCTGAAGCTGCCGTACGATCTGCCCGCGCCTCCAGATCGACCCATCGGCGTGAAGCTGACCGAGGGCGAGCTCTCGCGGCTCAATTCCCCCGAACGCGTGGGGCGCTTGAAAGACTCGATGCTGCAGCTGTGTGAAGCGCTCGCGTACATCCACGGGTACGGGCTCATTCACCGCGATCTCAAGCCGTCGAACGTGATGGTCGACGAAGATCGCATCGTGCGCCTGATGGACTTTGGGCTCGCCAAGTACATCAGCGACGACGCCGCAGTGACGGCCGACGGTCGCCTGGTGGGCACCTTCCGCTACATGGCGCCCGAGCAGATCCTCGGTGAGAAGCTCGACACCCGAACCGACCTCTATTCCCTGGGCGTGATCCTCTACGAGCTGCTCTCGGGGCGGCCTCCGTTCGAAGCGAAGACCCCGTACGAGCTCTGGCAGAAGGTGCTCGAGACCGAAGCGGTGCCCATCTCGGCGTTGAACTCGCGCAGCGATCGCATTCTCTCGCGCGTGGCGCATCGGTTGATCCGCAAGGAGCCCGACGATCGCTTCCAGACCGCCGAAGAGGTCTACGAGGCGTTGATCGAATGACGAAGCAGACCCTGCAGGTGGACGCAGCCGCCGCGGGCCAGCGGATCGATCTTCTCGTCGGCGAGAAGTGCAGCCTGTCGCGCGCCAGGGTGAAGGCGCTCTTCGAAGACGGTCACGTTCGGCTCAACGGCCGCAGGGCAAAGAAGGGCGTGTCGGTGTCTGCGGGTGACTCGGTCGAGGTCGAGCTGCCCGAGGTGCCGACGACGACCGGTGCCACGCCCGATGTCGCGCTCCCGCTCACCGTGCTGCACGAAGACGCGGCCCTCGTGTTCGTCGCGAAGGCCGCCGGCGTGCCCTCGCAGCCGCTGCAGCCAGGAGAGCTGGGCACGGTCGCCAACGCGCTGATCGCGAAGTACCCGGAAATGGCGAGCGTCGCCGACGATCACCGCGAGGCGGGGCTGTGTCACCGGCTCGACGTGGAGACCTCTGGCGTGCTGCTCGCCGCGCGCACCCGGGAAGACTGGCAGACGATGCGCGCCGCCTTCGGTGAAGATCGGAACATCGAGAAGCGCTACCTCGCGCTGGTGAACGGGCCGCTCGCCGACGAAGGCGAGATCGAGGTGCCGCTCGCGCACGCGGGCGATCATGTCGTGCCCTCGGAGACCGAAGGCCGCCCTGCCCTCACCCTGTTCAAGGTGCTGCGGCGCAAGGGCTCGTGGTCACTGGTCGACGTGACGCTCGTGACGGGTGTGCTGCACCAGGTGCGCGCCCACCTCGCGGCGATCGGCGCGTCGATCGCCGGTGACACGCTCTACGGGGGCCGGCCGCTGCCAGGGCTGAACCGCTTCTTTCTGCACGCGGCCTCGCTCGGGGTCACCCACCCGCGCAGCCATGAGCGGGTGACCGTGCAGGCGCCGCTGCCTCCCGAGCTGCAGTCGGTGATCGACTCGCTGTTCGGTGCCGAGCCCGGGTGATCATCCACATCGACATGGACGCGTTCTACGCGTCGGTCGAGCAGCGAGATGACCCGGCACTTCGCGGCAAGCCGGTGATCGTCGGTGGTCACCCACAGCGCGGCGTGGTGCTCGCAGCTTCCTACGAGGTGCGGCCCTTCGGGGTGCGCAGCGCGTTGCCGATGGCCCGCGCGCTGAAGATGGCGCCCAAAGCCATCGTCGTGCCGCCGCGCTTTCACGCCTACGTCGACGCGAGCGAAGCCGTGTTTCGCATCTTCGAGCGCTACACGCCGCAGATCGAGCCGCTCTCGCTCGACGAGGCCTTCCTCGACGTCGGCGCCTCGGAGTCGCTGTTCGGCAACGCGGTCTCGCTCGCCGCGCGCATTCGCAAGGAGATCCGCGACGAGCTCGACCTGCCCGCGTCGGCCGGCATCGCAGAGGTGAAGTTCGTGGCGAAGATCGCCTCCGACTTCGCGAAGCCCAATGGCCAGAAGGAAGTCCCCACCGGCACCGCGAAGGCGTTCCTCGCGCCGCTGCCCGTCTCGCGCATCTGGGGCGTCGGGCCGAAGACCGAAGAGGTGCTGCACAAGTACGGCCTGCGCACCATCGGCGACGTGGCGTCGAAAGATCTCGAGTGGCTCACCCGCAACCTCGGCTCTTCGGCGCAGCACTTCTGGGAGCTCTCGCAGGGCATCGACTCACGCACCGTGGTGTCCGACCGCGAGGCGAAGAGCGTCGGCGCGCAAGACACCTTCGAAGAAGATCTGATCGGAGAAGAGCCGCTCAAGCCGCACCTCCACTCTCAGGCGCTGCGTGTCGGTCGGCGGTTGCGCAAGTCAGGCGTGAAAGCGCGGTGCGTGCAGCTCACCGTGAAGTACGGCGATTTCACGCAGATCACCCGCAGGCTCACCCTCGACACCCCCACCGACGACGGCCAGACGCTGTACCGGGAAGCCGTGGGACTGCTGAGCAAGGTCGATCTGCGTCGCACCATTCGGCTCACGGGCGTGTCCGGTCAGGAACTGGTCAGTGGTGAAGGCCAGCTCGGTCTCTTCACCGCGAGCACCGGCCCGTCGAAGGCGACGAAGCTGAACCATGCGCTCGATGCGATCGCCTCGAAGTTCGGGAGCAAGGCCGTCGTCACCGCAGATCTCCGCGAAGACGACCCCGATGAGGCGCGCGATGGCTTCTATTCGGAAGACAAGCGCGAACGGGCGGCCCGCGCCGAGTTCGAGCGCGCGAAGACGGGGCCCACGGTGGAGCGCGACGAATGAAGACCGCCGAGGCGTGGTACCAGCAAGGCCTGCGCGAGCTGGAGCTCTCGCGAGGTGCCGATTCGACGCGCGAGTACGACGATGATCGCCGACGCGCGCTCGAGGCCTTCACCCAGGCGGTCGCGCTCGGTCACCCGCAGGCCCAACGCGAACGGGCGATGCTCCTGACCTCACTTGGGCACCCCGAAGACGCGCTCGATTCGCTGGTGGTGGTCGCGGCGCAGTCGCCTCGCGATTCGCAGGTAGTGCACGAGTCCGCGCGCGCGATGGCGAAGCTGGGGCGCTGGGCAGAAGCCGTACCGGTGTTTCAGAAGGCGCTCGAGCTCAACGCCGACTTCGTGGACGCGGCGTATGGGCTCGCGGATGCGCTCTTCCAACTCAAGCGCGATGAAGAAGCGTTGCGCGCGTGGGACTACGCGCTCCAGCCGAAGTTCGAGAACAAGGCGTTCTTCTTCACGCGCACGTATGCGCGGTTGGTCCGTGCGCGAACGCTGGCGCGGCTTGACCACGCAGATGCAGCGAGCGCGTTTCGGGACCTGCTCGCCGATGAGAAGTTGATCGGCCCCATGAGCGACACCCCCTTCTGGGACGCGCTGGCAGAAGCCCCGCTCGCGCAGCAGGTCTACCGGGACTGGCTCGCTGAACGGCCCACCGACGCAGCCGCGTGGCGCATGGCGGCAGGTCGTTTCTCCGGGGCGGGCTGCATCGACGACGCGATCCACGCGTGGGATCGGGTCATCGCGCTCGCGCCCACCGACCACTTCGCCTGGTTCGGGAAGGCCGAAACGTTCGCGAAGGCGAAGCGCTACGACGAGGCCATCGATGCGTTCCAGCGCAGCCTGGCCCTGAAGCCCGGGTTCCTCGGCGCGCAGGCTCGCCTCGAGGTGGTGCAGGCAGAGGCGCGAGCGGCCGGCACACTCGAAGGTCCGTGAGCAGCAAGCGACCCGACGTCAGCGAGCGAACACCTGCACCGGCTGGCCGTACGGCGCGAGCTCGACTCGGGCGATCTTCTTCGTCAGCCGCATCCACAGCTCGGGCCTCGTGGTTTCGACGTACAGCCGCTCGAGCTGACGGAACTGGGGGAGCGCCTCGACCTCGGAGACCTGCTCCCACCACTGGCCGCGCAGCCGGAGTTCCTTGAGCGCTGGCATCGACGCGCGCGAGATCACCGTCAGCCGCGGGCCCTGCTCATCAAGGAACGGCTCGACCACGCCGACTGACACCAGCTGCTGCATCAGGCTCGGGGAAGCGCCCTCCAGAATTCGCGCGGACGCGGTGAGCGAACGCAGCGAGGTGAAGCGCCGCGCATCGGACAGGAGCGTCTTCAGCTCGGGGAGGTTCGCCGCTCCCGTCACGGTGAGCGACTCGAGCACCGGCAGGAGAGGTTCGTCGTCGAGCGGAAGATCTCCGCCCCTCCACACCCCGAGTTCGACCGCTCGAAGCAGGCCGTCGCGAAACACCGCCGAGCCCTTCACGCAGCCTCGCGCGAGCGAGCGAAGCCAGACCTTCTGATGCTTCTTCTGCAACGCGTTGACCCGGGTCTGCTCTTTCGCCGTCAGCTCCCGACCTGCGCGTTGGAGCGCGAGGAACTCTCCCCGCGGGTCTCCGCGCTCGAGCAACCAGTCCGCGAACGCAGCCACTCTCCCGCCATCGCCCGGCTTTTCAGCGATGAAGCGCAGAAAGCCCTCTTCATCGACCGGCACGGAGGGCTTCTTCGGCGCCGCAGCACGCGGGGCAGACTCGACGTCAGGCAGCGCGCGCTCGAGCCACGTGAGCGAGGGAATCGAAGCCGACAGCGCCTCCGCCGTCTTGCGGTGCGACCGATCTCCATGCGCGACGAGCACGAGCGCGAGCACGGGGAAGATCGGCTGCTCGGCTGACAGGCGAACGGTGGGGCGACGCAGAAACGATGCTGCAGCGTCGGCGATGCGGCCGTCACGCGCGAAGTCGAGCAACGTCACCGCCCGATCCACCACGTCGGTCGCCGGCCCTTCGGGCAAGCGCGCCAACAATGCGGGCAGCGCGTCAGGGTGACGCGTCGCAGCTCGCGCGAGCCACGCGGTCTGCAGATCTGCGCGGCGGGTCCCTGCAATCGGGCTGGCATCGCCCTTCCCGGCTGGCGCTTTCGGTGGAGCTGCGAGCACCTTCCCCAGCGCCGCGGTCACGGCCAGGTGCCAGGTCGGCACGTGGGCGTTGGGGGCCTTTGGCGTCCGGACCTTCGCCGGGAACTTCGCGTGGTGCACGACGGCCACCCCGGCAGCAACGGCAGCGCAGGAAAGCGCTTCGCGAAACCGCACTGGAAAGCGCTCGAAGAACGTCACCGCCGCCGCCGCGATCTTCTTGTTGGGAGGCACGCGCAGCAACGCCGACAGCCGCGCCTCGAGCCCCGGCACGCTCGTCTCGAACAGCGTGTCGAGCAGCGCAGGTGAAAAGCCCCGCTGGAGTTCTGCGAGCCAGGCGTCTTTCCGGGCAGCCATCGTCAGGTCCTCCGCGCGAACCGCTTTCGCAACGTCATCACCACCGCCGCATCACCCTTCACCGAGAAGATCTCGAACACCGTGCGCCCCAGCGGCATCGCGCACCACAGACACGTCAACGACACACCGAGGCCGATGACTGCGTTCTGCCAGCTCGCCAGATCCCACTGGCCTGACCAGAAGAGCTCGGCCCTGCTGAAGGGCCACAGGTAATAAATCGGCCACCCCGGCCCACTGCCCGCGAGATCGCACACCAGGTGCAGGTGGAACGCGAAGAGCCCGAAGCCGAAGACCTTGAGGCGCTCCTTCGCGAACGCCGTGAGGATCGCGCAGATGATGGAGGCCGAGACCACGCCGTGGGTGAGCACGTGGTGCCACTGGCCATAGAGATCCTCCCCACCGAGCAGCGTCAGCCCATCGAGATCAGGGAGCACCCCCGCCGCGGTCACCAGAATGCGATCGCGGCGTTCCTTCAACTTCTGCGCGCTGAGCCAACCCAGCTCAGCGTGGATCAGCGGGTTCACTCGCCGCCGGACGACGGAGCAGGCGAACCACCCTCTTGCTGCGAGGCCTCACCACCGCCCCCACCGCCACGACGACGACGGCGGCGACGGCGACGCGGGCCAGGAGCATCGGCGGTCGGCTGAGGTGCCCCGCCGGCCTTCCAGTTGTCGAGCTTGTCCTGGTGTTCACCCGTGGCGCGCACCCAGACCTCGAACACCGCGAGCGACTCGGCGAACAGCGGGTGACCGCGGAAGCCCATGAGCCCGCCGCGACGACGACGGAGCCCGGCGAGCGTGCGCTGCGCCATGAGGATCATGCGGCACCGCTCAGCGATGCGCCGCGGCAGCCGCGCCTTCTGCACCAACTGCGCGAGCAGCTGCTCGATGGCCTGCGCCACGGTGGGCGGCTTCGAGCCATCGTCTTCACCGGCCTGATCGGGCTCGTCGAGCGAGAGCGGCAACAGAATGCTCGCCAGCAACATCGAGTCGTCGAACGAGACGTTCTTGCGCACCGCCTCGTCCATCGCGTCGACGAAGCGCCAGTATTCCGACACGCCCTCGGCGTCCTGGGCCGAGAGGTACTCAGCGACCGGCGGGAGGAGGATCTTCAGGGCCCCCAACGCGTCGACGAGGTGCAGCGCCGGGCGAGCGTGCCCACCCCGCAGCAGGCGGAAGGTCTCCTCGAGCAGGCGCGGGGCCGAGCAACGCGGGAGATCTTCGACGGCCGCTTCCATCGCCGCGTAGGTGCGAGACTCGAGGTCGATCTGCAGCTTCCCGGCGAACCGCACCGCGCGGAGGATGCGCACGGGATCTTCGCGCAGCCGCACCTCGGGATCGCCGATGGTGCGAATTTCGCGGTCCGCGAGATCGCGCAGCCCGTTCACGTAGTCGATCACGCGGCCGATGCTGGGGTCGTAGAACAACCCGTTCATCGTGAAATCGCGGCGCCGCGCGTCCTGCTCCGCAGTGCCGAAGGTGTTGTCTTCGGTGATGAGCAGATCGGGGGCGATCGTCTCTTCGGGCTCGACGGCGACATCGTCTTGCACGTCGTCGACGGGGGCGCTCGGCACGTCCTGGCCGGCTTCGAGCGCGACGATGGCCTCGACGTCGGCGTCAGCGATGTGCTCGGTGCCTTCGGAGTGCACCTCACCCTCCTGCGCCTCGGTCGGCTGAGGTTCCTCGACGAGGTTCGGCATCGCGCGGAAGGTCGAGACCTCGAGGATCTTGCCGCCCTTGAAGTACACGTGAGCGAGACGGAAGCGCCTCCCGATGAGCCGGCAGTTGCGGAAGAGCGACTTGACCTGGTTGGGCGTCGCGCTCGTCGCGATGTCGAAGTCTTTGGGCTCGCGGCCGATGAGCAGGTCGCGCACGCAACCACCGACGAGGTACGCCTCGTGGCCGTTCTGGCGCAGGCGCAACAAGACGCGCACCGCGTCGGGGTCGAGTCGCTCGGGCTCGATGTCAGGGCCGCTGTGGTGGTGGGAGTGAGAGGGGGCGTCGGTCTGCGGGGCGGCCGGGCTGCTCGCCTCCACCGGCGCGTTCTCAGGCGCCGGGGAGCGAGGCTCGTTCGCCTGCTCGGGGGTGGTGTCGGTGTTCATTGCTTCCTGTCGCAGCCCGGCGATCGGGGGAAGGCGGCTGAAGAGCCGGTCCCGTCGACGGGTGCTCGGCCCCTATAGCCTGAAACAGGGCCCCAAACGCGAGCCCACGAGGGGTCAGTCGTACCGCTTGCGCTTCTTGTGCGTGCGCGGCCGCGCGTCGTCGAGCAACGAGAGATAGTCGATGTCGCGCGCCTTCACCGGCGCCGGCTGCGCCCCCAGCGCGACCACCCGCTTGCTGAAGGCCGCGATGATGTCGGGCACCGGCCGCACCACCTGAAACATCGCGCCCGGCCCCTGGAGCGCCTCGACGAGGGCCTGCGCCACGTCGGCGATGGGCAGCCCGCGGCGCAGCAGATCTTGAAACGAGTTCGACAGCGTCAACAGGTTGTACCCCGCGGTCTGCACCAGCTCGATCATGACGCGGAGCACCGCAGGGCCGGTGAGGTGCTTGTCGCCCAGCAGCACCAGCGCGGCCTGGAAGTAGTTGAAGATCGGCACCACGCGCGGGCCGTAGCGCGCGAAGGCTGCGGGGGGCGTGAGTCGGTCGAGGTTGATGAAGATGCGCCGCACGGGGTCGGCGGGCGCGATCTGCTTCCACTGGTCCATCACGCGATCGATGTCGTCGGGGTAGACCTCGGCGGCCTCGAGCACGCTGTAGACGACGGGCTCCGATACGCGGCGCGCCACCATGTCGGCGTAGAGCGAGTAGATGAAGGCGTCGGCCTCGGCGTCGTCACCGAACAGAACCTCTTCGGCTTCGACGGGCGCCCGCGCGCGACTCTCGAGGAGCACCGGCAGCTTGTACCCGACCTGCCCGCGCATGGCCTTGAAGCGGCCGCGCACGAGGTTGCGGAGGTTGTCTTTGAGCACCAGCTCGTCGAACTCGACGCCGTCGAGCTTGAGCTTCTCGGCGAGCACCTTGCGCATCTGGGTCGGGCTGCCCGACACGATGCACAGCTGCGAGTCACCGGTCGCCTTGAGTTCCCGAATCAACGCCGCCGCGCCCGGCACGGCCTTCTTCTCGTGCGCCTTCTGAAAGGCGGTCTTCACGAGTTGGCGAATCGTGTCGAACTCGGTCTGAAGGTAGGTCTTGTCGAGATCCCACCGGTAGATGCGGCGAACGCTTTTGGCGGCAGGATCGGCGGAAGTCACGGACGCGGTGGTTCTAGCAGCGTTGCCGCGATCACGCCTTGGGGAGCATCGCCTGAATGGCGTTGGCGAGATCGTGCGACACCGCCCGCGCCGCGACCTTGCCGGCATTCGAGATGGCCCGCGCCTTCGAGCGGCCGTGCGCCTTGATGAACAAGCGATCGAACCCGAGGATCGGCGCACCGCCGTACTGTTCCCAATCGGTCACTTCCTTGATGCGCTCGATGCCGCTGCTCAACATCGCCAGGCCCGCGCGCCACAAGAGCTTCTCTTTGTAGGCGTACCTGGCGAGCTCGATCACCGTCTCGCTGACGCCCTCGAGCATCTTGAGGCACACGTTGCCGACGAAGCCGTCACAGACGATGACGTCGGCCGTGCCTTTGGGGATGTCGACGCCCTCGACGTTGCCGATGAAGCGAAGCCCGGGCAGCGTCTGCAGCTTCGCGTTGGCTTCCACCACGCGCGCCGGGCCCTTCTGCGCCTCGGTGCCGTTGCTCAACAGCGCCACCGTCGGCGCTTCATTCTTCGAGATGATGCGCGCGTAGGCCGAGCCCATCACCGCGAAGGCGACGAGATCTTCGGCGCTCGCGTCGACGGTCGCCCCCACGTCGAGGATGAGGGAGAACGGGTCGTTCTTCGCGCCGCGGCCGACGGCGGTCGGGTACACGGTGGCGAGGGCGGCCCGCCGCACGCCGGGAATCAAGGCAAACGTTCGCGCGCACGCCAGCACCCCGGCGCCCGTGTTGCCGGCCGAGACCATCGCGTCGGCCTCGCCTTCCTTCACCAACCGCGCCGCGACGATCACCGAGGCATTGGGCTTCGCCTCGAGCCCCGCGTTGGGCTTCTCGTGCATCGCCACGAAGTCGGGCGCGTGGTGCACCGCGACGCGCTCGGCGTTGTGCCGCACCTCGTGCAGCGCCTTGTCGATGAGCGCCCGATCGCCCACCAGCAGTGCGTGAATGTGCGGCGTGTCGAGGGTGAGCTGGGCGGCCCCGCGAACGATCTCGAGCGGGCCGTGATCGCTCCCCATCACGTCGAAGGCGATGGTGACCGGTCTCGGTTCGCTCAAGGTGTCACTCCTTCTTGGTGTTCGCGCTGTCGCGCTCGATGCAACCCTTGGTCAGGGTGTACTGGTAGGTGCCCAGCTCGTCGCGCCAATACTCACCGACGTACGGCCAGTAGAGCTCTTCGTCGCTCACGTCGGTGCGGTACTTGTACTTCTTGACGATGGAGTTCTTGCCGCCCGCCTGCAGCATCTCCTCGAGGAATTCCTTTTCCTTCGAGGTCGTCTCGAACTTGATGCGCAGGCCGTTGGCGCGCAACGTCTTCAACTGACCCAGCTCGAAGTTGAGCTTCGCCTTGGCCATCAAGCCGGCCTTGCTGACCAGCGCGCCACGCTGGGTCTTGAGCTGCTCGATGACCTGCTTGCTCAGGTTCGAGTACTTGAAGGTGTCACCCTTCTCGCCAATGGTGTCCATCTCGGTCTCGAGCTCGGTGATCGAGTCGGCGGTCTTCTTCAAGTCTTTGTCAGTCAGCGCGAGGTTCAGAATGCGCTCGAGGATCTCGTCGGTGCCCTTCAACTTGGCGCCCGACTTGTTCTTCTTGCGCACCTCGTCGAGCACGTTGAAGTACTCGGTCGCTTCCATGTTCTTGTTCACCAGCAGCTCGAGCTCTTCCTGCACGGGCCCGTAGATGTTCTCGAAGTCTTCGATGATGGTGAGCGCCTCGCGGTAGCGGCAGTTCTCGAAGTAGACGACGGCCTTCAGAATCAGCGCTTCGGGGAAGTACTCGTCGCGGAAGAACGGCGAGCTCAAGGTGATGAGGTTGCCGAGCGCCTGCTCATATTGACCAATGCGGTAGTGCGCCCACGAGGCCTCGAAGAGCGACTCGAGCCACTGTGCACCGCCGCGCTCGATCTTCGAGAAGTAGAAGATGGCGTAGCGGTTCTGGCGCGCGCCGTAGTGGGTTCGGGCGAGCTGCATGAAAGCCAGCTCGCGCAACGCCTTGAGCTGCTTGCCCTCGGTCGTCAGCGGGCCTTCGGCGGTGCGGGTGGCGCGGATCACTTCCTTCATCGTCTCGAGCGCCTTCTCGAGCTTGTTCTCGCGGAAGTACGCGAGGCCCTCGAGGTACTTGGCGCGCGCGTAGAACGGGTCGCCTTTGGGCACCATCAGCGAGAGGCGCTTCACTTCGTCGAAGGCCTTGGTCGCTTCACCGGTCTGCTCGGCGTCGTCGAGCGCCTTGCCGCGCACCAGGTTGTAGCGGGCGAGCAGGTAGCGGAACTCGTTGCGGAAGCGCTCGGGGAACTCGTAGTTCGAGTACCGGGCGATCTCGTCGAGCACGACCGTCTCATTCACCGTCTTGCGCGCGATGAAGAACAACCATTCGAGCGAGCTCTTGAAGAACTTCGTCGAGGGTCCACGCGCGAGCACCTTCGAGAACATCTGCAACGACGAGTGGTACATGCCCAGCTTGTAGAGGCTCTTGGCGAGCCAGTACTCCGCCTCGACCGAGAGGCCGGCCATCGCCGGGTCCTGGCTCATGTCGTAGAAGGCGAGCGCGGCAGGTTCGAAGTTGTCGTTCTTGAACTGGGTGATCGCCGCTTCCATCTTCTGGCGATCGCCCGTCTTCCCCGACACGTCGACCGCGTCGAACGACATGGTGGCGGCGGGCTTGTTGTCTTTCTTGTCGTCTTTCTTCTCAGCAGTGTCGCCTGCGGGCTTCGAGAGATCGAGGCCACCTTCAGGCAGCGGCACCTCGCCGGTGCCCTTGTCGTCTTTCTTGTCGTCGGCCTTGTCGTCCTTCTTGCCGCCCTTCTTTCCGCCCTTCTTGCCGCCCTTCTTCTTGCTGCCGCCGCCGAGGTCGAGGCCTTCGAATTGAGCAGACGCGGGCAACGCGAGGCAGGTCACCAGGGCCAACGCGAGGGCTCGAATGAGTCGGGTCGTCATGGCTCAGCCCTCCTGGCGGAAGATGGTGGGGAAGAACATCGAGAAGCCGATCTCGGTCATGAGCTGGTTGCGGAACGAGTTCCGCGCGTTGGCGCCTTCCTCGTAATAGAGGACGTCACGCAGCTCGAGCCGCAGGCACAGCCACTCGTTGATGAAGAAGCGAAAGCCGATGCCGATGTTGCCGCCGACGGTGAACGAGTTGTTCGGGCCGTACATGAGGAACGTCGGGCCGATCAGGCCGTAGATGTTGAAGTTGAGGATGTTCTCGGAGAACAGCGCGATCTTTCCGTAGAGCGGAGCCCACTGGAGGTCGACGCTGGTCAGCAGCGACATGTAGCCGTACGCGACGTTGGCGGTCGCGCCGTTGAAGGTCGTCAGCTCTTCCCGGGTCGGCAACGCGCAGCCACCGCCGGGGTCGCAGATCTGCGCGCTGCCGGAGATGAGTGAGAGGTTGTAGGTCGCGCGAGCCGAGAGGCCGATGGTCTCGGTGAAGTGGTAGGTGAACGCCGCGCCGAAGCCGACCTTCTGCCAGAACGCGTCGCGCAGCGAGATGCCGACGCTGGGGCTGATCTCGAAGCGCCCGTCCATCAAGAAGAGGTGACCGGACACGGGACGAATGCGATCGCGCAACGGGCCTGACGCGTCTTTGTCGATCTCAGACACGTCACCGGCTTCGTCTTCGGCGGCCGCGAAGACGGGGAATGCAAACAACGACAATGCCAACAGGAAGAAGCGTGAGGTCTTCACGTCATTCCTCCCGGTACGTCGACTTGAAGGGGATGAAGAACGAGATGCCGGCGTTGACCATCATGAGGTTTTGCACGACACCCTTATTGGTACCGACGGGCGTGTCGACGTAGGTGGTGTTGATGAGGGCCACATTCACGGCCATGAAGTCCTTCACCACGAAGCGCATGCCGAGGCCGAGATCGAAGGCCGGGTTCACACCGCGCGCCGCGGAGGTCTCGGTGTAGACGACGCCACCGCCACCCAGCAGGTACGCGTCGAGGTGGAGGATGTCGTTGAAGAAGGCGAGCTTGCCGTAGATGGGGCTCCACTCGATGTCACCCATCACCGACCAGATCGGCACCGAGAAGAAGATGCGCGAGTTCAGGTTGCGCTTGGCGACCTTCACGTCGTCGGTGGCCGTGGTCTGCATCAGCGAGAAGCGCGCCGAGATGGCCAGCGAGTCGGCCGGGTAGAAGGCCGCGCGAATCGCACCGCCGAGCTTCGTGTAATACGCGTCGTTGACGTTGATGATGAACGAAGGGGCCAGCTCGAATCGGCCGCGCTTCAAGTACAGCTTCTTCTGCACCGACTTCACGCGGTCGTCTTGAGTCGTGTCACGTTCGACGGCGGGCTGATCGCTCTTCTTGGCCGCCTTCGCCGCCGGCTCATCGGTCGCCGTGGTGACGGGTGCCGTCGACTTCGGCGTGACCGGCTCTTCCTTCGGCTCTTCTTTCTTGGGCTCTTCGGTGAGATCGAGTCCCAGATCCTGAGCGAAGGCCGTCCCTGAGAAGCAGAGGAAGGCGACGCTCAACGTCGCAGCCAGATTCCGTGTCAATTTGTGCATCTCCGCGACGCTTGATGTTCCCACTCGGCGACAGAAGTACGCCGAGCCCCTTGAGACAGCGCGGCGGACTCTACCTGTTGGCGATGCGTTGTGAAGTCTCGATCTCCGAGGCTCGTGTGTTACCTTGCCGCGCATGTTCAGGAAGATGTTGGCCCTCGCGGTGATCAGCGTCGCGGTCGTCGCGTGCAAGCCTGCAACCGATCTCAACTCTCGTTGCACGCTGGTGAAGCGCAACCCCGACGGGGGGGCGCCGCTGCCGATCCTGGAGCGCGAAGTGCGCAACGCCCAGGGCGCCAACAAAGACTTCATCGCGATCGGCTCGGTCGAGTGTGAAGACCTGATCTGCGTGCGCGACTCCGCGTTCAGCAGCGACGCCAGCGTCGACGGGCCGGCCGAAGGGTACTGCTCGCGCGCGTGTGCGCAGGCCAGCACCTGCCCCTCCTTTGACGAGAACCTCGACAAGGGCCCGAAGGCGCTCAGCTGCCGCGCCCTGCTGCTCTCGGCCGAAACGCTCGCGGCGCTCTCCGGCAGCGACGGCGGCTTTACCGGTGTGCGTGACCCCTATTTCTGTGCCCGTGGGGCCGCGGCTGACGCCGGCATGTAAGCGCCTGTACTCGCGCTGCATCCTCCTCAATTCATTGGCTTCACCCTGAGAGGGCTCGCTTCGGCGGGCCTTTTCTCGTTGGCGCGCGCTTCGCAGTCAGATCGAACGGGTCCCTCAAACGTGCAACCGGGACCACGCTTTGGCTGTCATCGTCGTTCCTGCGATCCAAGCCTTGAGGAGCTGAAAGATGAATCGAACTGGAATCTTCCTTGCTGCTGCCGGAGTGCTGGCCCTCGTCGCCCTCGTGGCGGGAGTGCCACGCTTCACCAGGAACGGACCCGGGCCCACCGACGTGGTGATCACGACGCCGATGCCGCGCACGACCAGCGGTGGCAGCCTGACGATGACCTCGCGGCTCTCGCACCCCTTCATCACGCTCGGCCGGCAAGACCTGTTCGCGACGGTCGATTTGCGGGGCGTCGAGGTGCCGGGCCGGGCGCGCGGGGCGGTGAACCTCGCGGTGGTGATCGATCGCTCCGGCTCGATGTCGGGGTTCAAGCTCAATCAGGCCAAGCAGGCCGCCCGACAGCTCGTCAGCCAGCTCAACGCGACCGACCGCCTCGCCATCGTGCACTACGGCAGTGACGTGAAGTCACTCGATGGCGCGCTCGCGACGCCCGAGAACAAAGAGCGCATGCTCGCCTTCATCGACGGGATCTGGGACGACGGCGGCACCAACATCGGCTCGGGGCTCACCGTCGGTCGCGATCTGCTGCTCGCCGGTCGCGCGGACTTCAACGTCAACCGCATCGTGCTCATCAGCGATGGTCAGCCGACCGAGGGCGTCGTCGAGTTCGAGAGCCTGACTGCCATCGTGCGCGAGATTCGCAGCCTCGGCGTGTCGGTGAGCAGCGTCGGCGTCGGTGACGACTACAACGAGCGCCTGATGGAGGCGTTCGCGGAGGTCGGCGCCGGTGCCTACGCCTACCTGCAGGACGCCTCGCAGCTCGCCGCCATCTTCCAGAAGGATCTCAACGCCGCCGGCACCCAGGTCGCCCGCCAGGTCACCCTCACCTTCCGGGTGCCGAAGGGCGCGCAGCTGCAGCGGGTGCTCGGCTACTCGCAGGTCAGCCGTCGCTTCGATGGCGACTTCGAGCTGGTCACCGTCGCGCTGCCCGACTTCGCCGCCTCGCAGCAGGAGCGCCTCGTCGCGCACTTCAGCGTCGACGGCAGCATGGTGGGCCAGTCGATTGACGTGAGCGCGCTCGACCTCGAGTACCAGGACGTGCTCGCCGACGGCGCGCCGCAGGTGCACGGTGAAGCGCGGCTCTCGGCGATGACGACCGATCAGGCGAAGGTGGTGATGGACAACCGCGACAAGGACGCGATCGTCTTCGCCGCCCGCGCGCGCGCTGCCGACAACGCGCAGAAGGCCGCCGAGTCGCTCGAGAAGGGGAACCGCGAAGAGGCGAAGAAGCTCATTCAGGCCAACCAGGTCTACTTCGACGAAGCGGCTGCCGTGGCGGGGCCGGGAGCGCTGAAGGATGACTTCGCCAACGTGCAGGGCCAGCTCGGCGGCATCGAGGCCGCGACGGGTGAGGCCGAGGGCAAAGCCATGCAGAAGCAGATTCGCACCCAGGCGCGCCGCGACTACGGCCTCATGGGCTCGACGTACTGATCACTCTTCTTCGAGGACGCCATGTCGAACGCCGCCGTCATTCAGTTGCAGCACCGTGAAGCCTTCGAACGGAACGTGACCCGCGCCCTCGCGGCGGGTGCCGGGGCCGGGGTGGTCGGGTTCCTGGCGCAGAAGCTCCAGGTGCAGGTCAGCATGTCGTTCCTCGCGCTGGTGGCGACGTCGCTGGCCTGCGTGCGCGGCGACAAGATGGATCGCATGCTGCTCACCGGGCTCTCGGTGGTGCTGCCCGCGCTGCCGTGGCTCTTCGGCTTCTCCGCGGGGTGGACGGTGGCCCTCGCAGGCGCTGCAGCGGGCTTGTTGATGGTGAAGTCGAGGCTTGCGGAGCGCGGTGAAGAAGGCTCGGTCGGCGTCGATCGCCCCGGCGCGCTGCACTACGTGGGCACGGCGCTGGCGACCGGTGGCCTCGCGGTTGCGGGCACCGAGGTCGCGAAGATCCTCTCGTCACGGCTGACCGACCTCTCCACGCCGACCGTCATCAACGCTGCTGTCAGCGGGCTCATCATCGCGCTCTTCGCGGGCATCGGCTCGCTGGGCTCGCACATCGCGCTCAAGTCAGACCCCGTCGAAGCCGCGGTGGAAGAGATGCTCCCGTCGCTCACCGGCGAGTTCGAGACGCAGATCAACAAGGCCCTGAACCTCTACCGCCAGGCCGGCACGCAGCTCGCTGCCCTGCCTCGGGACTCGGCGCGAGAAGAGCTCGCGCGCACGCTGCAGAAGCTGACCAAAGACGCTGCGGAGCTCGCGGGTGAGTGGGCCGGCGTCGAGGCCCAGGTGCAGGAAAATGCGCACGCCGATCTGCAGAAGGAGATCGACGAGCTGACCGCGAGCGCGAAAGCCGCGCGCGACTCCGTGGCGCGGCAGCAACTCGAAGGTGCGGCCCGGTCGCTGAAGGAAGAGCTCGGTCGCCTCGGCGAGATGCGCCTCAAGCGCGAGCGCGTGCTGGCTCGCCTCAAGTCCCAAGTCGCGTTGCTCGAGCGAGCCCGCGTGGCGCTCATCGGCATGCGCTCCACGCACGCCACCGTTCGCGCAGCCGAAATGGCGGCGGTCTCGCGCAAGCTCAACGCGCTCGCGATGGCTCAGGGTGACGAGGCGAAGCTGGGCCACGAGGTCGCGACGGCCGCCGAGCTCACCACGCTCGAGACCCAGCGCGCCGACGAGGCCGCTGCCAAGAAGATGGAGCCCATCGTCGAGGTCGCGACGTCGGTCGAGAAGGCGCTGGCCCCCGTCGACGACTCGATCAAGAACTGACCTCGTTCTGTGCAGCCTGTGGTGCTTCGAGGCGGCTTCGTGCAGCGCACTGCACACTCACCCCGCTTGAAGTCGCCGAAATCACGTGGGCACGTCCACTGCAACCGGGTGGACCATGATCTCACTTACGGTCGTCGCGCTGGTCCTCGGGTCGTACGGAATGGAACTCCCCCGCGAAGCGAAGTTTCGGGGCGCGCTGGTGGCCCAGGCCGACGTCGCGCCCATGGTGTCTCAGGACCTCGAGTCGACGACGGAGCCTTCGCTGGCCCTCAAAGGGGTCGGCCCGCGCCCGGGCATTGGGGCTTCGGTGGTGCTGTTGACGGTCTTCGGCACTCCGTTTCTCTCCGCAGCAACCGTGTCGATCGTCGCGGCCATCGCCATCAGAGGCTGGAGTCTGGTTGGAACTCTGATGATCACTGCGGTGGTCGGCATCGTCACCATCATCCCGCTCATCATCGGCCTCGTGTTGCTGCCGGTGCAGTTGGCCAATCGCCGGGCGTACGACGCGAAGGTCAAGCAGCTCACGCCGCCCGAGCGCGCGTTTGAAGCAGCCGCTCAGGGCACCGTCATCGCGTCGTTCTGAGCCCCTGTGGTTCGTGCTGTAAGCCCGCCATGGCGAAGGGTCAGAAGGCCACGGCCGAAGCGCTGCGCTTGCTGGAGGCAGGTGAGAAGCAGGCGGCGTTGCTCGCCTTTCTCGACGGGTGGAAGCACACGCGGTCTCCGGCGCTCGCGGAACGCATCGAGGCGCTCAGCGACGAGCTGCTTTCCGAGTTGCCGCCCGTCGATCTCGCCGCGCACAGCTCGACCTCGAAGGCCATCGACGCGCGAATGAAGGGCGCTGGCCCGCTCGACGTGGGCCCGCTCATCGTGGCCATCGAGCGCATGATGCGCACGTCACCCAACGCGTATGGGCTGATCGTGAAGCTGGCCGTGGCGTTCCCCGACGACCCACGGCTCTCGTCGGCGCTGCACCGCATCGTGCTCGAGCCACCCTTCGCCCGCACCGAGGGCGCGCTGTATGGCCGAGTCATCAAGGCGCTCGAGCAGTGTGACGACCCACGTCACGTGCGCCAGATCATCGAGTGGTCTGCGCGGCTCGAGCAGCGCCGCCAACACATTCGCAAAGAGCGCGCCGATCTCGACGTGCTGCTCGCCGCCGCGAAGCGCGTGGCGAAGAGGTGGCGCGATCCAGTGCCCGACTGGGTCGACGACCTGCTCAACGCACAGCCCAGTCGCGGGTCCCCTGCCCCGAAGGACGGGCCGGCCCTGCTCGCCGCCATCTACGCCGATCCCGCTGACACCAGCCGTCGGCTCGTCTACGCCGACTTTCTGGCCGAGCGTGGCGATCCCCGGGGCGAGTTCATCTCGCTCCAGTGCAACCGCGCGCCCGACGCGAAGCCCTCAAAGCGCGAACGCGAATTGCTCAAGAACTACGGGCGCGAATGGCTTGGCGCACTCGACTCCGGGCTGCGTAAACAAGGCGTGCTCTACCGCCGCGGCTTTCCCGCCGAGGGCCGGGAGTGCGCCAACGACGAGCAACTCAAGTCGCCCGCCTGGGCCACCTTCGAGGCCATCGAGCTTGACGCGTCGACCTGGGGCAAGCGCGCCGTCAGTTTCCTCGATCGACCCGAGCTCGACGCGGTCGAGCGGCTGTACCTCGACGCAGAGTTGGCCTCCCTGTTGAAGAGGCCAAAGCCGAAGGTGCACACCCTCGGCCTTCGCCGCGCCACGGCCGAGCATGTCGAGGCGGTGCTCTCTGGCAAGACCTTCCCGGCACTCCGGCAGCTCGACCTCGACCAGAACGGCACCGGCTTCGCGGCGGTCGTGAGGAACCCGCGTTGGAAGCAGCTCGAGCGGGTGCGGCTCACGTTCTGGTCATTGCGTGAGCTGCCCGCTTTCCGCGGGGTGCGGCCCTCGCTCGAGGTCGTCGATGGTCACGGTCTCTCTGATGATCGCAACGGGTGGTGTCTGCAGTTCTCAGGCCCCCGCCTCGAGCGACTTCACCTCTCGTGCACCGACAAGAAGCCCAACATGCACTGGGTGTGGCAGGTGCTCTTCAGCATCCAGGAGCCGTGCCTCGTCGAGGTGACCGCCGACCAGCCGGAATGGCTTTCGGACTCGCGCATCGCACAACAGCTCACTCGCCTCAGGTCGTGACCGGCGGGGGCTGTTGCAGGGCGAGCCCACCGGTGTGCGGCCCGGCGAGGTAGTTCGGCGGTGCGCGGGGCAAACGCTGTACGCATCGAGACGAGCACGCCTGCACCAGCAGCGGGAGCACTTCGGTACCGACCTGCAGTGAGATCCACACCCGCCACTGGCCGTGATCTTCGAACGACTCGCTGCAGAGGCTGCACGGGCGCACCGTTGGCCGCGGCCGCCTCGCCACCAACTGGGGAAACGTCGGCCGGTGGCGGTGGTTGCCGTAGAGCGCGTGCGCCGACACGGTGATGCGCACGTTCGGCAAGCGGCTCACCTCGAATGGGAACCAGTGCAGCCGCGGTGCCGGGTGCAGCACGAGTTCATGCAAGTGCAACTGGCCGAGCTCAGGCGGCAGCCGGACGAGCGCGCTGCCGGCGAGAATGAGCCGGCTCACCGACTTGAGCTTCGCGACGGTCGGGGGGAGCGTGACGATCCACTGCCGCTCCTCGGGGCTCAGCATCCGCAGCGGCGCGAACTCCTCGACGCCTTGAGACGCGGCGCGCTCGATCGACATCTCGAGCTTTCGCCACGCGTCGCACTCGGTGTCTTGCGGCTCGTCATGGAACTTCAGGTTCTTGCGCTTCTCGACCGTCATGCATGCACAACGCGACACCTGCGAGGTGAGCAGGTGGGCGCGCTCGGGTTCGACCTTGATCAGCCACTCGTGATCGAGCCCGCGGCGGGCACGGCTCAGCCGGCGTTCGAGCTCGAGGCGTTCGGGGTGATCGGGCTCGGCGGCGCGGACGTCCGCCTGCGCGCGCAGGAACTCAGCGCGCCGATCGCCTCGGGCTTCGAGCCAGCTCGCGTAGGCCTCCCGCG
Source organism: Archangium sp. (assembly GCA_044371205.1). Classification (GTDB taxonomy): domain Bacteria; phylum Myxococcota; class Myxococcia; order Myxococcales; family Myxococcaceae; genus Archangium_A. Next base: position 185,064 of record JBILUC010000004.1, read on the forward strand.
CTTCGTGGGGCTGGGCCAACAGACGAGCGAGGTGTTCAGCGTCGGACAGCATCCCGAGAAGGTGAACCTGCGACGCCGCCGCGCGCAACGAGCGCGCCAGTCACAGCGGAACGCGCGTCACAATCCGCGGGCTTCAGGGCTCGGCAGTCAGGCCCTGGGTGCCTTCGAACGTCACCTTGAGGCCCGGCTTGAGACCGATTTTCTCAGTCCAGCCGCTCGGCACCTCGAGCACGTACATCGAGTCGCCCTTCGGGGCGCGCGGCGAGAACGTCTTCGGCTCGGCGCGCTCGACGATGCCGACGATCGTCAGGTCGGAGCGGATGAAGATCATGTCGAGGGGGATGAGGGTGTTCTTCATCCAAAAAGAGAGGGGCTGGTCGCGCTCAAAGAGGAACAACATGCCCGTGCCCTCGGCGAGCTCGGTGCGCCACATGAGGCCACGCGTACGTGAGTCGCGGGTCGCAGCGACCTCGACGTCGACCGGGTGCTTGCCGCCGAACGCATCGACCACCACCACGCGCGCGCGCGGCAGCTTCGGCATCACGTAATCCTGCGCGGTGATGTCGGTGACGGGTGCCTTCGGCTTTTCCACCGGAGGTGCAGTGGCGACCGGCGGCTTGCCCTGCGACTCGCAAGCGCTCACCACGAACAGCGCGGCCAACAAGACACTGAGGCGGGCCATCACGTCTTGAGCGGCTTGTTGAGGAGACGGCCGGTGAGATCGGCGCCCAGGCTGTCGGTCATCAACTGCTCGACCACGCCCTCGAAGTCGTTGCGCTGGCCGTCGTCGGTGTAGACGAACTTGATGCCCATGCCTGGCTCTTCGCCCTCGGCGGTGGCCCACACCACTTCGCCCACCAACTCGAACGCCGAGGGGCGCATCGGCACGGTCAGCTTGAACAAGAAGCGCGTCCCCAGCGGCAGCGGCTTCTTCGTCTTGATGAAGGTGCCGCCTTTGCTGATGTTCTTCGTGTAGTCGGCGAAGAACGAGTTCAGCTTCTTGTAGTCGACCTTCAGCTCGATGGGCGCGCGCGAGAAATGGCGACCTTCGATGCCGGGTTTCTGATCAGCAGCCATTGGCGCGGACTATATGTGTGACGGATGCGCGAAGTCCTGTTTCGCGTGAGCAGACTGATGACCCGTCGAGCGGTGGCGGTGACGTGGTCTCTCGTCGCGGTGTTGGGGGTCATCCTGACCACCTTGCCCTTGATGGGGCTGCCCGGCTACGAGCTGTCGGCGGGCCTGTGCCTCGCGCTGACGTTCGTCGGGCCGTTCCTCGCCAACGCGACCGTGCGCGCCGGGGGTACCGGTCTCGAGACGACCGTGGTGGTGACGAGCGCCGTCGCCCCCGCGGTGCTCACCGCGACGGTCCGGACGTGGCTCCAGAGCCCGTGCGATCCCTTCAGCACGTTCGCGTTCGTGCCAGTGCTGGTGCTGCCGAGCGTGGTGTTGATCAGCGCCTTCGCTGTGGTGATTCGTCGGATCACGCAGCGCCGATGGAAGATCGCGGCGAGCTGGGTGGTGCTGATCAGCGCGAGCGCGAGCTCGACCGCCTGGCCGCTCATCACGGGCCCACAGGTGTTCGCGTTCAACCACTTCGGCGGCTTTCTGCCGGGGCCCCTCTACGATGAGGAACTCTCGCTCTCTGCGGCGTTGCTCTGGTTCCGCGCGGCCACCCTCACGCTCGCCTTCGCCGCCTTCTGCTTCAACGCCCGACGCCCAAGGTGGGCGGTGCTGACCCTGACGATCTTCCTCGGGATGGAATGGAAGGGCACCGAGCTCGGCTTCCGCGCGAGCGACGACTCGGTCGGCCGGGCGCTGGGCGGCGTCGCGGACTTCGATGGCATCCGGCTGCACTACCCGCTGGGTGTCAGCGACGTGGAGCTGCAGAAGATGATCGGCGATCTGCGCTTTCGAAAGCAGCAGCTCGTCACCTTCTTCGGCGCCGAGCCGGAGGGCACGGTGCGGGTGTGGTGGTACCGCTCTCCCGACGAGAAGCAGCGACTGGTGGGGGCCGCCAACACGCAGTTCGCCAAGCCCTGGCGTCGCGAAGTGCACGTGAACTCACTGGGTTTTCCGCACGCGGTGATCAAGCACGAGTTCGTGCACGCGCTGGCCGCACCCTGGGGCGCCCAGCCGTTCGGCGTCGCCGCGAGTTGGGGCGGGCTGATGCCGCACGTGGGCGTGATCGAAGGCTTCGCGGTCGCGGCGGACAACCCCATCGACGACCTCACGCTCCACCAGTGGTGCGCCGCGATGAAGAAGAAGCAGCTGCTGCCTGACGTGGCCGAGTTGATGACGCCGCAGGGCTTCTACGGCACTGCCCCCACGCGCGCGTACACGACCGCGGGGAGCTTCCTGCGCTACCTCGCCGATACCCGGGGAAAGGAGAAGCTCAGGGCGCTCTACCTCCATGGAGACTTCGTCGAGGCGTTCGGTGAACCCTTGCCGAAGCTCGCAGCCGACTACGTCACCTTCCTCGACACCGTGGCCCTCGACCCCGAGTCCGTGAACCAGGCCTTCGGGCGCTTCCGACGCGGGAGCCTCTTTGAGCGGCCGTGCGCTCGCGAGATCGCGCGGGTGTCGGCCGAAGCGAGTGACCTGATCTCCATCGACCCCGTGCGCGCGCGGGTGTTGTTGGAAAGGTGTCGTGCCGTGCAGCCCGATGAGCCCTCGCACGCGCTGGCGCAGGCCCAGCTGTTGCGGCGGTTGGGCCAACGAGACGACGCCCGCGCGCTGCTCGAGTCGGAGCTGGTGCGTCTGCAGGACGACGTCACGGCCTGGGCCGACGCAGCCCTCGCGCGCGCCGATCTCGCGATGGAAGAGAACCAGGTCGAGCTCGCGCGGAAGTTGTGGGAGCGGCTGCTCGAGCTGCACGTCTCACCCGCGTACGAGCGCACGGCCCAGGTGCGGCTCGCCAGCCTGACCTTGCCCGACGATCAACGCAGCGCCGTGCAGCGCCACTTCCTTCCCGGCACCGAAGACGGCAAGACGCTCGCGCTGGAGGCCGTGCAGGAAGGCAGCAGGTACCCCGTGCGTTACCTGCTCGCGCGGCGACTTCAGCAGGCCGGGGAAGCCGCGATGGCCCTGCCGCTGCTCGAGACGTTGTCGGCCGAGGCCACCCTCCCCGCCCCGGTGGCGAAGGAAGTCGCACGTCTGCAAGTCGAGGCAGCGTTCGCGGTGGGCCGGTGCGAGCTGATCGAGGCGCAGACCACCGATCGGTTCGGCCCCGCTGCGCAGGCCCGCGCTGTCGACTGGCTGGAGCGGTGTCGTTTCATGTGGCCACGCCGCCCCCTTCCCTGAGAGGAAGCGAGCCCGGCACGTCGCCTGCACGACCGCGACGCAGAACAACCCGTTGTGCAGGGTTGCGAAGTTCGAGCACTGACATTTTGGCAACAGCAGCACCCCGTCGCCGTCATTCCGTCGTCTGATTGGAGTCTCTTGTGATGCGTTCCGCGATTGTCTTCTCCCTGCTGGCCCTCGCCACCACGGGGTGTGCTCCGCGAAAGATCCCCGGCACCGAGCTCGACGACACCAGCGAGACCCGCGCGGTCATCGACGTGCTGCAGAAGTTCCGCGCCGCCGTCGAGAAGAAAGACGCCGACGCCATCGTGAAGATGGCCGACAAGAGCTTCCGCGACGACGGCGGCAGCTCGAACCCCGACGACGATCTCGACTACGCGAGCCTCGGGCCCAAGCTGGCTGCGCGCATGGCCAAGATGTCGAACGTGAAGCTCGACGTCACCGTGCGCCGAATCGAGTTCGACGACGAGTCGAAGATGGCCCGCGTGACCTACAGCTACCAGGTCTCTTTCAGCCTCCCGGAGTACACCTCGCGCACCCAGAGCGAGAACGACATCAAGCAGATGTTGCTCAAGCGCGTGGGCGAAGATGAGTGGAAGATCGCGTCAGGTATCTGAAAACGCCGAAGAACACTGATTGACACTGCGGAAATGCGGTCGATATATCGCCGCGCTTCCTCAACTTTCAGTCGTTCATCTCGAGGCGTTCTCACATGGCAACCGACGGCAACGAGCCCACTCACTGGAAGAAGCGCGAGAGTTTCGGCTCGGCACTGATTCAGATTCTCATCGTCGGCGCGCTGCTCGGCGGCACCGTCTTCCTCGTCTACACGCGGGGAAACAACAAGAAGGCCGTCGCGGAGTTGCTCAAAGACGCGCGGCAGGCCTCGCTCAAGGGCAACCTCGCCGACGTCAAGAAGGCGATCACCATCGCCGACGAAGCGCTGGGCAAAGACGCCAACGCCCCCGACGTGAACGCGTTCGAGGCGGCGATGTACACCGACCTCTGGCTCATTCACCGCGAGGCGGGCGCTGACGCGAAGGCGAAGGAGTTCCTCGAGAAGGCGCTCAAGAACGACGCGCAGAGCGAAGAGCGCTATGGCACCGAGGCGCTGCATCTCCTGGCCGCCGGCGACGCGAAGAAGGCCGACGAGTTCGTCGAAGAGCTCCGCAAGCGTGGTGGTTCGGGTGCCCGCATCTTCTACGCACAAGGAATGGCGCAGCGCGCGCAAGGCAACCTGAAGCTCGCCGGCACCAGCTTCAAGGTCGCGATGGACAAGGCGTGGAAGGATCTCAACTACGCCGACGCCTACGGCGACCAGCTCCTCTCGGAAGCGATGCCCGGCGCGATCGACATGTTCACCAAGGCGACGGGCCAGAACCCCGATCACCTCCGCTCGCGCCTCGGCCTCGCCCAGGCCCGCGTGCAGAAGAAAGACCGTGTCGGTGACGCCGAGAACATCTTGAAGGAGGTCATGCAGCGTGAGGCCGAGCTGTCGGGGCCTCAGAAGGCACGCGCCACGGCCATTGGCGCCGCGATCCTCAACATTCAGGAGCAGTACGACCAGGCCATCGGCCTCGCCGACAAGGCCATCGCGCTGAACCCCGAAGATCCCTGGGCGCACCACGCGAAGGCGAACGCGCTCGCGCTGAAGAAGGACCCGGGAGCGGCGGCGGCGTACGACGCGGTGGTCGCCAAGGCGCCTTCGTGCCCCGTCTTCTACTTCGAGGGTGCGGCCAACCTGCAGAAGGCCGGTCAACTCGACGCGGGTCTCGCGCTGCTCGCGAAGTACGAGGCGTTCTTCAAGAACGTGAAGAACCCCACCGCCGACGGCAAGGAAGAGATCTACCTCGACCGCGATGATCGGTACTGGCTGGCGCGTGGTGACCTCCTCCGCAACGCCGGCAAGCAAGATGACGCGATGGCGAGCTACGACAAGGCCATCGCCGCCAAGAGCCTGAGCCTCACCAAGGCCTATTACGCCAAGGGCTCGCTGCTCCTCGAGAAGAAGGAATTCGACAAGGCCGCCGAGCTGCTCCAGGACATCACCCCGCCAGACGGCACGGGTCAGCTGCCCGAGGCTTACATGGCGATGGGCGAGATCCTCTTCCAGAAGAAGGAATGGGGCCCCGCCTGCCAGAACTTCGCGTTCGCGCTCACCCGCATGAAGGCCACGCAGCAGCCGCGCGAGAAGCTCAACGACGTGCTGACCGACGTCGAGAAGCGCCTCAAGGCCGCCAATCAGAAGGAAGTCGCCAAGCTCTGGGTCGAAGAGGCGAAGCCGCTCATTCAGTAACTCGTCAGCGGTTCCAGCTCGCTGAGAGCAGCTTCCAGCCGTCGTCGCCCCGAACGAGATCCGCTTCGATCTCGTATTTGGAGGCGTCGACGGCTGAGCCGTCTCTGGCGAAGACGAACGTGCCCTTGAAGTGCCCCGTGCGGGGGTCATTCGGGGGCACCGTCACCTCGAGCGAGGGGTTGAGCACCACGATCTGCCGCGCTTGAAAGAACTGACCGATCAGCAACCGCTTCACCTCGTCGCGGTTCGCCCCACCGGGTCCCTTGAAGCGCAGCTCGAGCGCTTCGACCACCTCGGCCGCGTCTCGTTTCTCGGCAGCGGCGACGGTCTTCGCCACCAGGCGGCGGATCTCCTCTTCGGGCGAGATCTTCTCCTTCGGCCACAGCGCGTAGACGGCGCCCGCCACACACAGCGCGAGCAGCACACCCACCACGTGGCGCGGGGTCACGTGGACTCCACGACCAGTTCGTCGGCGTCGAGGATCTCGACGGGGCGCATCGCTTCGCCGATCTGCTTGAGCCGGCGATCAGACAGGCCGTCGAGGTAGTCGCGGATCTTCGGGAACTGGCGCAGCAGCTCTTCGAAGCTCTTGCGATCGAGCGTGGCGATGGCCGTCTTGCGGCTGGCGACGACCGTGGCCGTGGCTCGCAGGCCCTTGAGCAGCGCGATCTCACCGGCGATGTCGCCCTCGCGCAGAATCGAGAGGCTCACCAGGCCCTCGCCGCTGGGGTCTTCTTTCTGCACCACCAGCTCACCCGCGAGGATGAGCACGAGTTCCTGCACCGGCTCGCCTTCGACGATGGCCTTCTCGTTGGAGTTGATCGCGCGAAACTGAAAGCGCGTGAGGAGCTGGGGGCGTTCCTGCTCGGGCACCGGAGCGAACAGCGGCGAGGTCGCGATGAGGTTGCGCGCCATGCGGTACTGCACCCACTGCGCGAGCGTGGTGGGGAGAATGGGAAACGTACGCGCGAGCTGGTTCAAATCTTCGCGTTCGATCTCGAGCAGGTCGCACGCGCTCACCGCGGTGATGGTCGAGGTGAGCGGCGAGCCGGTGAGCATCGAGATCTCACCGAAGATCGAACCGCCGCCGAGGAACGCGAGCGTCTTCACCTCGCCCCCTTCGATGCGGCGCGAGACCTCGGCCTTGCCGGCAACCAGCACGAAGATGCGGTCGGTGGTCTGCCCCTCGGTGCAGATGATCTCGCCTTCCTTGATTTCCTTGTAGTCGGCGAGCTCGACCAGCTCGACGAAGGCGTCTCGCTCGAGATCCGCGAACAGCGGCAGCGGAGGGCGGGCCTCGGGGTCGGTGGTCGCGCTCGAGTCGACGGCAGCGAGCACGTTGATGGCCTGGTCGGACAGATCAGACCCCTGCAGGGTCATCAGATCGGTCGCGGCCTGCCCGTCGTAGATGCTCTCGGGCGGGAGAGGCGGCGGGCCAGCCGCCTTCCCCGGCGCGGCGCGGGAAGCGCGGGCGTGAATGCGGGCCAGCGTCTCGCGAATGCGCCTTTCCCGCGGGGCGAACGGCAGCGCCTGCCGGCACGCCGCGATGGCCGAGAGCAGGTAGTCGCGCTTGAGGAGCCCCTCGGCGCACGCGTGCAGCACCGTCACCGCGCGCTCGGTCTCGCCCATCTTCGCGTAGCACTGCGCGGCGAACATGCGGGCGCGGTGATCAGACGGCTGGCGACGCACCGCTTCGGCGAAGACCCCCAGCGCGCGCTCCCAGTTGCCATCGGCCACGAAGTCCTGGCCGAGTTCCCTCAGTGACTGGCTCATGTCGTTTTTCCAGTGAGACGGCGATCAGGGCGCCATCGCTGCGAGTTGATTCTTGGCCTTCTCATGCACGCTCGTGCCGGGGTCGGTCACCTGCACGACGATCTTGAACTTGCGAATGGCTTCTCGCGGGTCGCGGTCGCGAATCACGTACGCTGTCTGAAACAGGTCTTCGGCCCTGGCGTTGACGTCGTCGAGGCCGGCGCGCGCCTTGGCATCGCTCGCGTCGAACTTCGCCGCGTCCTTGAAGTTCTGCCACGCAGTGACGAGATCTTCCCGCGAGAGCGCCTCTTTCCCCGCCATCACCGCCGCTTCGCCGATCTTGTCCTGCAGCTCGCCGCCAAACTTGTTGGCCCTGAGGCCTATCTGCTCGAACACCTGGTACGCGGTGCGCAGCGGCTTGGCGGCCTGCGCCTTGGCGCCCTGGCGGAACTTCTTCATGCCCTCGTCGTAGTTGCGCCCGAAGTTGGGGATGAGGCCCTGCAGCTTCTTCGCGCGCCCGTAGATGTCTTTGTCCGACGGGAAGGCGTCCATCACGCGGTTGCACTCGCTGGCCGCGCGATCCCACTCGGCGCCGGCGAACTTGCGCTCGACGACCACGAAGGCTTCCTGCATTTCCTGCTCGCGCTTCGCCTTGAGGCGGGCGGCGGCAGCGCGCGCGGCAGCAGCGGCGTCCTTTGACTCGAGCTCCTGCTGGGCCTTCAGCTGCTCTTCGAACTCGACGATCTTCTGTGCCGGCTCGGCCTGCATCTCGACAGGGAGCTCAGCGAGCAACGAGCGCGCCTTCTCGACTTCACCGGCGGAGATGGCCTCTTCGATGGCAACCTTCTTGTATTTCAGTTCGGCGGCCTCGAGCTCGCCGCGCACCTTCACCTTCACCTCTTCGCTCTTGTTGCTGCCGCGGCCCGAGCCCTCGAGCGCCTTGCGTGCGTCGTCGAAGCGGCTCTCGGCGATGGCTTTGCGCGCCACCTCGAGCGCCGCCATGAACGAGAGCTCTTCGCGCGCCTGCTTGCCGAGGTTCGTCTTGTCGATGCCGGGCACGACGCGCTCGGCTTCGGCGACCAGGACCGCGGCGCGCTCGTAGTCACCCTCGCGCACGGCATTGCGGGCTTCCTGCATCTTCTGGTCGGCCTGCAGCTTCGCCGGGTCGACCGGAGGAGGAGGTGGCGGCCGCAGCGCGACCCCGACGATGAGGATCAGCACCACCACCGCGATGAGCCCGACGATGCCAAGGCGGATCGGCTTGGGCAGCGCCTTGAACTTCTCACCGAACCCGCCCTCGGCTGCCCCACGCGCGGTGCGCACGGGCCGAACGCGGCCACCCTTCTTCTCTTCCTTCGCGGGCTTCTCATCGCCCTCGCCGTCGCCCTCGTCGCCCCCCTCGGCCTTCTCGTCGTCACCGCGCTTCTCGTCGGTCGCGCCGACGTCGGCGTTCGCCTTCTTTTCTTCGGCCTTCTTTTCGTCGGAGGCCTTCTTGTCAGCCTCTTTCTTCTCGTTCTCGTCGCGCGCCTTCTTGAAGGCGGCCATCTCGTCGACGAACTTGATCTTCGTCTTGCCGATGTGGATCTCGTCGCCGTGCTCGAGCTTCTTCTCGGCGACCTTCGTCCCATTGACCTTGGTGCCGTTGCCCGACCCCAGGTCTTTCATCAGGACGCCGTCGTCGCCGTAGATCAGCTCGACGTGGCGTCGTGACACCGAGGCGTCGGAGAGCTGCAGGTCGACGCCCGGCGTACGGCCGATGACCATGCGAACGCCCTTGAACTTCTTCTTCTTGCCCGCATCGGGGCCGGCGGTGATCTCGAGCTTGAGCGGCGGGCCGGCGCGCGTGGCGTTGGCGTCGTCAGCGCCCTCCTCGTCGTCGCTGCTGGCAGAGGCACCTTCGTCACGCTCGAGCGCAGGCAGCGCCTTGGTGCTGCTGCCGATCTCGGGGTCGAGGGCCTCGAGGCCTTCACCTTCGAGGCTCAACGAGCCCGCGAGCCCCTCTTCGTCGGCGGCGGCGTAGTTCTGGCCCGTGCGGTACGACTCTTCGTCTTCGCCTTCAGGCGCCTTCGCGCGCGCCTGCGTCTTGTTGGCGCGCTCGGGGTCGACCTGAGCCCGCACCTTCTTCAACGGGTTCTGCGCGCGCGCCTGGGTCGAGTTGGCGCGCTCGGGATCGTCGTCGTCGGCTGCAGGCTTCGGTACGCGCGCCTGCGTCTTGTTGGCACGCTCGGGATCGTCCTCGAGTTCACCGGTGCCGCGGCTGATGCTTTTCCGTGACGGGGCCATGAATCGCTCTCGAGCCTAGCTCACAAGGCCAGCCCTGCCCTGTTCGATTCGGCGGGGGCGTCCCTGAAAGGGGGGAGTAGTGTGCGCCCCCCACATGTCCCTCCTATCGATTCCGGTTTGTGAGCGGCTGCTGTCTGCAGCCATGGAACGCGGCGCCGAGTTCGCCGAGGTCTACGTCGAGCGCAACGAGTTCACCGCGGTCACCCTCGAAGAAGACAAGGTGAAGAGCGCGCAGAACGGCCTCTCGCAGGGCGTCGGCGTGCGCGTCATCTCGGGCGCGAAGGTCGGCTACGCGTACTCCGACGATCTCGACGAAGAGGCGCTGCTTCGCGCGGCGCGCACCGCTGCGTTCATCGCGCAGGGCGGCGGCAGCGAGAAGAGCTTCGACGTCACGCGCACCCCGTTGCCGACGTTCTACCGGCTCGACACGCACCTCGCCGACGTTGACGTGGCGAAGAAGCGCGACCTCGTGGTGCGAGCCAACAAGACCGCGCGCGCCTACGACAAGCGCATCAAGCAGGTGATGTGCACCTGGGCCGACTCGACGAAGAAGATCCTCGTCGCCAACACCCTGGGTCACCTCGCCGAAGACACGCAGGACATGTGCCGGCTCTCGACGATGGTGGTGGCCGAAGGGAAGAAGAACGAGCGGCGCACCGGCTCGTACGGCGGCGGCGGTCGCGTGCCCTTCACGCACTTCGACACCTTCACGCCCGAGGTCGTCGCGAAGGAAGCAGCGCGCCAGGCGATCGCAGGGCTCGGCGCCGCAGACGCCGAAGCCGGTCAGCAGACGGTGGTGCTCGCGCCGGGCTGGAGCGGCATTCTCCTGCACGAGGCCGTCGGGCATGGGCTCGAGGCTGACTTCATTCGCAAGGGCACCTCGCTCTTCGCAGGCAAGCTGGGCCAGCAAGTCGCGAGCAAGCTCGTCACCGTCATCGACGACGGCACGGTGGCCAACGCGCGCGGCTCGCTCAACGTCGACGACGAGGGCAACCCGGCGCAGTTCAAGGTGCTCATCGAGCGCGGCGAGCTCAAGGGCTACATGTACGACTCGCTCAACGCGAAGTTGATGAACCAGAAGTCCACCGGGAGCGGTCGCCGCGAGAGCTTCAAGCACCTGCCGCTGCCGCGCATGACGAACACCTACCTCGCGCCCGGCGAAGACACGCCCGAAGACATCATCAAGTCGGTCGACAAGGGCATCTACTGCGCGAACTTCGGCGGCGGTCAGGTCGACATCACCAACGGCAACTTCGTGTTCGAGGTGAGCGAGGCCTACGAGCTGAAGAAGGGCAAGCTCGGCCGCCCGCTCAAGGGCGTGACGTTGATCGGCGTGGGCCCCGAGGCGCTCAAGAACGTCTCGCGGGTTGGCAACGATCCAAAGCCCGATCCGGGCATGGGGACCTGCGGGAAGGACGGACAATCTGTCCCGGTGGGTGTCGGACTTCCGACGCTCCGCATCGACAACATGACGGTGGGCGGCACGAAGGTGGGAGGCAAGCGATGACCTCGACGGCACACGCAGCGTTGGCAAAGAAGGTGATGCAACGCGCGCTGAAGCGGGGCGCGAAGCAGGCCGAGGTGTTTCTGCAGGTGGGTCGCAACGCCGACGTGCGGGTACGCGACGGGGAGATTGAAGATCTCACCCAGGCCACCAGCAAGGGCCTCGGGCTGCGGGTGTTCGTGAAGAACCGACTCGGCTTCGTGTGGACGAGTGACTTCGACCCGAAGGGGCTCGACACCATCGTCGATCGCGCCATCGCGCTGGCCGAGATGTCGGCGGCCAACCCGCTCAACGGGCTGCCCGACGAGGGCGCGCTGGGGAAAATCCCCGATGTGGGGGCCTTGTTCGACCCGCGCGTGGCCGAGCTCCCTGCCGACTGGAAGATCAAGGCGTCGATCGAGATGGAGAAGATCGTTCGCGCCTTCGACCCGCGCATCAAGACCATCGAGTCGGTCGGCGCGGGCGAGTCGGTGAGTGAGGTGTACCTCGCCTCGAGCGCGGGCATGCAGGGCAGCTACGAGGGCACCAGCGTCTATCTCTACGCGTCACCCGTCGCGACCGACGGCGAGCAACTGCAGACCTCCTACTGGTACGACGCGAAGCGCTTCTTCGAAGATCTCGGCTCGCCCGAGGAGGTCGCGAAGAAGGCGGCCGCCCGCGCGGTGCGGCTGCTCGGCGCGAAGAAGATCAAGACCGAGAAGCTGCCGGTGGTGTTCGACCCCACGATGGCCGCGGGCTTCGTGGCGTCGATCGCCGGCGCGATGAACGGCGACGCGGTGTTCAAGAAGTCGTCGTTCCTCGCCTCGAAGCTGGGCCAGAAGATCGCGCCCGATCACTTCACGCTCGTCGACGACGGGCTGCGCAAGCGGGGGCTGGCGACGTCACCGTTCGATGGCGAGGGTGTTCCCACGCGCCGTACTCCGCTCGTCGAGCAGGGCGTGCTCAAGGCGTTCCTCTACGACACCTTCACCGCGCGGAAGGCGAAGACGAAGACCACCGGCAACGCGTCACGCGGGTACCGCTCGTTGCCCGGCATCGGCGTGAACAACCTGCTCCTCGAGCCCGGCACCAGGTCGCCCGAGGAGATCCTCAAGGAGATCCCCCGCGGGCTCTACGTCACCGCCATGCTCGGCCACGGCGCAAACACCATCACCGGCGAATACTCGCGCGGCGCGAACGGGCTGCTCATCGAGAACGGTCAGCTCACCCAGCCCGTGCAGGAGGTCACCGTCGCCGGCAACCTCAACGACATGCTGATGCAGCTCGACGCGATCGGCAGCGACCTGCACTTCCACGGCGCGACGGGCGCCAGCACCATTCGTTTCAAAGAGCTCACCATCTCGGGGGAATGAACCATGGCCACGAAGAAGATCGTCAAGAAGCCGAAGAAGGCGCGTCGCAAGAAGGTCGACGCCGCGAGCAAGGGGCTCGGCGCGAAGGAGATGTCCGCATCGCTCGATGGGCTCGAGCTGGCGAAGCTGGTCGAGGGTGACGGCGGCACGATCGTCGGCAGCTACAAGGAACCGCTGGGTGGAAAGCACGTCGTGATCGCCGCGCTGCCGATCGACAAGGTCGAGCCCACCCCGTACCAGCGCGATCGCAGCGAGACGCACGTGAAGAAGCTCGCCAACGCGATGGAAAAGGTCGGCCGCTTCCTCGACCCGATCATCGCGGTGCGCAAGGAGGGCAAGTACTGGACGCCCAACGGCAACCATCGCCTCGGCGCGGCGAAGCTGCTGGGCCTCAAGTCGATCGTCGCGTTGATCATCCCCGAGGAAGACGTCGCGTTTCAGATCCTCGCGCTCAACACCGAGAAGGCGCACAACCTGAAGGAACGCTCACTCGAGGTGATCCGCATGGTGCGCGGCCTGGTCGGCGCGACCCGTGAGGGCAACGAGAGCGACTTCATCCTCTTCCTCGAAGAGCCGCACTTCATCACCTTCGGCGCCGCGTACGAGAAGCGGCCGCGGTTCTCGGCCGGGGCGTATTCCCCGGTCGTGAAGCGCGTCGAGGGCTTCATCGAAGAGCCGATCGCCGACGCGTTGAAGGAGCGTGAGGCCCGCGCCGATCTGCTGCTGCAGTGGGACGACGAGGTCGCGCGCGTGGTCGAGGCATTGAAGGCCAAAGGGCTCCAGTCGCCGTACTTGAAGAACTACGTGGTCGCGCGCGTGAACTTCCTCCGCTTCAAGAAGGAGGGAGACTTTGAGTTCGAAGACACCCTCAAGCAGCTGATCGCCGCGACGAAGAAGATCGATCCCGCCAAGGTGAACAAGGACGATCTCGCCAGGATGGGCGGCGCCCCCGCCGAGTCGAGCGACGAGTAATTCTCGGTTTCGGAAAATCAGCAGCGGGGCCTGTGAGGGCTCCGTTGCGTGAAAAACGTGTGTGCTACCCTGTGCCCCGGTGGGCCGCCCCGGAGTTCGCATGTCGTCACGTTCAACGCTCGTCCTGGGGCTCGCGCTCACTGCGTTCGGGTGCGGAAAAGCACCTCCGACTGGTGGGCCAACGGATCCTGAGAACTGCACCAACCGCACGGATGACAACTCCGACGGCAAGGTCGACTGCCTCGATCCGAAGTGCTTCACCGACCCCGCGTGCAAGACGCTCAGCGAGCGCTGCGACAACGACGTCGACGACAACGGTGACGGAGCGACCGATTGCGCTGACGTGTTTTGCGCCGGCCAGACGTGTGGAGCCGACTGCGTCTGCGTGAACGGCGTGAAGGTGTTCGGCAATGCGGGCGGCGGCGGAGCCACGGGTGGCGGCTCTGCAACCGGAGGTGGCTCGGCGACGGGCGGCGGACGCATGGGCGGTGGCTCAGCGACTGGCGGTGGCGCAGCGATCGGTGGCGGCTCGGCGACGGGCGGTGGCTCAGCAACGGGCGGTGGCTCAGCAGCGGGCGGTGGCTCAGCAACGGGCGGTGGCTCAGCAACGGGCGGTGGCTCAGCAACGGACGGTGGGTCGGCAACGGGCGGTGGCACAGCGGCCGGCGGCGGTGTGGCGACGGGTGGTGGTGTTGCAACGGGTGGTGGTGTTGCAACGGGCGGTGGCTCAGGCACGGGCGGTGGATCGGCAACGGGCGGTGGCGCAGCGGCCGGCGGCGGTTCGGTGACTGGAGGTGGCAGCGGCTCGGGCGAGACCAACTGCTCCGATGGCCTCGACAATGAAGGCGATCGCGCGATCGATTGCGGTGACTCCGACTGCTCGAGCTCGCCGCAGTGCGCGAACCTGCAAGACGGCAAGCCCTGCCTGCTCGACTCTCAATGCGCTGGCGCAAAGTGTCTGACCGAAGCCACGACGGGCATCGCGAACGGTGCGTGCAGCAACGCCACCAGTTGCACCCTCGGCACCAACGCAGGCTGCAACGGTGGGCGCTGTTTTCAGGGCGCGACGAGCAACACCTGCCTGGCCTCGTGCGCCGGCACGGGTGCGGGGGTCAACGGCTGCCGCGCGGGCTTCATCTGCTACGACCCCGACACCAACACCACCAACAACAACAACGTCTGCCTCGCAGGCTGCGCGAACACCTCGGAATGTTCGGGCAGTGGCTCGGGTTACGGGTGCAACCCCTGGAGCAAGCGCTGCGGAAACCTGGACCAGGGCCTTCGGAAGTATGGAGCGACCTGCACCAGTGACTCTCAGTGTGAGACCGGCATCTGCTTGTCGGGGCCGGACTACCCGGCTGGGTACTGCGCGGGCGTGTGCCGTGGAGACACCTCCAACTGCGCGAACGGCGGCTTCTGCAGCTACAGCGCTTCGTTTGGCGACAACCTCGGTTACTGCTTCCAGTCGTGCCTCGGGTCGGACACCGAATGTCTCAACCCGTTCATGTCGTGCTTCCGCACCTCCCCTGGCGCTCCGACGCGCGCCTGCTACTGCTTCAGCACGGGCAACGCCTGCGCCATCGACGATGACTGCTGCTCCGGGTGGTGCGACTTCTTCTTCAGTGTCTGCAACTGACCGGGCCGAGAGGAACCTGAGGTGAGCTCTACTGTTCTCGTCGTCGACGACGATCGCGCCAACCTCGACTCGGTGTGCCGCATCTTCCAGAAGGAAGGCGTGGCGACGTTGAGCGCGGCAAACGGTCAGGAGGCGCTCGAGCACCTCCGCAAGCCTGAGGTCGGCATCATCGTGTCCGACATGATGATGCCGGGCGTCGACGGGCAAGCGCTGCTGCGAGCGGCACGCGCGATGCGACCCGACGTCGAGGTGGTGTTGATGACCGCCTACGCCACCGTCGAGACCGCCGTCGCCGCGATGCGCGAAGGCGCGTACGACTTCATCACCAAGCCGCTGAAGCGCCACTCGCTGGTGAAGGCGGTTCAGAAGGCGATGGAGAAGCAGGCCCTCGTCGCCGAGAACCGCGACTTGAAGGCACAGCTCGCCGCATTGGGCCCGCGCTCACTCGTCGGTCAGTCGCCCGCCTTTCGCGCGTTCATGGACATGCTGCGTCAGGCGGCCCCGACGACCGCGACGTTGCTGCTGCTCGGCGAATCGGGCACCGGCAAGGAACTCGCAGCGCGCTTCATTCACGAGGCGAGCCCCCGCGTGAAGGGGCCGTTCATCGCGGTGAACTGCGCTGCGTTGCCTGAGTCGTTGCTCGAGGCGGAGCTCTTCGGTCACGAGAAGGGTGCGTTCACCGGGGCGCTCGCGCGCAAGGAAGGTCGCTTCGAGCGCGCGAACGGCGGCACGTTGTTCCTCGACGAGGTCGGCGAGATGTCGGCCTCGGCGCAGGTGAAGCTGCTGCGCGTGCTGCAGGAAGGCGAGATCGAGCGGGTTGGTGGCACGCAGATCATCAAGGTCGACACGCGCGTGGTCGCGGCGACGAACAAGGATCTGCAGCGCGAGGTGCAGGAAGGCCGCTTCCGTGAAGATCTCTACTTCCGCCTGAACGTGGTCGAGGTGCGCATTCCCTCGCTGGCGTCGCGGCGCGAAGACGTGCCGTTGCTCGCAGAGCATTTCCTGCGGCGGTACGCGGCAAAGAACAGCAAGCCGGTGCGCGGGTTCAGCGACGAGGCGATGAAGGTGCTCGAGAACTACGCCTGGCCGGGGAACATTCGAGAGCTCGAGCACGCGATCGAGCGCGCGGTGGTGCTCTGCCGCGCTGACATCATCGACGTGGGCGATCTGCCCGACGCGATTCGGCGTGGGCCCATCGGCTCGGCGTCGCAGATCGTGATCCCCATCGGTACGCCGATGGAAGAGATCGAGCGGCGGGTGATTCACGAGACGCTGCGCCACACGCGCGGCGACAAGAACCTCGCGGCGAGCATGCTCGGCATCGCGGCACGCACCATCTACCGGAAGCTCGCCGCCGAAGAGGGCAAGGACGAGCCGAAGCCGGCCGAGGTCGTCGAATTGAAGCCGGTCTGACCTCTCTCCCTCTCCCGAGGGGCCGAAAGCCCTAGATGAAGGCGGTGGCGACTGAGAACAGCGTCACGAAGGCCCCGAGCAACACGCCGTCACGCACGATGGTCTTCGCGACCTTGCGGCTCGCCTCAGCGAGGGCCGCGTCGACCTTCGTCACCGAGAAGTCTTCGTGCTCGAGGGTGCCAGTCCGCGCGTGGGCGACGCAGGTGTTTCGCGTCACCTGCAGGTACGTGACGAAGCCGAGCATCGCCGGCAACGCGAGCAACAAACGCACCGGCCACCCTGCCCCCACCACGATGAACGCAGCGAACGCCACGCCGGTGATCACGAAAGCCCCGCGCGCGATCGCAAGGCGACGACGACGGCCAGCCCCGCTGAAGTTGGGGCGACAAGCAGCACCTTCGACGATGGCTTCACTCATGGCGCCTCACCTGCGTTGAAGGTCTCGATCATCTTCTCGATGCGGTCGCGCAGCTCGGCCTTGTCGCGACGGTTCGGCTCGGCTTCGAGCACGTGCTGCAGCATCTCGACCGACTCGCTCGCCAGATCGACGTCACGCGTTGATTCCGCCAGGTCGAGCAGCTTCATCAGCGCCGCCGTCACCGCGTCGATCTTCTCCAGCTCGAGGAGCGACCCACACGCCCCAAGTCGTGCAAAGGGAATGCGCTTCTCGTCGTTCGCGATCTCGGTGAGCTCGGCCACCGCAGCGTCGACCTCGCCCTTCGCCGCCTTCAGCGTCGCGCTCGCGACCCCCACGTGCTCGGGGAAGATGCCCTCGTCGATCTTCACGAGCCGATCTCCGAGCGCCGGGAGGTTCTTCTTCACCAGCGCCTCGGGCATGCCGTCGAACACGTCAGCCCACTCGCCGATGGCCGCCAGGGTCTCGACCAGGAAGCGCTGCCGCGTCTTCTCCTCAGCGGGCAGCTTCGGGATGTAGTTCTCGACCACCTTGAAGCGCGTCTCGAGCGTGCCCTCGTCCTTCTTTCCATCGAGCGCCGGCTCGAGATCCTGCAGCAGCTTGATCATCGCGAGGCCCAGGTCGGTGGGGGCGATGTCGTCGGGGCGCAGGCGGCTCCAGAGCTCTTCAGCGGCGGCGGCGGGGAACTTCGTGAACTGGCCCGTGCCCTTCCACCGCTCGTGCCACTGCTGGGCGATGGCGAGCGGGAAGTGGTCCTTCGCCAGCTCGAGGTACTGCGCCTCGGTGAGAGCCACCCCGTAGTGCCCGAGCGTGCCGAGAATCGCCTCGGTCGAGTAGCTCTCGACGCCCCTATCGATCCACTTCTTGTCGACGCGCTCGGTGCTCATGTCAGTGGTGCCCGCCAGTGTGCGCGTGCGCGCGATCGAGCCGGGTGCGCACCTCGCGGATGTACTGAGGGTCAACGTCGCCGCGCTGCACGAGGTGGCCCAGCAGGTGCGCGATGGAATCGGCGAGCTGCCACGACTGCTTCTCGGCCGCGGCGTCGAACACGTCGAGGCCGAGCTTCTTCACGTGCTCGAATTCCTCGAGCTGCACGAGCGAATCGAGCGCCGAGTAGCGCGCGAACACGTCACGCGAGGCGTCGCTCGTCCACTTCACGAGATCGGCGACTGCGGCTTCTTTCTCGCCGGTGTGGGCGCGCACCACGGCCGTCATGCAGCCCTCGCGATCGGCGAACAGCACCTCGTGCACCTTCGCGAAGCGCAGCGCCTCTTCCTTCTTGCCGGCCTTCGCGAGCCGCTCGGGCAGCTCGTTGAACGTCTTGGCCCACGACTCGATGAAGGTGACGAACTCGCGCATGAACGAGTCCCGGCGATCACCGACCGCAGGCAGCGCCGCGACCATCGTATCCCACCGGCCGAAGGCGGCGTTCAGGTCAGCGTCGGGCTGCGCGGCGATGAGCTTCAGCGCGTGGGCGATGAGCTCGATCAACTGCGTCGCGCCCTTCATCGGCGTCGGCGAGTCGGGCAACAGCCGCGTGTAGAGCTCGTTCGCGGCGGTGTACGGGAACGTGGCGAACTGGCCGGTGCCCTTCCACTTCGACTTCCAGTCCATCGCCAGCTCGAGGGGAAACTTCTCGGCCGCGGCGGCCTTAAAGCCGGCCTCGTCGTAGGCGACCCCGTAGTGACCCAACGTGCCCAGAATCGCCTCGGTGGAGTACCCGCCCAGGCCCTTGTCCTTCCACTGCTTGTCGACGCGTGCGCTCATGCGGGCGCGGTGTAGCCACCACGGGCAGGGAACGCCAAGGCGAAATCTGCGAGAGTGCGCCGGTCGATGAAGCGTCGTGGCTCCCCTGCACAGCGGCCGATTCTCCTCGTGGGCGCGGGGACCGGCGAGGCCACCTGCGGCATTCTCTACGTGGCGAGCTATCTGCGCCGGCACGATCTCGAGGCGTACGTGCGGTTGACCGACGCCGACGAGACCGAAGAGGAGATGCACCGCTCGTACTCAGAGCTGCTGGCGCACGTGAAGCCGCGCATCGTCGGCATCAGCTTGAAGTGGTTCCACCACGTGGCCCGGGCGCTCACCATCGCGCGGATCATCCGGTCCATCGATCCCTCCATCGAGATCGCGGTCGGCGGCAACAGCGCCTCGTCCTGGTGGAAGGAGCTGCTCACCTTCGACTGCATCGACCACGTGGTGCTCGGCGATGGCGAGGTGCCGTTTCTCTCGCTGTGCCGCGGCGACGACCCGCCGATCAACGTCGTCTCGCACCGCGCGCCGAAGAAGGCGCAGCTCGACTACGTACAGAGCCCCGAGAGCGCAGACGTCTTCTATTCGCACTTCGATTCGTTGTTTCTGAGCGAGGTCGATCGCCGCTCGTTCTCGGGCTGGGTCGCGCCAGGTAAGGGCTGCGGTGAAAACTGTCTGTACTGCGGGGGCACGCGCGGCATGCAGAAGGCCACTTTTGGTCGCGCGAAGCCGTTCCTGCGGCCCGAAGCGAGCGTCGCGAGAGATCACCGGGAGATCGCCGACTTCACGTGGCAGCTCCGCTACGACTTTCAGGGCAGCAGCGGCGCGTTCCTCACCGAGTGCTGGGGCGGGGTCGACCTCTCGAAGCACGCGACAACGTACTTCCTGTGGGGCGTGCCCGCGCCCGATCTCGTCGACACGCTCTGCGCCACGTTCGGCCGGGTGTTCATGGTGCTCGACATCGGCTGCTTCGCCCAGTCGCAGCGGGTGAAGATGATGAAGCTCGGGCTGCTCAAGCCCTGCCCGACCGACGCCGAGCTCTCGAAGATCATCGACGACGCCCAGCGGAGGCCGAACCTCGAGCTGGAGATCAGCGGCATCGCGTCATTGCCCTTCGCCACGAAGGGCACGCTTGCGGAAGAGCGGCGGCTGATCCGCGAGCTGCTCTCGCGCGGCTGCACCATCGGCTACCAGCGCCTCGAGTCGCAGCCCGGCGCGCTGGTGACCGAGCACCCCGGTCGCTTCCACATGAAGAGCGAGGCGACGACGTTCCACGAGTTTTTGCGTTACTTCGAAGAGATCGACGCGAGCACGAAGACAGTGCCGATGGTGCGCTACGCCGATCGCAAGTTCGAGGGCGAGGTGCAGGCGACGTTCGAGGAGCTCGACGAGCAGGTGCTCGAACACGCGGCACGGCGCGCGCACGTGTCGCTCGACGGTGGCACCCGGCTCGTCAACTCAGCGGCCGAGACGACCACGATGCCCCTTGGAAAGTGGCTCGGTGCGCATCGCGTTCCAGCGAGCGTGCGGGGCGAGAAGATCACCGCCGTGCGCAGCGTGAATGGCGCGGGCCTCGTGCTCGCGCCAACCGTCAGCGAGAAGGAGTTCTTCGACCCATCGCTGCAGCAGGGAGCCGAGGGGCGTGCGGTGCTGTCGGTGCTCGAAGCGTTCGCGAAGCCGACGGTGCTGTCAGAGGGCATTCGTCGCATCAAGCTACCGGGCCAGGTGGGGCTCGACCTGATCGATCACCTCGCGCAGGTGCGCATCCTGCGACCGGTCTGAGAAAGGCTCCCTTCCCCCGACGCGGTCAGCGCTTCTGGCCGTGTCGACCAGCGCCGGCCGTGAAGTGCGCAGCGCCCGCGACCCCTTCCGCGTGAAGCGCCATGAGGCCGCCCTCGAATTCCCGAAGCATCGCCTCGGGGAGCGGGTGATCGAACTGCGTGAAGGCGCTCATGCGATCTGCCCGCATGCAGAGCTGAGGGAAGGCTGCGATCTCCTCAGCCAGGGACTCGGCGGCGGCGCGAGACTGCCCCTTCGGCACCACTCGATTCACGAGCCCCATCGCGAGCGCTTCATCGGCCTTCACCGCGCGACCGGTGAGGATGAGATCGAGCGCCCGCGACAGACCAATCAACCTGGGAAGACGCACCGTGCCGCCATCGATCAACGGCACTCCCCAGCGACGGCAGAACACCCCGAGCACTGCGTCTTCTTCAGCCACGCGCAGATCGCACCACGCCGCGAGCTCGAGCCCTCCCGCGACGGCGTGACCGGCGATGGCCGCGATCACCGGCTTGCTGAGCACCATGCGACTGGGCCCCATCGGCCCTGCCCCGGCCGGCTCGACACGGTTCTGCCGATCGGTGCCGATCGACTTGAGATCGGCGCCCGCGCAAAAGGTACCGCCCTCCCCGAAGAGCACCGCGACCTTCGCCTCGGGGGTCGACTCGAACTGGGTGAGCGCCTCTTCGAGCGCGCTCGCGGTGGGCCCATCGACGGCGTTGCGCGCCTCGGGTCGATGCAGCACGACGGTGAAGATCGCCCCATGCTGCTCGATGCGAACGCTCATGGCCTTCCTGTGTAGCTCAGTGCAGACTGCGTTGCCGGAACGGGTCGTCGCGCGGAGCGACGTGATGTGGAAGAAGGGCGGCAGGTGCATGGGGTTCGGCAACACCAGCTCCGTCTCGGGCGGGCTCTCGGGCACCCACGCGGTGCAGGTGAAGATCGCGAAGTTGCCCAAACCCTTCGATGAGTACCTGGTCACCGACAGCCCCGAGCTGGACGTCATCGGCAAAGGCAAGACGCCCACACCCGCGGAGTGAGGCTACGTTCGCGCGCGCATGGACGATCGCATTCGCGCAGCGCTCGCGTCACACGGCGCAGACCTCAAGTCCGTCAAGCCGCTGCACGGCGGCGCGTGTCAGGAAAACTTTCGCGTCGAGCTCGAGCACGAGGGGCAGCCGCTCACGCTCGCGCTGCGCAGTGACGCGACGAGTTCACTGCCCGGCAGCATCAGCCGCAACGTGGAGTTCGAGGTCATCTCGGCCGCGACGGCTGCAGGCGTGAAGACTCCGAAGGCGCGGTGGCTGCAGAAGTCGCTCTTGCGTGACGGGTCCGATGCGTACTTCCTCGAATGGGTGCGCGGTGAAGCCATCGGGCGCCGAGTGGTGCGCAATCCCGAGCTGGAAGCAGCACGCGCGAAGCTGCCGGGCGAGCTCGCCGAGACGCTCGCGAAGATCCACTCCGTCACGCCAAAGAACGCGACCATCGCGCTGACCCCGTTGAAGACCTCACCCGCGACGAATGCGCTCAACGATCTGCGCGGCCAGCTCGGTCGCCTGCCTGGCACCTACCCTGCCGTCGAGTTCGCGCTGCAGTGGCTCGGCGGCCGGCTGCCTCACCAGGAAGAGGTGGTGCTCACGCACGGTGACTTTCGCACCGGCAACTTCATGGTCACGCCCGAGGGCTTGAGCGCGCTGCTCGACTGGGAGTTCGCGCACTGGGGCTCGCCCTACGAAGACCTCGCGTGGATCTCGGTGCGCGACTGGCGCTTCAACCGCCTCGATCTGCCCATCGGCGGCTTTTCGAAGCGGGCGCCTTTCTACGACGCCTATGCACGCGCGAGCGGCCGCAGCGTCAACCTGCAGACGGTGCTCTGGTGGGAGATCTGCGGCAACCTCCGCTGGGCAGTCGGCAGCGTGTTTCAAGGCGAGCGCTACCTGCGCGGCGAGTCGCGCGATCTCGAGCTGATCGCCATCGCGCGCCGCAACGTCGAGATGGAATTCGAAGCCCTGCGCCTCATTCAGAAAGGGAGCCTCTGATCATGCAGACCCGACCTGATCACCCCACGCTGCTCGATGCGCTGGCGTCGTTCCTGGTGGCCGACGTCGCGCCGAAGCTCGAGGCCGACAAGGCGCTGCAGTTCCGCGTGCTCATCGCCGCCAACCTCGCCACGGTCGTGGCCGGCGAACAGCGCTCACATGACGCGCGGCTGCACTCGGAAGGGGACCGGCTGGCGAAGTTGCTCAGCGCGCCGCTGCCAAAGACCGAGCAGGAACTCGAGGCCCTTTCCCGAACGCTCTCGATGAAGCTGCGCGCGGGTGAGTTGGTGAACGACGCGACGCTGGTGCACTTGCTGGCCACCGCGCGCGCGACGCTCGCGGTCACCAACGCACGCTTCGAGCTCGACGCGGAGTGACGGTCAGACGGCGGCGCGCTTCCGGGGGACCTTCATCAAGGTTCCGATGGCGTAGCGATCGATCAAGAACGAGCCCCGGTCGGTCTCGACGCAGTCGCTCTGATCAACACGACCGAGCTCCAACGACGGAGAGAATGACGGACGGAGGACGAGGCCACGCAAGCGGTTCATGGCCCTCTGCCGCGCTTGACAGCGCAAAGCCTCAGATGCGCCGGCGGCGACCGAGCAACAACACGCCGAGCGCCCACATCGCGAGCTCAACCGAACCACACCCGCAGCCGCCCGACGGAATGGGGTTCACGTCAACCCCACCGTCCTCGCCCGAGCTGGAGCCGGCATCGTTGGTCGGCGTCACGCCCGCATCGATCGCCGGTCGATTGGGATCACCCGCATCGGCCACGCCAGCGTCGACCGCGCCTGCGTCAGCCACACCCGCGTCGGCGACGCCCGCATCGACGGCCGGAGTGCCCGAGTCGACCGCCCCCGCATCGACCACAGGAATGCCCGCGTCGACGACCGGCGAACCCGCGTCGATCCCCGCATCGAACGTCGGTTGCCCGGCATCGACCGTGCTGCCACAGCCGCCGAGCTGGAAGTCGACGAGCGAGACCCTGGCCGCAGTCTGATCAGCCGCCGCGGTCGTCTCGAGGCAGGGCGTCGTGACGCCGTTGAGGAAGCGATCGAAGAAGGCCACTGCGTAGCTCTTGAAGAGGTTCTGGCGCGCCGCCACCGTGGTGCCCGGGCAACCGAAGGTGCACGTGCCGCTGACGGGATCTTGCGGCTCGCAGTGGAGCGCGTTGATCACCTTCAGCTTCGCCTTGAGCCCCTGCTTGCCGGTGAACCACCCCGCGTTGTTGTTCTGCGAGTTGCACGACGACGGCTCTGCGTTGAGGAAGAGCACCGGCTCGGCGACGTTGGCGACCTGCGCGGTGCCGAGGTTGCTGTTGTCGACCGCATCGAAGAGCACCACCGCCTGCACCGCCTGCCGCGACGCCGCAAGGAACGCCGAGAGCCCGCCCGCGCTGTGACCCGCCAGCCCGAGCCGCGCGGTGTCGATACCGCCCGCGGTGATCTGCTGCTGCATCGCCGCCCACAAGATGTTGGCGTTGCGTGAGTGATCGCTCGCGCCACACTGCCCGGCGAGCAAGCTGGGAAACTGGGGCAGCACCACCACAAGACCCTTCGCGGCCAGCTCGCGCGCGAGCCCCTCGTGGTTCGACTTGTTGTTCTGAAACCCGTGCCCGATGCCGATGAGCCCAAAGGGCCCGGTACCGCCCGGTCGATACACGTCGACGCTGTAGGTCGTGTTCGCCGGAGAGGCCGAACAATTGGGGAACGTCAGGTTCACCGTGCTCTTCGTCACCTGCGCCGAAGCCACGCTCGAAAGCAGCACCACCGCCAGAGTCGAAAGTCGCATGGGGCGGCTCCCTAACAGCACCGCCACGGCGCGCGACAGCATACGCCTGAGATCGTTGGTCATCGGCCGACCCAACCCTCTGACAAATTGTCAGCCCGCCTGCAAAAATGAGCTCCCAACACCCTGGATTTACTCAGGAATACGTGGCACCTGGCTTGCTGTTCGCCTCGTACGTGGAAGTCCTGTTCAAACGTCATTTCTGGATCGTGCACCTGCTCTTCATGTTGGCGGTGGCATGGCTCGTCATGCGTACTGCGAACGCCTTCGTGGAGATTTCACTCCTCCCGCTGCCCACGGGGCGCGCAGGCCCGGCGCCGATCGCGAAGGTGACGCCAGTCGCGGCACTCAACCTCGATCGAGTGGCCAGGGCGCTTGGGCTGCCGGTGCCCAAGCCCGAGCCGGTCGTCACGGAGCCGACGATCCCCAAGGTCGATCTCAACGCGGCACCGGTGAAGACCACGCTGCGCGTGAAGCTGCTCGGCACCCTGGTCAGCGAGAACATGCCGGAATGGTCGGTGGCCAGCATTCAAGACACCGTCACGCTGAAGACCGGCACGTACATGATCGGCGATCGCGTGCAGGCCGCCGAGGTGGTCGAGATCGAACGACTGCGGGTGATCGTGATCAACAACAACCGCCGCGAATACATCGACGGCACTCCCGGCGATGGCGCGCCCCCACCGATCCCCGCCGCGCCTGTGGTCTCGGCCAAGGCGATCAACGACGCGCCTCCGCCCTCCGTTGCGCTCGGCACGGGCGTGAAGCAACTCGGCGAGAACGACTACGAGATTCCCCGCGCTGAGATCGACAAGACGCTCGCCAACCTGAACGACGTCGCGATGCAGGCCCGCATCGTGCCCGCGTTCAAAGACGGCGTGGCGCAGGGCTTCAAGCTCTTCTCAATTCGGCCCGACAGCATCTATTCGAAGATCGGCATTCAGAACGGCGACGTGATCAAGCGCATCAACGGCTTCGATCTGAACAGCCCTGAGAAGGCCCTCGAGATCTACGGAAAGCTCAAGGAGAGCGCGCGCATCGACATCGAGGTCGAGCGCAATGGCGCCTCCGTTCGCAAGACCTACAACGTCAAGTGACTCACCCGACCATGAACCGACTCGTTCTCTCTTTCTGTGTGACCTTCTCGCTCGTCGCCGGGGCGCAACCTGCACCGCCTCCCCCTGGCGCGGGTGGCACGGCGATCGCCCCCAAGGTCAAAGCGAGCTGTGAAGAGCAGCGCCGCAAGGGCCGCTACAACATCTATTTCGACAAGGTCGAGATCGAGAAGCTGGTGCAGACGGTGGCCGACGTCACCTGCCGCACG
Organism: Archangium sp.; assembly: GCA_044371205.1. Lineage (GTDB taxonomy): Bacteria > Myxococcota > Myxococcia > Myxococcales > Myxococcaceae > Archangium_A. The sequence goes on from JBILUC010000004.1 coordinate 210,678, forward strand.
TTCATACTCCCCGAGAACATCCGCGGCAAGATCTCGATCATCGGCCCCGAGAACGGGAAGGTCGAGGTCAACTCAGACCAGTTCTACGCCGCGTTCCTCGCTGCGCTCGATTCGAACAGCCTCGCTGTCTACGAGCACGGCAAGTTCATGAAGATCGTGGACAAGCAGCGCGCCAAGCAGTTCCCGATCCCCACCATCACCGACCCGTCTGAGCCGTACACCATGAACGAGCAGATGGTGACGCGCGTGTTCAAGGTGAAGAACGTCGAGATCGAGCAGCTGCGTGGCGTGTTGCAGCAGCTCGTCACGCCGTCGGGCGACACCATTCCGTTTCAGCCCGACACCATCATCGTCAACGATCTCGGCTCGAACATGCACCGCCTCGAGAAGGTGGTGACGCAGCTCGACTCGCGCATGGGCAGCGACGAGATCCGCGTGATTCAAGTGCAGTACGCCACCGCGCAGGAGATCGCCGACAAGATCCAGAAGCTGTTCGAGTCGAAGGGCAACAAGCCTGGTCAGCGCGCGGGGCTGCTCGCCGCACCGCCTCCGCCCCCGCCCGGAAGTGCAGTGGTGCAGCCCGCCCCGTCGCAGCCCGGCGTTGCTGGTGCGGAAGGCGGTGGCGCGGCGACGCTCTCGCAGATCATCCCCGACGAGCGCACCAACAAGCTGATCGTGATCGCCAGCCCGACGGGTTTCGAGCGCATCACCGCGCTGGTGCGCGAGATCGACATTCCGATCTCCGGCGAGGGCCGCATCAACGTCTACTACCTGGAGAACGCGAGCGCCGAAGAGGTCGCCTCGACGTTGCAGACGCTGGCGCAGGGCACTGCGAACCGGCCGAAGACGGGCGCACCGCCTCCTCCAGGCGCGGCGGGCAAAGGTGCGGGCGCCGCGGAGCTCTTCTCGGGCGAGGTGAAGGTCAGCGCCGACAAGGCCACCAACTCGCTGGTGATCATCGCCAGCCAGAGCGACTACCGAAACCTCGTGCGCGTGGTCGAGAAGCTCGACATTCGCCGCCGCCAGGTCTTCGTCGAAGCGGTGATCATGGAAGTGAACCTCGATCGCAACTCCGAGTTCGGCATCAACCTGCACGGCGGCCTGCCGCTGCCTGATGGTCAGGGTGGCACCATGCCGGTGTTCTTCGGCACCAAGTACGGCGGCTCGGTCCCTCCCTCGCTCAACCTCACCAGCCTGCTGGGCTTGAGTGGCTTCCTGGCCGGCCTGCAGGGTCCCGCGATCCCCAACCTCAACATCGGCGGGGTGCAGATCCCCGCGTTCGGCATCGTGATCAACGCGATGCAGAAGTCGTCTGACGTGAACGTGTTGTCGACGCCGCACATCCTCACCACCGACAACGAAGAGGCCGAGATCACCGTCGGTCAGAACGTGCCCTTCCAGTCGGGCTTCTCGGCGGGCGGGCTCGGTGGCCTTGGCGGCCTCGCGGGCCTCGCAGGTCAGGCGGGGCTCGGTGGTCAGCTGGGTGGTCTCGGGGGGCTGGGCGGTCTGGGCGGCCTCGGCGGCGGTGCGCCGTTCGGTTCGATTCAGCGCCAGAACGTCGACCTGAAGCTCTCGGTCAAGCCGCAGATCAACGAGAGCGACTACGTGCGCATGGTCATCACCGAGCAGATCGAAGAGATCGCCTCGCAAGACGCGGTGCTCGGCCCGACGACCAGCAAGCGCAGCGCGAAGACGACGGTCGTCGCCAAAGATCAAGAGACCGTCGTCATCGGCGGCATCATGCAGGACCGCGTGGTGGAGTCGGTGTCGAAGACCCCGATCCTCGGTGACATTCCGCTCATCGGGAACCTGTTCCGCCAGCAGACGCGCCGCAAGGTGAAGACCAACCTGCTGCTCTTTCTCACGCCCTACATCATTCGCGAGGGCAGCGACTTCCGCCGCATCTTCGAGCGCAAGATGCGTGAACGTCAGGAATTCGTCGAGCAGTTCTACGGCGCGTCGAGCCAGTACGACGTCGCGATCGACTTCCAGCGCAAGCCGGGCCCGCTCGCGCGCATGACGCAGATCCTCAACAAGGAAATGAACAAGATCGAAAACGGCGGCCCGGGGACTGGCGGGGAGAAGTTGATTGTTCCTGCCACGACCAACCCTGCGGGCGTGAGCAACCCGTCTGAGAAGCCCGCCGAGGCCCCTGCCCCGGTGCCTGTGAGAGAGCCGAGCGTCGAGAAGCTCGAGGTTCAGCCGGAGATCAACTGATCATGAACGACGTCGCCGTTCAGGAAGAGACCCGTACCGAGCGAACGCACGTCGTCTCGCACGGCCCGGCGTATCTCTTCGGGCGCCCGCTCGGGGAGATCCTCATCGAGTCGTTCGGCCTGCCGCGCGAGAAGCTCGACGAGGCGCTGGCGGCCCAGGCTGAGAAGGGCGGCCGGCTCGGCGAGGTGTTGATCGGCCTCAAGGCGATGAGCGACGAGCAGATCACCCGCGCGCTCGGGGCGCAGCTCGACCTCGAGTACGTCGGGGTGATCTCGATCGACGACGTCGACCCCGAGCTGGTGAAGAAGGTCCCCATCAACTTCGCCAAGCAGTCGAAGTTCATCCCCCTCAAGATCGAGGGCGAGTTCATCGCCATCGCCGTCGCCGACCCGCTCGACACGGCGGTGGTCGACCACGCGCGCGAGATGCTGGGCCGTGAGGTGCTGGCGAAGATCGCCCGCGCCAGCACCATCATCGACGCGATCAACTCGGTCTACGACCGGTCGGTCAACGAGGCCGAGCAGGTCGTCGGCGAGATGGAGGCGCAGGATCTCGACGCCGCCGAGCAGGTGCTCGAGTCGGAGCAGGACCTCCTCGACACCGGCGACGAAGCGCCGATCATCCGCCTCGTGAACTCGCTGCTCTTTCGCGCGGCGAAAGAGCGCGCCAGCGACATTCACATCGAGCCGATGGAGCGCGAGCTCGCGGTGCGCTTCCGCATCGACGGCGTGCTGCAGAACATCATCAAGCCGCCCAAGCGGTACCAGAACTCGATCATCAGCCGCGTGAAGATCATGGCGCAGCTGAACATCGCCGAGAAACGCCTGCCGCAAGACGGCCGCATCAAGATCAAGCTCGCCGGCCGCGACATCGACATTCGTGTCTCGACCATTCCGACCGTGCACGGCGAGAGCATCGTCATGCGTCTGCTCGACAAGAGCGCGACGCTGCTCGACCTCGCCGAGATCGGCATGAACCAGACGATCTTGAAGGACATGGACGAGCTGATTCGCCGGTCGCACGGCATCATCCTCGTCACCGGCCCCACCGGTTCCGGCAAGACGACCACGCTCTATGGCGCGCTGACCCGCATCAACACGCCCGAGGTGAAGATCCTCACCGTCGAAGACCCGGTCGAGTACCAGTTGAAGGGCATCAACCAGATGCCGCTCAACCCGAAGATTGGCCTCACCTTCGCGAGCGGCCTGCGCGCCTTCCTCCGGCAAGACCCCGACATCATCATGGTCGGTGAGATCCGCGACAAAGAGACGGCGCAGATCGCGATCGAGGCGTCGCTCACCGGTCACCTCGTGTTCTCGACGGTGCACACCAACGACTCGGCCGGCGCCGTCACGCGCCTCGTCGAGATGGGCGTCGAGCCGTTCCTCGTGTCGTCGTCGCTCATGGCGGTGATGGCGCAGCGCCTGATCCGCAAGGTCTGCAAGGAATGCCGTGAGCTGTACAAGCCAAGCGAAGAAGAGATCGCCAAGCTCGGCATGAGCATGGATCGCTTCCGCGCGCTCGGCGGCGACATGGTCTACCGCGCCAAGGGCTGCCCCGCGTGCAACCGCGTCGGGTACCGCGGCCGCAGCGGCATCTACGAGCTGCTCGTGCTCGACGACGACATCCGCCAGCTGGTGCTGAAGAACGTCGACTCGGGCACGGTGAAGAAGAAGGCGATGGAGAAGGGCATGTTGGCCCTGCTCGACGACGGCGCGCTCAAGATCGCCCAGGGCGAAACCACCATCGCCGAAGTGCTCTCGGTCACGCAGGAGGACCTCTAAACCGCCATGCCTGTCTTCGAGTACAGAGGCTTGAACGCCGCGGGCAAAGCCGTCACCGGTCTCAAGGAGGCCGAGAGCCCGAAGTCTCTGCGCTCGGTGCTGCGAAAAGACTCGATCTTTCTCACCGACGTGGTCGGTCAGTCGGAAGGCGCGATCAAGCCGGGCGCGAAGGGCAAGAGCGCCGCGGCGCAGGCCGCCAACCTCGCGAACACCGACATCAACCTGCGACGGCTCGCGGGTGGCGGCATCAACACCGACGACATCGCGGTGATGACGCGGCAGCTGGCCACCCTGCTCAAGGCGGGCGTCTCGCTCGTGGAAGCGCTCAGCGCGATGGTGGACCAGGTCGAGAAGGAACGCTTGAAGCGCATCCTCTCCGACGTGAAGCAGCGGGTGAACGAAGGCAGCTCGCTGGGCGACGCGCTCGGGGCGCACGTGAAGGTGTTCGGCCCGCTGTTCGTGAACATGATCCGCGCGGGTGAGAGCTCGGGCGCGCTCGACTCGGTGCTCCTGCGGCTCGCGGAGTTCACCGAAGGCCAGGCGCGCCTCAAGCAGAAGATCGTCGGCACGATGATCTACCCGGCGATCATGCTCGTCATCGGCGGCGGCGTGTTGATCATGCTGATGACCGTCGTGGTGCCGAAGGTGACGAAGATCTTCGACGACATGAAGGTCAACCTGCCGTGGACGACGAAGCTCCTCATCGCGAGCTCGAACTTCCTGCAGAACTACTGGTTCATCGTGGTGCCGCTCTTCTTCCTCGGTGCGTTCGGCTTCTACCGGTGGACGGGGTCCGAGAAGGGCAAGCCCGTGTGGGACCGCATCGTGCTCAAGGTGCCGGTGTTCGGGCCGCTCATTCGGCAGCTCTCGGTGGCCCGCTTCGCGCGCACCCTGGCGACGTTGCTCAAGTCGGGCGTGCCGCTGCTCAACGCGCTCGACATCGTGAAGAACGTGATCACCAACAGCACGATGTCGGCGGTGATCGACACGGCTCGGGACGCGATCCGTGAAGGTGAGAGCATCGCCAACCCGCTCAAGAAGTCGGGCGAGTTTCCGCCGCTCGTCTACCACATGGTCGGAATCGGGGAGCGGTCCGGGCAGTTGGAAGACATGCTCCTCAACGTCGCCGACAGCTATGAGTCGTCGGTCAACGTGCGCATCGGCGCGCTGACCGCGCTGCTCGAGCCGATGATGATCGTGCTCATGGGCGCGGTGATCGCCTTCGTCGCCTTCTCGATCCTCATGCCGATTCTCCAGATGAACTCGATGGTGCGCTGATGATGAACCCGCCGAACAAGACCGTTGTCCCCGGGGAACGTGGTGACGCGCTGCTGCAGCGCCTCATCACCGGAACCCTGCTCGCCCTCGCCGCGTCGCTGATCACCGCGGCCCTCTTCCTCTACGTCTGAAAAGGAACACCGATGAACGCCAACACCACTCTGATCCGTCGCTTGAACCGCCGCCGCCACTCGAAGGGCATGACCCTGATCGAGATCATCGTCGTGATCACGATTCTCTCGCTGCTGATGGCCGCGGTCGGCATCGCCGTCATTCCGCAGCTCGACCAGGCCAAGGTCGATCGCGCGAAGATGGACATCGCGAACATCAACAACGCGCTGAAGACCTACTACGCGAAGAAGGGCAACTACCCCGACACGGGCGGCGGTCTGAAGGCGGTCGTCGACGCGCAGATCCTCGAGAAGATGCCCACCGACCCGTGGGACCACGAGTACGTGTACCTCAACGAGGGCGGCAAGCCGGTCATCATGTCCTACGGCAAGGACGGCGCGCCCGGCGGCTCTGAGTCCGACGCCGACATCTCCTCGAAGGATCTCGGCGGGAAGAAGTAAAACCATGAAGAAGCCCGACGAGAAACAGACCGGCTTGTCTCCCGTCACCATCGCGGTCGCGATGGGCGCGAGCGTCGGTGTGTGGCTCGTCATCGACGTGCTGCGTCGGGTGCTGTCATGACGCACGCGCGCCGCCGAGTCGTTCGGGGCCTCACGCTGATTGAGATCACGGTGGCCCTGGGCATCGTGGTGCTGCTCTTCGCGGCGGTGGTGTTCGGCGTCGGCGCGCTCACCGGTGCGAAGGCGAAGGAATCGTCGACCGAGCTCGCGGGCACCATTCGTGCGCTCTACGACACGGCGGCGCTCTCGGGCCGCACGTGCCGGCTCGTCTTCACCCTGCCCCAGCCGCGCGACGAAGAGACGCCGGTCACCTGGCGCGCCGAGTGCGCGAACGCCGGCGCGACGGCGAACGCCAGGCGCGACGAAGAGCTCCGCGAGGCCCGCTCGGCGAAGGACAAGGTGAAAGACGACACTCGCTTCCGTCGGCTCGATTCCGACGCGGCGCCGACGCTTCAGCAACTGCAGGAGCAGGAAAAAGAGCGCGTCGACTCGGCGGCGAAGTTCTCGAACTTCTCGAACGAAGACGTGGTCGAGAAGACGCTGCCCTCGAACGTGAAGGTCGAGGTGTGGACGCAGAAGCAGCGTGAGCCGTCGAAGTCGGGCGTCGCGTACCTCTACTTCTTCCCCCAGGGCTACACCGAGCGCGCGCAGGTATGGGTGCGCCAGGGCGACAACACCTGGACGCTCACCATCAGCCCGCTCACGGGCAAGACGAAGATCCACAACGAAGATCTCGCGGTGCCGCGGTCATGAAGCTCCGCGCGCGCGCCTTCACGTTGCTGGAAGTCGTCGTCGCGCTGGCGATCCTCGGCGTGTCTCTGGTGGCCGTGCTCGACATCAACGCGAGCGCCGTCTACTCCCACGTGTACGCCAAGAAGCTCACCGTCGCGACGCTGCTCGCCCGCTCGAAGATGACCGATCTCGAGCAGAAGATGTACGACGAGCCGCTGCCCGCAGATGACGACGAAGAGGCGGGCGACTTCTCGGCGGAAGGCTGGCCGGGGTTCAAATGGCGCGCGAAGGTGATCGTGCCCAGGACCAACGGGCTCTCGCCCGAGCAGCTGTTTGGCGCGTTGTTCAACTTCCCGCTCGGTGGCGGCGAGGGTGGTTCAGGCGGCCCTGAGAGCATGCTCGCCGGGCTCTTCGGTGGCGGCGCGAAGCCGGGAGCGGCTGGCGCGGCGAACCCGGCTGCAGCAGGCGGTGCCGCGGGTGCCCTCGGTGCGCTTGGCCCCATGGCGGGCATGATGCAGCAGCAGTTCACCGGCATGGTCGATCAGCTGCAGAAGTCGGTGCGCGAAGTGCACCTCACCGTGTCGTGGAAGGAAGGGAAGCTCGTCGAGAGCATCGACCTCGTCACGCACATCGTCTCGTTCGGCCCCGGCAGCGATCGCAACGGCGGCGCCGCGGCGGCATCAGGTCAGCCGCAGGCCCAGAACGGTGGCCTGGTGCGACCCGACGGCACGCCCGCGCGCGCGCCCCGCCCCGGCCCCAACGGCGTCGGCTTCGTCGATGACGACGGCACGCCGCTCGTGGCGGGTGCGCAGAACCAGCTCATCAACCCGAACCTGCAGCTGCCGATGGGTGCGCCGCGCCCGCTGGGCACCAGCCTCAACGGCCTTCTCAATGGGCTGCCCCGATGAGCGCCCTCCGCCTCGCGGCAGACGCTTTGATGTCGAACCACCGTCTCGTTCGACGTCGCGCCGGCTTCACGCTGATGGAGGTCGTGATCGCGATCGCCATCACCTCATTCATCGGCGTGGTGATCGGCGTCAGCTTCAACACCACCATTCAGAACAAGGACATCATCGAGGGCCAGGCCGAGCACTACCGCATGCTCCGCGCGGCGATGAACCGCATGACGCGCGAGATCGGCGGCGCGTACGTGAGCGACCGTTACGACTCGAGGCGCTACCGCGATCAATACGACCGCCCCACCAACTTCGTGGGCACGCGCGAGAAGCTGCTCTTCAGCACCCTTTCCCACCAGCGCCTCTACGGCGACGCCAAAGAATCCGACCAGATGGTGGTCGAGTACCAGGTGAAGTCGTCGCCTGACCCGAAGGCGAAAGGCCGCAACGATCTCGTACGCCGGGAAAACCCGCTCCTCGAAGAACGAATGGATCGCGGCGGCACCGAAGACTCGTTGTTCGAGGGAGCGAAGAAGATCGAGTTCCAATACTGGAACAGCGAGCGCAAGCAGTGGGAAGACGAGTGGGACACGCGGCGCCTCGAGCGCAAAGCGATCCTCCCCACGCGCGTGAAGATCACCCTCTTCGCCATCGACGAGAACGGCAAAGAGGTGAAGTACACGACGCAGGCCCGCATCATGCTCAACACCGAGCTGCCGAGGTTCCAGTGAGGGCCCGGCGCGTGCGCAAGCAATCGTCGGGGGAACGCGGCGTGGCGATGCTGCTCGTGCTCGTCGGCATCGCGGTGCTGGCCCTGGTGGCCAACGAGGTCCGCTACAACTCGGTCATCGAGCTGCGCCTGGCGACCAACCAGCGTGACGATCTGCGCGCGCACTACCTCGCCAAGTCGGGCATCTCGATGTCGCGCCTGATGCTCAAGTTCCAGAAGCAGGTCGACTCGATTCAGATCCCCAACATCAGCGGGCTGCTCTCGCAGTTCCTCGGCGGCGCGGCGGGTGGCGCAGCGGGCGGCGCGGGTGCGGGTGCGGCCGGTGGGCTCGCAGGCATGCTCGGCGGAGGCGCGCCCGGTGGCGGCACGGCGACGATTCAGCTCTGGCGCATGGCGAAGATCGACTGCCACATGCTCGAGCAGATGGTGCCGGTGATCGACGAGAAGGGCCAACCCATCAAGGGCAGCAGCAAGAACAAGAAGTTCGACTTCGACGACGAGATGCCCGAGCTCGCGCAGGCGCAGACCCAGCGCAAGTTCGGCAGCTTCACCGGGTGCTTCGACTCGCAGATCTCCGACGAAGAAGAGCGCATCAACCTCGCCAAGCTCGACGCGCCTGGCGCCACCGCCGCCGTGCTGCTCGGCCAGCTCGTCGGCACGCTGGGCGACAAGAAGTACGAGTTCCTCTTCGAGAAGGAAGACAGCAACCGCGTGAAGGTGACTCCGGTGGAGATCATCCAGGCGCTCCGCGACTGGATCGACGAAGACGAGTCGGGCACCACGCTCAACTTCAGCGGCACCGGCGACCCGTTCTTGAAGGGCTTCAGCGACGAGAACGGTGGCTACAGCCGCTATACGCCCGCCTACCGCGCCAAGAACGCCCGCTTCGACTCGCTCGACGAGCTGTTCATGGTGCACGGCATCAACGACCGCTTCATGGCCGCCTTCAAGGACAAGCTGACCGTCTACCCCGACGTCAACTCGCGCTTGAACATCAACACCGACGACCCGCTGCTGCTCGAGGTCGCCATTCGCTCGGTGGCCGACCCGCTGCGGCCCGACCCGCGGCTGGCCGACCCCATCTTCATGGACACGCTCATCAAGAAGATCCGCGCGGCGCGCATCTTTGCCCTCTTCGGCATGAGCGCCGCCGACTTCGTGAACATCGTCGCCGCGGCCGGCATCCCCGTGAACGCCGCGATTCAGAACAACGTGCAGGGCAACCGCTTCATCAGCGACAAGAGCCTCACCTACCGCGTGCGCGTCACTGGCAGCGCGGGAGACGTCACGCGCACCATCACTGCGGTGGTGCGCCTCGACGACGGGCTCGGTCGCCTCGTTTATTGGAGAGAGGAATAAGGCATGGCTCGCGTCCTCGGCCTCGATCTCGGCAGTCACACGCTCAAGGCCGTCTTGATGGAGACGACCTATCGCGGCGCGACGGTGAAGACGTACCTCACCGCGCCCGTGCCCCCTGACGGCGAACGCCTCGAACGCCTCAAGGCGGCGCTCCCGAAGCTGCTCGAGAAGGGCGCCCTGCAGGCCGATCAAGTCATCGTGTCACTGCCAGGCACCACGCTGGCCACCCACCCCATTGCGCTGCCGTTCAGCGACCCCAGGAAGATCGAGTCGACGCTGGCCTTCGAGGTCGAGAGCCAGCTCCCCTACGATCTCGACGACGCGGTGTTCGATCACCAGGTCAGCTCGAGCGACGAGAAGGGCGCCCAGCTGCTGGTCGGCGTGGCGCGAAAGACCGAGCTGGGCCCGGTGCTCGACGCGCTCAAGGAGGCAAAGCTCGACCCGCGCGTCGTTACCCACGCCGGCCTCGTCTACCAGAACCTCTTTTCCACCTTCCCCGCCACGCTCGTCGACGGAGACGTCGAGGTCGCGGTGCTCGACCTCGGCCACGAGCGCTGCAGCCTCGCCATCGGCAAGGCCGGCGGCAACGTCGACTTCGCGCGGACCTTCGCGGGCGGCGGCTGGGCATTGACGAAGGCGCTCAGCAACGAGTTCAAGATCTCGCTCGCCGACGCGCAGGCCTGGAAGGAAGAGCACGGCGCGGTGGGCAACGAGGTGGTCGGCGCCGAAGCCGAGCGCGCCGCAGGGGCCTTCATGCGCGCCTTCCAGCCCGTGCTGCGAGACGTGCGCTCGACCCTCAAGTCGTCCAACGCGCGCTCACGCAAGCCGGTGGGGCTGGTGCTGCTGTGCGGCGGCACCTCGAAGCTCAAGGGCCTCGCGGAGCAACTCTCTCGCGACCTCGGCATCCCCTGTCGTCCGCTCGAGCTGCCTGCAGACACTCGCGAGGTGATGGGGGTGGGCCGACTGGAAGCGGCGCAGGCCTACGCGCTCGCGCTGCGCGGCACGACCACCGGCACGAAGGCGCCGCGCTTCAACCTCCGCCGCGGCGAGTTCGCGTTCAAGAGCGACTTCGACTTCGCCAGCGACAAGTTCGGCCAGATCGGCGCCTTCGCCCTGGTGCTCTTCGTGCTGCTCATCGCCAGCGGCATCGTGCGCAACTCGGTGCTCGAGCGGCGCGAGAAGCAGGTCGACGCGGTGCTGTGCGACGTGACCAACCGCATCCTCGGCAAGTGCGAGAAGGACTTCACCATCGCCCTCTCGATGCTCCGCGGGCAGGAAAGCCCGGCCGCCGGCATCCCCTCGCGCACCGCCACCACGCTGCTCGCCGAGCTCACCGGCCACGTGCCGCCCGACATGAAGGTCACCTTCGAGAACGTGGTGATCGACCTCGATCGCATCTCACTCAAGTGTGAGACCGAGACCTCGAAGAGCCTCGAAGAGCTGATCTCCGCGCTCAAGACGTACAAGTGCTTCAAGGAGATCAACGAAGGCCGCGTCGAGAAGAGCAAAGACGGCACGAAGGTCACCAGCCGTCTCGACATTCAGGTCGAGTGCCCGACCGAAACGGAGCCGCAGGGATGAGCGCCATCACCGACATGCAGCAGACCGTTCAGACCTCGTTCGCGGCGCTCTCGTCACGCGAGAAGCGCATGGTGGGCGGGGCCGCGCTCGCGCTCGCCGTCTTCGCGGTCTTCATGGTGGTCTTCACCTTCGGCAACAAGGCCGACGCGATTCGCCGCCGCACGCAAGACAAGATCAGCCGCCTCGACGAGGTGCAGACGCTCGCCGCCGGCTACCGCGACGCCAAGATGAAGCAGGACGCGCTCGAGAATCAGCTGCGCGCGTCGAACGTGCGCCTCGTCAGCTACCTCGAAGACAAGGCCAAGCCCGCAGGCATCGAGCTGCCGTCGATCAACCCCAAGGCCGACATTCCCCTCGAGGGCTCGAAGATCGTCGAGAGCTCGGTCGAGGTGACGCTCACCGATGTGAAGCTGAACCGGCTCGTCGACTTTCTGCAGGCGGTCGAGGCCGGTCCCGGCATCGTGAAGGTGAAGTACCTGCGGCTCGAGCCCCGGCCCGCGCAGGAGACGGTCACCGCGTGGCTCACCGTCGCCACCTACAAGCTGAAGTGAACGGAACACCGCGCCATGGCTGAGAAGAAGACCAGTCTCTGGAAACGCATCGTCGGGTACGTCTCGTTCATGCTCTTCGCCCTGGTGGCGATGTTCTTCGTGACCTTCCCGTACGAGGCGCTGAAAGATCGCACGCGCATCGAGGCCGACAACGCGGGTTACTTTCTGCGCATCGGCAAGATGGGCCCCGGGCTCTTCGCCCTGCGTGCCACCGACGTCGAGGTGAGCAAGAAGTCGAACGCCGAGCCGCCGCCCGAGGCGATGAAGATCGACTCGCTGACCATCGGGCCGTCGCTTTTTCCACCCGGCGTCGCGGTGAAGCTCAACATGCTCGGCGGCACCGTCGTGGTGCGCGCCTCGGGCCTGAGCACCACGCGCATCAAGGTCGACGCGGAAGATCTCGATCTCAGCAAGGGCAACCTCAAGGGCTTCTCGGGCGTCGACTTCGCGGGTGAGGTCGAGGCGCACGTCGATCTCTCGATTCCCCGGGTCGCGGCGGCCCCGAATTCGCCCGCCGAGCCCGACCTGGCGCAGGCCAGCGGCACCCTCTCGCTCGAGACGAAGGGCCTCGCCATCAATGGCGGCACGGCGAACATCACCATTCCCCAGTTCGGCCCCGATCCGACGCCGGTCGACCTCCCGAAGATCGGGATTGGCGAGATGCTGGGGAAGATCAAGATCGACAAGGGCGCCGCCTCGGTCGACGAGTTCAAGTCGAAGAGCAGCGATCTCGAGCTGGGCATCACCGGCACGCTCAAGCTCGCCAAGCGCCTCGAGTACTCTGAGCCGAACATGGAGATTCGCGTGAAGCCCGACCCCGAGTTCCAGAAGCGCCTCGGTCTGCTCGGCAGCGCGCTGTCGATGATCGGCGCCGACCCGAAAGATCCCACCTGGCGCATGGGCCGGCTGACCGGCTACCTCGGCCGCCCCCAGTTCCGCTGAGCAGTGATCGAGTAGGCTCCTGCGCGAGATGCGCGAGTTCAGACGAAAGCCCGCCACGGCTGCCGATCTCGAGTCGGTTCCTCCCCACATGACCGGCCAGGTCCTCGATGGGGAACTCATCGTTCACCCGCGCCCCAACTCGTCGCACGCGGTCGTCACCAGCAACGTCGGCGCAGACCTCAACACACGCTTCGGTCGAGCTGGGCCGCCTGGCGGGTGGTGGATCCTCGACGAACCTGAGCTGCGCCTGAGCGGCGATGTGCTCGTCCCCGACCTCGCCGGCTGGCGGCGTGAGCGCTTGCCCGAGATTCCACGGGTCGCTCACTTCGACCTCGCGCCCGACTGGGTGCTCGAGGTGCTCTCGCCGAGCACCGCCTCGATGGATCGCATCGTGAAGGCACGGATCTTCGCGCGCGAGAAGGTGTCGCACCTCTGGTTCATCGACCCTGAGGCGAAGACCGTGGAGGTGATGCGCCTCGAGAAGGGACAGTGGCTGCGCATCGGAGCGTGGACCGCCGGCGAGCGGGTGCGCGCAGAGCCTTTCGAGGCCGTCGAGTTCGACACCGCCGACTGGTTCCTCTGACCCTTACGGCTCGGGCTGTGGCATCGGGCCGGAATCGAACTGCTCGAGCACCACCACGCCCAGCTCGCCCGGCGTCTTGCTCTTTTTCGCCAGCACCCGCACCACGCGGTCGTCTTTCACGAAGGCGCCCGGCTCGCGCTCGGCCCACCCGCCTGATGGCAGTACCGAGCGGTAGAAGTCGATGACCTCGGCCTCGGTCGCCTTCGCGGTGAACGACAGCGCCGTCGCCGCCTCGACGTTGAAGCTCGTTGGGCCCTTCGCGCCGGGAAAGACGGGCAGCTCCGAGCCCCGCTGTGGCGTTCGGTGCGCGAGATCAGACGCGCCCAGCACCAGGGTCGTCGTGCCGTCGGCTTCGGGCCAGCCGTAGACCAGAAAGCTCACCATCTTCGTGTCGTCGAGCGCGACCACCCGCGGCAGCTTGAGCCCCGCGATGCGCCCCATCTTCGGGGGAATGAAGAAGCCCGCCTCGCGAAAGCGGGCCGCGTAGTGGAGCAACAGGCGATCGAGTTCCCACGTCGAGCGCGCGAGGAAGATCACCATCGGCAGCCCGTTGCGTTCGAACTGCTTGCCCACCGGTACCAGCTGCACCTGACCCGGCACGTCCCAACTGAAGGGCACGTCGCGCACGCCCGCGTCTGCCGGCCCGGCGAGCAGCACCAACGCCGCCACCACCGAGGTCACGGACAGTCCTTGCCGAGGAAGCACTTGGGGCGCGTCATGCGAGGCACCATTCCCGAGCCTGCACCGCCGGTGATGAACACCGGCTGGCCTTCACCGCCGACGAAGTCGGTCATGCCGTCTTCGACGCCCGAGTAGCTGAAGTGGAACTCGTTCGCGTCGGAGCCAGGGCTGCCCGCAAACTGCTCGGCGAACGCGCGCCCTGCCCCACCACCGCCGCCGAACAGCCTCTGCACCATCGCGCGGTAGTGCGACACGCCGCAGCTGTTCTTGCACGCGCGGGTCTCGTCGCCGACGAGACCCCAGTCGTTGGTGAGAATCGCCGCCCGGCCCACGCAGTGGCCCGACACCGGGAACCCCATGCCGCAGACGGGGATCGGCTCGCGGCGGAAGACCTCTTCCTTGAAGAAGCCTCCATTGTCTTTCTGCAGAAAGCGGCGCGGGGCGTTGATGGCCTTGATCTCAGCGGACGAACTGCAGCGCAGACCGCCCACGTCCCACAAGAGTGCGCGCGCAGTCGGCGAGGCAGGGAACGAGAGCGCGGGCTCGGCTTCACACACCACGTTCACGCCCGAGCCCTGCGTCAGCGCGCGGCCAATCACGTTGCCGTTGTCGCTGCTGCCCAGGCCGTCGAAGTCTTCGAACCGCCGCTTCGCCTGCACCCCAATCCCGGTGGTGGTGTCGAGGGTGCGCCGAAACGGGTTGATGCCCGTGTCGCCGGTGAGCGAGCGATCTTGCACGCGCTTGCCGGTCGCTTGCCAGATCGCGAACGTCTGCGCGTCCTGCACCTTGAGCGAGAGCTGGGCGTATTCCGCGAGGTGAATGCCGATCAACAGCGCCCCGACGAAGACGAGGCTGCCCAGCGCGAGCTCCACCGTGGCCTGGCCCGAGGTGCGCATCAGTGGAGCCCCTCGAAGCCGGCGCCGATCAACGCGCGGTAGGCGTCGCGCTGCCACCGGTACTCCGGGGCGCTGAGGGAGCGCGCGATGTCGGGGGTGCGACCGGGCAGCCGCGAGTCCACGTCCATCGGGGCGAGCGTCGCACGCCAGAACGGGTTGAGCAGGTTGGGGAACTCTTCCCAGTGGTTTCGCCGGTGGTAGTAGGCGATGCCCGTCGAGAGCGCGGTCTGGCGCACGATGGCGGTGCCCTTGCCGACGTTGGTGTGCAGCTCCTGACCGCGGCCGTCCCATTCACCCGCAGGGCCGGCGGCGCTGAAGGGGAACTTGAAGTGCAGCTCCCAGGGCCACTTGTGCTTCGCCAGGTTGCGCTCGAGGGCCACCACCATCTTCGGCTGACCCCACACGTTCTGCTCGGAATCAGACGGCTCGAAGCCGATGGTACGCACCCACACCGAGGGGCACAGCGGCGTGCAGTCGCCCATGGTGTGATCTTCATCGGGGTTCGGGTCGACGTCGGCGCCATTCAACCGCGGGGCCCACCGGTGCTGGTCGGTGGTCTCGAGCAGGTCGGTCGACTTCACGTGGGCCGTGATGTTCACCGACGCCGAGCAGTTGCCCGCCGAAACCGTGACCGCGCCGTGATCGTCGCCCCACGCTTCCGTGGTGTTCGGGTTGTTGCCGTCATTGAGGCCGTCAGACCAGTACCCGCTCCCGACCGGTGAACCGAGCACCATCGAGACCGCGCCGTAGTTCGCGCGAATCTGCTCGATCCGCCGTGCCACTTTGTCGGGCACCTGACCGCGGCCGGTGACCCATGGGTTCCCGCGGCTGCCCATCGCGGCGTTGAGCATGTTGATGTTCATCGTGGCGCGCAGACAGAGGCCTGAGCCCGTCGGCGCGTCGCCCGAGAGGGGCGCGTTGCCCGAGCTGCCGTAGTCGCAGTCGACCTCGCGCATCGAGACGGTGGCTGCGGTGTTCGGCGTGACGCCCTGGCCGTCGTCGATGACCTGCACGTCGTCGAGCTGACTCTCGGCGATGAGCTGCCGCGTGAGCTGCTGGGTTCGCACCGCGCGGTAGAACTCGTCCTTCAGGTTGCCGGGGTTGAGCGACACCACGCCCGGCGTGAGCTCGGCGCGAAGGCCCGCGATCTGCCCCTGAATGTTCTTCGACTCGAGGCCCGCCGCGCGATCCATCGAGCGCCACTGCACGTCAGCGGGCCCCTCGATGTCGGTCTGCACATAGCTCTTCACCTCGTCGCGGAAGTCGCGGAGCTGGTCCTGCACGTTGGGTCGCAAGCGACGCCCACACCCCGACGCGAGAATGTCGTCGGCCGCGTTGTGCGCCCCGTTCGCCATCGCGTGGGCATACGCCGTCCACGAGATGATCGACTGATCAGCCGCCTGTGCTACCCAGTACGAGACCTGGAGCCGGTTGATGAGCGCCATGTTGTTGAAGGTGCGCGCCGTCATCACCGCGTTCGAATACGCGGCTGCGTCGGCGAGGTTCTGCAGCTCGTGCTTCTGACGAATGCGCAGGCCCAGGCCGAGCGTCATCGTCACCATCAGCGCGAGGAACAACATCGTCAGCGCCAGCAACACGAGGTTCTGGCCTCTGGTTCTCTTGCGGTTCCTCATGGCGCCGGGTCGCAGTGCTGACGACGGAAGAACTCGCGCCGCGGCGGCGTCATCATGCGCATCACCGCGGTGCCGCTGACGGGGAACACCCACTGCTCATCGTTGAACCGCGTCATGAACTCGTTGCGAAACGCGTCGAGGGCGCGCGACTTCTGCGTCCAGTTCGCCTGCTGGGTGGGGATCAGCGGGTTGGTGCGCGTGAAGTCACCGAAGCCGAACCACGAGCGGTAGAGCGTCGCCATCACCCAGTTCGCGAACGGAACTCGCATCGGGTACCAGTACACGACGCGCACCTCGAGCCGGTACCCGGGCTCGTCGGGATCATCGAAGTCGTCTTCAGCCGTGCGGCGGATGCTGTTGACCCGCGGGCTGGGCCTGAAGATCCACACCACCGGTCGGTTGTGGGGCTCGTCTGCGGCCGCGTCGTATTGGTTCTCGAACGGCTTGCCGTTGGTGCGCAGCGCGAACGCCCTGCCCAGCTTCGCTTCAGGTGTCCCCCCCTCAGTCGCGTCTCCGAGGTACGAGGTGAACGAAGGCAAGAGGGCAAGGATCGCCGCGTGCGTCATGGCGTGGCAGTCACCGTGCCGCACCGCGCCCACCCGTGCCGCCGACCACGCCGCGTGCTCCGCAAACAGGCGCCCCTGCAGGAGCACGAAGAGCTGCAGCGTGCCCAGGAGCATGAAGAGCGTGAGCGGCATGGTGATCGCCGTCTCGACTGCAGCCTGACCTCGAGGCGAACGCACGGTGCGGAGTCTGGCCTTCATGTGCACCCGGGGCCATCGGTCAGAGAGACACCCGGCGCGGGGTGTGGGCGGTAGTGGGCGCACGTGCGACGTGCTAGGGGCGCCGCCATGCCTGAGCTGGTTTTCTTCCGACGCGGTGAAGAAGTCCTGCGGCTCAACATGACCGAGGAGCGGGTGGTGCTCGGTCGCGGAGACCGCTGCGATGTCGTGATCCCCGACCCCGAAGTGTCGCGGCAGCACGTGGCCCTGCACCTCGAGAGCGGCAAATGCCTGCTGCAGGACTTGAGCGGCAAAGGCACGGTCGTCGCCGGCGCCCGCGTGACCGAAGGCGAAGTGCGCGACGGCGCCGACATCTCACTGGGCCAATGGCGTGCGCTCTTTCGCAAGTCAGGGGGCTCTGATTCAGACGCCGCGACCGAGATCGGCCAACGCACCGAGCTGCTCGCGAAGGCCGAGGCCACCGACAGCGTGAAGCTGCCCGCGCAGGTCCGAATCAAGGCGGGCGCTTCGGAAACCGTCCACAAGCTGCAGGGCGAGAGCTTCACTGCCGGGAAGGATGCCGGGAACGACCTCGTGCTGAGCCATCGCTTCGTCTCGGGGCGTCACCTCAAGGTGACGCGGGCCCACAACCGCTTCGCCGTGAGCGATCAACATTCGACCAACGGCACCTGGGTCGGGGGCGTGCGCGTCTTCGAAGCCGAGGTCCCGTTCTTCACGACCCTGCGCATCGGCGAAGGGGAACTCACCCTCGAGCCCGCGCTGTCGACGACCGGCTCCGGCAAGGCCCCCATCAACAGCTTCGGCATGGTGGGCAGCGATCCCGCCGTGCGGGCGATGAGCGAGCTCATCGAGCGCGTCGCACCTTCGAACGCAGCGGTCGCCGTCTTCGGTGAATCGGGCACCGGCAAAGAGCTCGTGGCCCGCGCGATTCACACCGCGAGCCCGCGCGCCGACGCGCCGTTCATTCCCGTCAACTGTGCCGCCATCAGCAAGGAGCTCATCGAGAGCGAGCTGTTCGGCCATGAGAAGGGCGCGTTCACCGGCGCCGCCAACGCGCGCAAGGGCGCCTTCGAAGAGGCCGACGGGGGCACCATCTTTCTCGACGAGATCGGCGAGCTGCCCCTCGATCTGCAGGCCAAGCTGCTCCGCGCGCTCGAGTCGGGTGAGATCAAGCGAGTCGGCGCGGCTCGCCCCATGACCGTCGACGTGCGCATCGTGGCCGCGACCAACCGCGATCTCATCGCCATGTCGCGCGAGGGCAAGTTCCGCGAAGACCTCTACTACCGACTGTGCGTGGTGCCGCTGAACCTGCCGCCGCTGCGCGCGCGCCCGGGCGATCTGCGCCTGCTCGCCGATCACTTCCTCAAGCTCTACACGCCCCGAGGGCAGCGCGTGCTCCTCACCCCCGCCGCCCAGCGAGCGCTCGAGAGCCACGCCTGGCCGGGCAACATTCGCGAGCTGCGCAACGTCATTCACCGCGCGCTGTTGCTGCGAAAAGGCCCCAACATCGAGCCGGGCGATCTCACCTTCGATGCGCGCGCCGTCTCGCCCGAGAAGATCGGCGGCACCCTCGAGTGCATCCCGGGCATGACGCTCAAAGATCAGCTCGAGCGCGCCGAGAAGATGATCATCGAGAGCGCCTTGAAGCGCTGGCCCACGCGGGAGATCGTCGGCAAGGAGCTCGACATCGCCCGCTCGACCCTCTTCAAGCGCCTGAAGGATTTCGGCCTCACCTTCCCCGAAGAGCCGCCCGCATCGTAACCGACTGATTCGACGTCACATTTCGACGCATAGATCGGACACGGGCGTGGGTCGTTTTGAAGACCCACGATGAGCGCCCTGCCCCCGATGATGGAGCTGTACCGAGAACACCGTCGCCGGGCCCTGGCGATCGCACGACGGATTCTCCGCGACGCCGACGAGGCCGAAGACGTGGTGCAGGAAGTCTTCACCCGCCTCTACAGCCAGAAGGTGCGCTTCGACGGCAAGGCGGCCTACACCACCTGGCTGCACCGCATTCTCGTGAACTCGTCGATCAACTCGCTTCGCGCAAAGAAGCGGCGCGGTCGTCTCGAGAGCACCATCTCCGGCGCCGAAGATCCCGAGGAGATGGCGGTCGGCAATGAGCGACACGCGCTCTTCCTCGAGGCCCTCCAGCACCTGTCGGAACAGCACCGCATGGTGGTGACGCTGCGCGATCTCCGCGGCTACTCGTACCCTGAGATCGCCCGCATGCTGGGGCTGCCCGAAGGCACGGTGAAGAGCGCCCTCAACCGCGGTCGCACGCGCCTGATGGCGCACATGGCGCAGACCAGCAGCGATCCCGTCGACGCCGCGACCTGAGAGCCCGTACGCTGCAGGGGTGACCTCGCTCCGGCTCCTGCTCCCCTTCCTCGTCCTGGCGGCGTGCGCCCCGAACGAGCCACCGCTGCTCTTCGTCAACAAGCAGGCGCTCGCGTTCGGCACCGTCGAGGTGAACGGCGGCACGTATCGACAGCCAGTCGCCATCTCCAACGTCGGCGATCGCCCGCTCCGCATCACCACGCTGCGCCTCGAGACCGATTCCGGCGAGCTCGAGCTGTGGGGAACACCAGTCGAGCAGCTCGAGCCCATGGAACGCCGTGCCCTCGCCGTTCGATACACGCCCACCAACGAAGGGAACGTGTCGGGGGTGCTGCACCTCGAAGCCAATGACGGCCAGGGCCCGCGGGAGCTTCCGGTCAGGGGGCTGGCGGGGCGGCTCGCAGCCGAGCTCCATGCGAGCGGCGCAGAGCGGTGCGGCACCACGCCCTCATCACTCGACTTTGGCACGGTCACCAACGGCGCCCCCGCGGTGCGTGAGTTCACGGTGCTCTCGACAGGCACCGCCCCCATCTCCGTGTTGAAGGCCTCACTCACCCCCGACGACGCGGGCTTCGTGGTGAGCGGGCCCTTCGGTCAACCCCTCGCTCCGGGCGGCGCCGCCACGTTTCGCGTGACGTACGATCCCCGTCTGCCCGGCGCGCAGGCGGTGGCCGTCACCCTCACCACCAGCTCGGTGCTCCAGCCGAAGCTGACCGTCTCGCTGTGCGGCATCGGGCGGGTCGAGGCGCTCTGCGTCACACCGCGCGAGCTCGATCTCGGCGCGGTCACCTCAGGCACCACCGCCACCGCCTCGCTGCGCGTCACCAGCTGCGGCAACTTGCCAGTCACCGTGCGCGACGTGAGCCTGACGCAGGTCAATGGAATGCCCGGCTTCAGCCTGCCGTCGCCCCCGACGATCCCGCGGGTGATGCCCGAGGGCGACTCCTTCGACGTCGACGTTCGCTTCGTCGCCAGCTCAGCCCTGAGCGCACGCAGCCTCGTGCGCGTGCAGTCGTCGTCGGCGGTGACGCCCAGCCTCGACGTGCCAGTGGGGGCGAACCTGCCGCCGCCCTGCTCGGTGAGCATCTCGCCCAACCCGCTCACCTTCTTCAACGTGGTGCCTGCCGCGCCCTTGCGCATCACCAACCAGGGCGCTCGAGACTGCGTGATGCAGCGCTTGACGCTGGTGCAGAGCGGGTCGTCGTTCACCCTCGAGAGAGACATCGAGCTGCCGGCCGTACTCCCCGCGCACGCCTCGATGGAGGTGCCCCTGCGCTACACCCCCGGCGGCGCCCCCGAAAGCGCGAAGCTCGAGCTCGAGTTCGACTTCGTGCGCGCAGTGCAGCTGCGCGGAGACCCTGCCCCTCCCCCGGGGTGTCGGCTGGTCTCGCTGCAGCGGCAGGTCGACTTCGGCCTGCTGCCCCCCGGCGTCGCCGGTTCGGCGAGCGTGACGCTGCTCAACGCCGGGCGCGATTCCTGCCTGCTCACCAGCGCCACCACCGACCAGCCGACGCTGTCGGTCGAGCTGCCCCAACAAGAGCTCGAGTCGCAGCGCGCGCTCACCCTCGACGTGCGGTACACGCCCTCGCCGACCGTGCCCGCGGTCCGGGGGACGTTGACCGTCTCTTCGAATGACGGCACCCGCCCTGAGTTGGTGCTGCCAGTGTTCGCCGGCCACACGTTCTGCGACCCCGACTGCCAGTGCACCGACGACGAGACGCTCGCCCACTGGCGCTTCAGCGCGGGCTTTGTCGGCAGCAACATTACGGACGCGGGCGGCGCGAAGGCGATTCGCCGCTCGTGCGAGCCGCGCCGATGCGCCGGGAACGCCGTGCTGGTCGAGGTGGGGCGCGGTGACCTCGAGTGCGCGCCCCCGCCGCCCGTGTGCGCCGACCCCGAGGGCCTCGACTACGTGCAGGACGGCTGGCAGTGCGTGCCCTGCGAGCTGATCGTTCAGTTTGGCGGCTTGTTCGACGGGCTTCGTGCGTGCGCCCCACGGCCGAACCTCACCTGCGCCGCGGGGCAGGCACCCACCTTCGACGCCACCACCCACACGTGGGATTGCGCGAAGACCTGCAACAACGGCCTCTACGATCAGCACAGGCTCTACGGCCAGCTGGTGTGTGTGCCCTGCTGATCACTCTTCCTTCGAGCCGATGAACTGATCGCCCTTCTCCTTGAAGAGCACGTTGAACGTGGTGAGCGAGCCGTAGCAGCGCGTCACGTACTGCTGCATCTCGACCTTGTCCGCGTCGCTCAGCTTGGCGTGGCCGTTGATCTTCTGCTCGAGCACGCGCAGGCGATCGCGCACCATCACCACCTTGTGGAAGATGGCGTCGATCGGCAGATCTTTCGCCTGCAGGGTGGCGTCACCGGGAATGAGGCGCACGGTGCCGCCTTCCCACTTGTTGGCCATCGTCACCTCGGTGAGGCCTGAGGCCTCGAGGAACAGCTCCATCAGCTCGGCGCGGGTCATGGTGTCTCCTTCGAAGTCGATTTCCTGGTCGAGGTCGCTCTGCGAGAGGCGGGTGGGCGCCGCGGTGGTGAGCGTGCGGCCATCGGCATGACGAACCACCAGGGGGCCGATGGGCTTGAGGGCCTTCGCGCGCTTCGCCACCGGCGTCTCGGCCGTCGCGGTCACCTGCTCACCGCGGGCTGAGAAGCTGTTGCAGAGCGGCGCCGCGGGCGGAAACAGGCCCCGGTTGGGCTGCACCCGGCACGTGCCGACCCACCCGCGCTTGTCGTCGAGCGAGTGCACCCGCCACAACTTGCAGTTGCCGCACACCCGTTCATGCGGGGCGAAGGTGGGCACCGGAGGCGGCTCGACCGGCTTCGGGGCCTCGGTCGGCTTCGCCTCGTTCACCGCGTCGTCACTCTTCGTTTCGCCCGTCATCTTCGAAGGCGTGACCTAGCCCCACCGCGCCAGACGCTCAACGGCGCTCGCGTGCTTGTGTTTCACCCATTCATTGAGTACGGCGCGCCCCGCTATGGCCACCATTCCGCTGGAACGAATCCGCAACATCGGCATTTCCGCTCACATCGACTCGGGCAAGACCACGCTGACCGAGCGCATCCTGTTCTACACGGGCAAGATCCGTGAGATCCACGAGGTGCGCGGCAAAGACGGCGTCGGCGCGACGATGGACTCGATGGATCTCGAGCGCGAGAAGGGCATCACGATTCAGTCCGCCGCGACCTACGCCATCTGGAACGGCGCGATGGACAACATCGAAGAGCACAACATCAACATCATCGACACGCCCGGACACGTCGACTTCACCATCGAGGTCGAGCGTTCGCTGCGCGTACTCGACGGTGCGATCCTCGTGCTCGACTCGGTGGCCGGTGTGCAGAGCCAGTCGATCACCGTCGACCGCCAGATGAAGCGCTACGGCGTTCCCCGCATCTGCTTCGTGAACAAGATGGATCGCGCGGGCGCGAACTACCTCCGCTGCGCCGACATGCTCAAGGAAAAGCTCGGCCACCACGCGGTGCCCATTCAGGTGAACATGGGCGCCGAAGACAAGTTCATGGGCGTCATCGACCCCATCGAAGGCAAGGCGTACTTCTTCGACGGCGAGAAGGGCGAGAAGGTTCGCTGCGAGGCCGTTCCGGCCGAGTACGTCGAAGAGACGAAGAAGCGCCGCGAGCAGATGATCGAGCAGGTGTCGGAAGTCGACGACAAGCTCGCCGAGAAGTTCATCGGTGGTGAAGAGGTCACCGCTGCAGAGCTGCGCGCTGCGATCCGCCGCGCCACCATCGCGCTCAAGATGACGCCGGTGATGTGCGGCTCGGCCTACAAGAACAAGGGCGTGCAGGTGCTGCTCGACATGGTGTGTGCGCTCCTCCCCGCGCCCACCGAGGTCGAGAACGTCGCCCTCGACCAGCGCAACCAGGAAGCGAAGGTCGTGCTGCAGGCTGACTTCGCGAAGCCCTTCGTCGGCCTCGCGTTCAAGCTCCAGCAGGATCAGTACGGTCAGCTCACGTACTTCCGCATCTATCAGGGCACGGTGAAGACGGGCGACACCATCATCAACAACTCCCGTGGGCAGCGGAAAGAGCGCGTGCCGCGCATGTTCCGCATGCACTCCGACCGCCGCGAGGAAATCTCCGAGGCGAAGGCCGGTGACATCGTCGCGTTCTACGGCGTCGAGGCGACCTCGGGCGACAGCTTCTCCGACTCGAACGTCTTCTACACGCTGACCTCGATGCACGTGCCCGACGCCGTGATCCAGCTCGCCGTGTCCCCGAAGGATCGCACGGGCGAAGCGAACTTCAGCAAGGCGCTGCAGCGCTTCACCCGCGAAGACCCCACCTTCCGCGTGCACCGCGACGAAGAGTCGGCGCAGACCATCATCTCGGGCATGGGCGAGCTCCACCTCGAGATCTACATGGAGCGCATGAAGCGCGAGTACGCCTGCGAAGTCGTCAGCGGCAAGCCCCAGGTGGCGTACCGCGAGACCATCACCCAGCGCGGTGAGTTCGCGTACACGCACAAGAAGCAGACCGGTGGCTCGGGTCAGTTCGCCCGCGTGTGCGGCTTCATGGAACCGCTGCCTTCCGACGCCGTGCTCCAGTACGAGTTCGTCAACGAGACGGTCGGCGGCACGATCCCCAAGGAATACATCCCCGGCATCGAGAAGGGCTTCAACGAGGCCATCAAGAAGGGCTCGCTGATCGGCTTCCCCGTCGTCGGCGTTCGCTGCGTGGTGAACGACGGCCAGTACCACGACGTCGACTCGAGCGAGCAGGCCTTCAAGATGGCCGCCATCATGGCCTTCCGCGAAGGGTACGATCGCGCGAAGCCGGTGGTCATGGAGCCGGTGATGAAGGTCGAAGTGCTCGCGCCCGCCGAATTCCAGGGCTCGGTCGTCGGCCAGGTCAACCAGCGCCGCGGCATGATCGTCGAGACCAGCACGGCTGAGGGCCAGGTCACCGTGGTCGCCGAAGTGCCGCTCAACACGATGTTCGGCTACTCGACCGACCTCCGCTCGGCAACGCAGGGCAAGGCCGAGTTCACGATGGAGTTCTCGCGCTACTCGCCCGTTCCCCGCAACGAGCAGGACGCGCTGATGAAGCAGTTCAAGGACAAGCAGGCGGCCGAAGCCGCCGCCCGCAAGTAAGTCCAACGCAACTCCTGCAGCGCCGCGGGCCGGTCTCTTCATCGAGGCCGGCCCGTCGCGTTTCGTGGCGTCGCATCGTTGACGATCTGCCGTTCGCGATGACCTCATGAGTCCCCGCCGACCCCACGAGCTGGCCTCGTGCAGCACGGCTGTCGTGCGGAATCGGCGTGGCACAGAGTTCGCTCACAGGGCCCCAGTCCCGTTGAAGGGGGTTCCCCGTGCCGTCTGTCGAGACCCGTCGCCGCCGCCGCTCTTCGTCCCGTGCCACCCCGCTCCAGAAAGGGGCCCGGCCGACTTCGCCGCGTGCGTCTGCTCCGGTGATGGCCTCCCCACCCCCACCTCCGGCCACGGAGTTGCCGGGGTTCGAACGCATTCCCTCCTTTCAGCCCGCGCCGCAGACCCACCGTCTGTTTGAGGCGATCACCCGCAACGTCGCGGTCGCGGAGTTCGACCTCGAAGGCAACGTGGTCTCGGCCAACGGGAACTTCCTCGAGGTGATGGGGTACTCGCTCGCCGAAGTGATCGGGCGGCCTCACCGCCAATTCTGCTCGCCGGAGTACGCGGCCAGCTCCTCCTACTCTGAGTTCTGGTCGGCCTTGCGGTCAGGCAACCCACAGCCAGGGGTGGTCGAACGCCGCACCCACAGTGGCGCCACGGTGTGGCTGCAGGCCACCTACGTCCCGCTCACCGACGAGCACGGACAGGTCAATGGCGTGGTCAAGCTGGCCGCCAACGTGACCGCCGAACGTCACAAGGAAAGCGTTCTTCGCGAAGAGTTCACCAACGGCGCCTCGAACCTCCAGGTCGCAGCCCGCGACCTGCTGCGGCTCTCGACGCAGCTGGCCGCCGGCGCGGCTGAAGCAAGCGCGCAGGTGCTCAGCGTCGACAGCGCGTCGGAGCAGATCAAGGCCAGCGTGGCGTCGGTCGCAAGCGCCGCCGAAGAGATGAGCGCCACGGTGAAGGAAATCGCCAGCAACGCCACCGAGTCGGCCCGCACCGCCCGCAAGGCGCGCGAGCTCGCCGAGAACGCCAACCCCGTGGTGCAGAGCCTGTCGGCCGCGTCATCGAACATCGGGAAGATCACCAAGGTGATCAGCACCATCGCGCAGCAGACCAACCTGCTCGCGCTCAACGCCACCATCGAAGCGGCGCGGGCGGGTGAGGCCGGCAAGGGCTTCGCGGTCGTCGCCAACGAGGTGAAGGAACTGGCTCGCGAGACGAGCAAGGCGACCGAAGAGATCGGCCAGCAGATCGATGCGATCCGGCTCGACACGCAGAAGAGCGTCACCTTCGTCGCCGAGATCGTGAAGGTGATGGAAGAAATCGACACCTACGCCTCGTCGATCGCCGTCTCGGTCGAAGAACAGGCGTCGACCACCCGGGAGATCGCCCGCAACGCGTCGGAAGTGTCGGTCTCGGTCGCAGGCGTGGTGTCGAACATCGCTGGCGTCACCGCGGCGACACGCGAGTCGGAGAGGAACGCCCAGCAGACGCAGACCTCCGCCCGCTCGCTCGAGAGCTTGAGCAACAAACTCGAGAGCGTGCTCAAGGGGGGCTAGGCGCCGTGGCTGCCGCATTCGCCCCTCTCGCGCCGCACGCCGAGCGCCCGATGCGAGTGGTCGTGCTCGACGACGACCCGGTGTTCCGCGTCGTGTTGAGCCGCATGCTCAAGAACATCGGGCTCGACGTCGCGGCCACCTGCGCCGACATCACTTCGGCCCAGCGCCGGGTGTCGCGAGGAGACATCGACGCCGTCACCGTCGACGTGGTGCTGCGCGGTGAGTCGGGGCTCGACTTCTTGAAGTGGTGCCGCGCCACGCACCCCTCGACCCTCAACGTGCTCGTCACCGCCGGCAGTGAGCGGGGCGCCCGCACCGGCATCGATGGCGTGCTCCTCGGCGCCGCCGCGTTGTTGACCAAGCCCGACGCCGCGCGCCTGCCGGGCTTCGAGAATGAGCTGAAGCGGGTGTTCAGCGACGGCCACGGCAAGAAGCCTGCGCGCGCGCTGGTGCCGCCCTCGGGGCCCGCGCTGCGACGCGCCCACCGACGAGATCTGCTCGCCATCGGTGCTTCGACGGGCGGGCCACCGGCGCTGCTCAAGCTGCTCAAGGGCCTGCCCACGTGGTTCGACGCGCCCGTCGTCATCACCCAGCACATGCCCTCGGAACACCTCAAGCACTTCGCCGAGCTGCTCAGCAGCCAGACGCCCCGCCTCGTCACCCTGGTCAGCGGAACGATGACGCTCGAGCGAGGCAAGACCTACCTCGCCGGAGCCGAGCGACACCTCCAGGTGTTGCGGCAGCCCAACGGCGCGCTCGCCGGTCGCCCCCTCGACACGCCGCCCGAGCACCACTGTCGGCCGGCCGTCGACCCGATGTTCGCCAGCGTCGCGCAGGCGTGCGCTGGCACCGCGCTGGGCGTGGTGCTCACCGGCATGGGCAGCGACGGCGCGAAGGGCGCCCTGCAACTGCGTGAGCGAGGCAACCCCGTGCTCGTGCAAGACGAAGCGTCGAGTGTCGTCTGGGGCATGCCTGGCTCCGTCATGTCAGCTGGCGCCGCAGACGCAGTGATCGCCATCGAACGCATGCCCACCTCCATCCTCGAGTGGATGGAGTGGACCTCCCGAGGGAACCCATGAACGACCTCAGCCAGGACGACGAAGTCAAACAGCTGTTCGTCGACGAATCGATGGAGGCGCTCCAGCGCGTCGAGCAGATCCTTCTCGACGCCGAAGAGGGCAGGCGCAGGCCCGACATGCTCGACGTGATGTTCCGCGACATGCACACCATCAAGGGTACTGCGGCGCTGCTGGCGTACGAAAAGACGACCTCGCTCGCGCACGCCGCCGAAGATCTGATGTCGGCCCTGCGTGACAAGACCATGCAGGCGCAGCCCAAGCACTTCGCGATCATGGTGAAGGTGGTCGACTCGCTGCGAAAGTACGTCGAGTCGGTGCGCGATCAGAACACCGAAGGCACGCTCGACTCGTCGGAGATGATCGACGAACTCAAGTACTTCACCGAGACCGGCGATGCCGATCTCGAACCTGCCGCAGTCGCTGCGCCGCCGGCCCCGGCGTCAGCACCATCGGCACCGCAGCCAGCGCCCCCCGTCACTCTCTTCGCGCCCCTCCAGAGCGCTCCGCCGCCCGCCGTGGCACCGCCCGTGGCAGCGCAGCACCAGCCCCCGTCGACCCCGCCTCAGCCCGCCGCACCCGCCCCGTCGGCGCCCGAACACAAGGCGGCGCACCACGGCGACGGCGACGGCACCGTGCGCGTCAACGTCGGCGTGCTCGACAAGCTGATGAATCTGATGGGCGAGCTCGTGCTCTCGCGCAACCAGATGGTGCAGTTGCTGCGAGGTCAGCGTGACGCCGCTGCCCAGTCGGCCGCGCAGCGGCTCTCGCTCGTCACTTCGGATCTGCAACAGCAGATCATGAAGACACGCATGCAGCCCATCGCGCGCGTGTTCGAGAAGATCCCCCGCCAGGTGCGCGACCTGGCGCAGCAGACCAACAAGAAGGTCTCGGTCGAGATCGACGGCACCACCACCGAGCTCGACAAAGCGCTGGTCGAGGCGATCCGCGACCCGTTGATGCACATCATCCGCAACGCGATCGATCACGGCATCGAGAGCCCGGCCGAACGTCAGGCCAGGGGCAAGTCGCCCACCGGCAACCTGCTCGTGCGCGCGGTGCACGAAGGCAACAACGTGAGCATCGAGGTGCGCGACGACGGCAAGGGCATCGACCCCACCATCGTCAAGCGGGTCGCCGTCAACCGCGGCGTCATCACCCAGGCCGAGGCCGATCACCTCACCGAGCGCGAGGCGGTCGAGCTCATCTTCCGCCCAGGCTTCTCCACGGCCGAGAAGGTCACCAGCATCAGCGGGCGCGGCGTCGGGATGGACGTGGTGCGCACGCACGTCGAGCGCGCGGGGGGCGCCGTCGAGCTCGAGTCCGAGCTCGGCAAGGGCGCCACCATTCGCCTGAAGATGCCGCTGACGCTGGCCATCATCCCCGCGCTGCTGGTGGAAGACGGCGGTCAGCGCTTCGCCGTACCGCAGGCCAACCTGCTCGAGCTGGTGCGCCTCAACGCGGAGCAGGCGAAGACCCAGATCGAGCTGGTGCGCGGCGCGCCGGTCTACCGCCTGCGGGGTGAAATTCTTCCTGTGGTGCGCCTCGCGCCCCTGCTGCGCCGCCCCGCGAAGGAATCGGGGGCGGTGAACCTCGTGGTGGTGCAGGTCGGCCAGCGCCGCTACGGGCTCGCAGTCGAGTCGATTCACGACACCGAAGAGATCGTCATCAAGCCGCTGCATCGGCTGCTGAAGAAGCTGGGCTGCTACGCGGGCGCGACGGTGCTCGGCGACGGCGGCATGGCGTTGATCCTCGACGTGTCGGGCGTCGCGGCGATGGCGGGCATCGACCTGTCAGGCCGCACCGACCACCACGCGAAGGTCGAGCAGGCGCGCAGCACCAGCCAGACGATGCTCGTCTTCCAGAGCGGCGAGGCGCGTTGCGGCGTACCGGTCTCGATGGTGGCGCGCCTCGAGCAGGTGCCGCGCAGCGAGCTGGAGATGGTCGCGGGCGCCGAGGTGCTCCAATACCGAGGGGAGATCATGCCCATCGTGCGCCCCGAAGGCGCGATGCCGCTCGGGGCCTCGCCCCCGAACGAGACCGGCATGCAACAGCTGCTGGTGTTCAACTTCGGCAAGCCCGTGGGCCTCGCGGTCGACGTGATCCTCGACGCGACCGAGGTCGCGTCGACGCACCCCTGCGACGTGCCCCACACGCTGGGCCGCGCCGTGGTCTTCGGCAAGACCACCCTGATTCTCGACGTCTTCTCGCTGGTGCGTCAGCTCGCGCCTGCCACGCTCAGTGACGTCAGCAAAGCGGTGCGCAAGCCACGGGTCCTGCTCGCCGCCGGGCTCGAGGCCCTGCGTGCGTCGATCGCCGCGTGGCTGCGCGCCTCGGGTGTCGAAGTGGTCGAGGCCAGCACCGAAGGCGCCTTGAAGGAACTGCGCGCCCACCAGCGCCCCTTCGACGCGGTCATCGCCGGGCTCGACCCCCTGAGGCGAGGGCTCGAACTGGTGCGCACGCTGAGGGCAGAACTGCCCGAGCTCCCGGTGGTCTGTCTCTCGCGAGAAGACCTCTCGGCGCAGGCCACGGCCGTCGGTGCGCGGGCGTGCGTCCGTCACGTCGAGCGAGAGGCACTGCTCGCGGCGCTGACCGACGCCGGGCTGTTCACCTCACCTGAAGTCACTGCGGAGGCCGCATGAGCATCGCCACCACTGGCCAGTGGGCCACCTTCTTCGTCAACCAGGAACAGTACGCCGTCGCCGTTGAAGACGTGCAGGAGGTCTTGCTCGCGCAGGCCGTCACCCCCGTGCCCCTCGCGCCCGCCGAGATCGTGGGGTTGATCAACCTGCGCGGGGCGGTGATGCCGGCCATCGATCTCCGCATGCAGCTCGGGTTGCCCCCCGCCGAGCCCGGTGACGGCACCCCGCGCAAGATGATGGTGCTCGAGCTGGGCAGCGGCCCGCTGAGCATCGTGGTCGACGAGATCGGCGACGTCTTCGAGCTCGAGGGAGAAGGCTGGCGCTCTGCGCCCGAGACGCTCCGTGCGCAGCGCGAGGCGATCTTCGGCGTCTATCCGCGCGAGGGGAACATCATCCTCGGGCTGAAGACGTCGCTCTTTGGCGGGACTGAAGGGAGCGCTGAATGAGAGCGCTGGTGGTCGACGACTCGAAGGTGATGCGCGCAGTCGAGCAGCGTGCGCTCGAGTCGATGGGCTGGCAGGTGACGCAAGCGGCCAATGGCCGTGAGGCGATCGCTGCGCTCGAGCAGCTGGGCGCCTGCGATCTCGTGCTGGCCGACTGGCAGATGCCCGAGATGGACGGCATCGCGTTGATCAAGCACCTGCGCCAGGACGCACGGTGGGCGAGCCTGGTGATCATCGTGGTCAGCTCGAACGCGGTGCTCGAGTCGATCGACGTCGCCATCACCGCTGGCGCCAACGACTTCGTGATGAAGCCGTTCAGCGTCGACGCGCTCAAGGAACGCGTCACTGGTGCCTTCCATGGGTGAAGCAGTGCCCAGCTGGGCCGCCCTCAGGTCCTTCATGAACCAGCGCTGCGGAGTGCAGCTCGCAGAGGACCAGCGCTACCTGATGGACGCGCGCCTCGCCCTGGTCGCGAAGACGCTGAACTTCGCGTCGGTCGATGACTACGTGCTCACGGCCTGCCGCCCGGATGCGACCGACACCGTGACCGCGCCGCTGATCGACGCGATGACCACCCACGAGACGTCGTTCTTCCGAGACGGGGTGTTCTGGAAGGCCCTCGCCGATCTGGTGCTGCCGCGGGTCGTGACGCCCGGTCTGCCGCTGCGCATCTGGAGCGCCGCGTGCTCGACGGGCCAGGAGCCCTACACGCTGGCCATGCTGATCCACGAGCGCTTCCCGCAGCTCGCCGAGCGCACCAGCATCGTCGCCACCGACATCAGCGAGGGCTCGCTGGCCACCGCGCGCGCCGGCAGCTTCAGCGTCTTCGAGGTCAACCGCGGGGTGACCGGGCCGCGCCTGGTGCGCTTCTTCGAACGCGACGGCCTCAACTTTCGCGTGAAGGCGCCGCTGCGAAACATGATCAGCTGGGCGCCCCACAACCTCGTCACGCAATCGCCCCCCGGCGCGCAGTTCGATCTGGTGCTGGTGCGCAACGTGCTCATCTACTTTTCAGAGGCCACCCGCACTCAGGTGCTCACGAAGATCCGCCAGGCCTTGCGACCCAACGGCTGCTTCGCGATCGGCACCAGTGAGCTGATCAGCCCGAGCTGGGGCACGTCGCTCGCGCAAGGCTGGTACGCCCCTTCGCGCTGAGTAGAGTGCGCCGCGGTCGATCCACCTTTCCCAGGGAATCTCCGTGGCCTCCAGCTTCCAGACCGTCCCCGAGATGTTGCTGCACCGCCTCGCCGCCACTCCCGACAACACCGCGTTCAGCTACCCGGTCGGTTCCGGTTGGAAGCAGGTGAGCTGGAAGCAGTTCGGCGAAACCGTGCGACAGATCTCGATGGGCTTGCGCGCACTGGGGCTGCAGAACGAGCAGCGCGTCGCGATCTTGAGCGGCACCCGCTACGAGTGGGTGGCGGCCGACATCGCCATCCTCGGCGCGGCTGGCGCGACCACGACCATCTACCCGTCGAACCTCGCCGAAGAGTGCGAGTACATCATCAACGACTCTGACACGAAGTACGTGTTCGCCGAGAACGACGAGCAGGTCGCCAAGCTCTCGTCGGTGCGCGCGAAGCTCGGCAACGTGAAGCACGTCATCACCTTCGATGGCAGGCCCAGCGCAGACGGCTGGGTGATCACGCTCAACGAGCTTCTCGAGAAGGGCAAGAGCGCCACCCAGGCCGATTGGGAAGTGGTCTGCAAGTCGGTGAAGAACCAGGACATCGCGACCCTCATCTACACCTCAGGCACCACCGGCAAACCCAAGGGCGTGGTGCTCACGCAGGACTGCTGGGTCTACGAGGCCGAGGGCATCGACGAGATGAAGCTGCTCGTGCCCGACGACGTGCAGTTCTTCTGGCTGCCGCTGGCGCACAGCTTCGGCAAAGTGCTCGAGATGGCGCAGCTGAAGATCGGCTTTCACACCGCCATCGACGGCCGGGTCGACAAGATCGTCGAGAACCTCGGCCACGTGAAGCCGACCTTCGTGGCGGCGGTGCCCCGCATCTTCGAGAAGGTCTACAACAAGGTCGTCGACGGCGCGAAGAAGGCCGGCGGGGTGACGTGGTCGATCTTCAAGTGGGCGGTCGAGGTGGGCCGCGAGGTCTCGCTGCTGCGTCAAAAGGGGCAGGAACCCGGTGGGCTGTTGGCGATGAAGTACTCCATCGCCACCCAGCTGGTGTTCAGCAAGCTGCAGGCGCGCTTTGGCGGTCGGCTGCGCTACTTCGTCTCAGGGTCGGCCCCGCTGTCGCGCGAGATGGCAGAGTTCTTCCACGCAGCGGGCATCTTGATCCTCGAGGGCTACGGCCTCACCGAGACCAGCGCCGCGTCGGTCGTCAACCGGCCCATCGGCTTCAAGTTCGGCACCGTGGGGCAGGCGCTGCCGGGCACCACGCTGAAGATCGCCGAAGACGGTGAGATCTTGATCAAGGGGCGCGGGGTCATGCGCGGGTACCACAACCTGCCGGAACAGACCGCCGAGACCATCAAAGACGGCTGGCTCTTCACGGGCGACATCGGAGAGATCGACAGCGACGGCGTACTGAAGATCACCGACCGCAAGAAGGATCTGATCAAGACCTCGGGCGGCAAGTACGTCGCCCCGCAGAACATCGAGGGCAAATTCAAGGCGCTCTGCTCGTACGTCAGCCAGTCGCTGGTGCACGGCAACAACCGGAACTTCTGCGTGATGCTCATCGCGCTCGACAAAGAAGCCATCGCTGAGTGGGCGAAGAACAACGGCGTCACCGGCAGCTACGAAGAGATCGTGAAAGACCCCCGCACCCACGCGCTCATCAAGCCGTTCGTGCAAGACCTCAACAAAGGCCTCGCCTCGTACGAGTCGATCAAGAACTTCGCGATTCTCCCCCGCGATCTCACTGAGGCCGACGGCGATCTCACGCCGAGCCTGAAGCTCAAGCGCAAGGTCGTCGAGACCCGGCACAAGGAGCTCATCGAGGGCTTCTACACCGGCAACATCGCCTCGCTCTGAGCCCGATGAGCGCGCGGATTCGGCACGTGGCGATGGGAGATCCCCAGGCGCCCTTCTCCACCGTGCTCGGCGTGCTCGACGCGCACCGGCTTCTTCACAGCGATGGCCGGCTGCGCGCCGACGTGCAGCTGATCTCGATGGGCGATCACTTCGATTGGGGTCGCCCCGCCGAGCGCGCGCAGGCCACGACCGACGGCGTGAAGCTGCTCTCGTGGCTTGCGGCACACCCGCCGGAGCAGGTGGTGATCATCGCGGGCAACCACGACCTCGCACGAGTGTGCGAGCTGGCGCCCTTCGCCACCGACGAGGCGTTCGAGCTCGCCTTCGCGCGCGCCTCGGCTGCCTATCGCGCCGGTGACGTCGATCTCACGGCCGAGCGAGCGTTCCTCGAGGCGTATCCCCATGTGCCCGACGCCGAGTGCCTCGCGCGTGACTTCTCGTGCTTCTCGACCGAACAGCAACGGTTGGTGACCGAGCTGCTGCGCACCGGGCGACTCAGGCTGGCGCACGAACATGCCGGCCTCCTGCTCGTGCACGCCGGCGTCACTGCTGCCGACTTCGCGCTCATCGAGGCCACCCCCACCGATGCCGCGAGCGCCGCGTGCGCCCTCAACGACTTCCTCTCAGAGCGGGTGAAGCGCTGGTCGCACGGCACGCTCGAGCTGAGCCCGCTGCATCAGCCTGGCTCGGCGACGCGAGGCATGGCGCGGGGGGCCTTCTTTCATCGCCCTGCCTTCCCGAAAGCCGATCCACAGTTCGACGGGCCTCCAAGGCGACGGTTCGACCCGCGCCACCTGCCGTCGCAGTTCCCCCAGGCCATCGGCCACATTCGCGACAAGAAGGCGCGAGAGCTGCTGGGCGCCTGGGCCGATGGGGCAGCGGCCGTCGACGGGCCCATTCGTTCGCTGCGCGTCGATGGGGAATCGGTGCGCTACGAGGCCGGCGCGATGGCCGACGCGCGGCTCTACTTCCTCGACTGCGGCATGTCGCACACGAAGCCCGAGCGCTATGAGCTGTTCGATCTCGACGCGCGCCGCCCGCTCAGCCCAACTCGAACGAGCTGATCAGCGGCACGTGGTCTGACAGACCCGCGAACGGGCTCTGCCCGTCGCCAAACGAGTGAGTGTCCTTGAGGTCGATGAACTCGACGCCGCGCCCGAAGACGTGATCGAGGTGCATGCGCAGGTGCAGAAAGCCGGCGGTCGCAAAGCCGGCGGGCTGACCCAGCTCGATCTGCCCCAGCCGCTCCTGCGCCCCCACCAGCAGGGCGTCGCGCGTCATCGCCGAATAAACCGGGCTCGCCGGCGCGGCGTTGAAGTCGCCGACGATCAGATACGGCTCGCGCTTCGCCGCGAAGGCCGCGAACTCGGCCACCTTCTTCGCCTCGTTCACCTGGTTCACCCCGAAGCCCATCTTCCTGGGCTGGCTCCAGAATTCCTTTGCCCACGCGGTCGGGAGCGAGAGGTGCGTGTTGAAGAGGTGAAAGGGGCGACCGTGGCGATCTTCGAGGTGGAGGTGCGCCGCGATGCGAGTCTGCTTCACCGAGCGGATGCGCTCGTTCACCACGTGGGTGATGTGCTGCGGCTTCTCGTTGTTGTCGGCGATGACGGCCAGGCGCTGCACGTCGATGAGCGCCGCGAGCCCCGTGGTGTAGAGCTTGAGCGGCCCCAGCCGGTAGACGTGCGCCGGGAAGTACCAGGCCCGGTACGGCATCACCCGGCCTGCGCTGGCGAACTGCTCGCCCAGGTGCCGCATGAACGCCTCGAGCTGCGTCTCCGCGGGGTGCGAGCCGCGATGCGCGATGCCGGCGCGCAGTGACTTCGTCTCGACCTCCTGGAGCGCGATGATCTCGGGCAAGGGGTCGAGCTTCACCAGCGCGTCGCCGATGCGCTTCTTGCTGGCAGCCGTGCTCGCCAGACCCTTCAAGCCGTGGCCAAAGTACCGAACGTTGTAACTGACGATCCTCATGGCGCGGGCTCCACCGGCGACGCTACTCCCCGCTCGAGGCCCGACAACCATCCCTGCGCTTCATTTCATCGCTGCCGTGAGGGCCGCGCCTTCTTGCTGAGAGGGGCCGTCAGAGACGAAGCGCTCCGGCGCCGAGAGCACGAGATCATCGAGCGCCAGCGCCTCTGCCCAGCGCTCGCGCTGATCGGGCGCCCCCGGACGAAGTCGGTCGCGATGGCGCTTCACGAGGTGCGCAGGAGGTTCGATGCCAGCCTGCCGTGCGAACTCGGCGAGCAGCAGCACCCGAACCCCTGCTTCCCACGGCGCACGGGCGACCGCAGGCGGCAGGCGCGCCCGGCGAACGAACGAGGAGAACGTCGAGGCGCGAAGGGGCTTCGGTACGTGGCCCGGGCGGCGGGCGAGCCACCCGAGACACACGCGCGCGTCGGCGGCCTTGAGATCGACCACCGAGGTCTCGAACACGTGGCGCACCACCGCGAGGCGCCGCTCGGGCCACGGCAGCGCTCGCACGATCCGCGCCCACGTCCTCGATTGGTAGAAGATCGACTCAGCGGCGGCGCAGACCTCGCGCCCCTCCTTCGGCGTCAGCCTCTTCCGTTTCACCGCCTGCTGCACCGTGGCCCAGACGTTGACCCACGGCACCGACAGCGCACGAAACCCGCTCGCTTCATCGCCGTGCAGAAGAGCGACGTGTGCGTCGTCGTTCCACTCGCCCTTCACGAAGCGGGTGGCGATCTCACCCAGGGGGGTCACCACCTCGGGCAATTCGGCGGCCCGCAACGCCCCCATGCTGGAAGCGCCAAGCACCCGCAGCCCGCTCTCGTGCGCGGCGATCAACTCGTGGTGCCACACCGAGGGGCTCGCCTCGAACACACCGTCGATCAGCGCGATGGTGTGCGCCCCGTCTTCGATGGCACGAAAGACGTCCCCCTGACGCGCGGGAGGTCGAAGGTCCGCCACGCGGAACAGCGAGCGCGCTTCCGTTCGCGACAACGAGGGCCCGAGAAAGACGACGTTCACAGGAGCTCCGAGACGAGTAGATCTTCACTGACCACCTTGACCACCCAGGGCGATGCGCGGAGCGTCACCACGACCGTGGACCGGGGTAACTGTGACGCCAGCGCCCCGCGGAACACTCGAGCCTTCGCGCGCGGCGGCTCAGCACGCGCCAGCGTCTCGAGCAGCCCCTTCCCCGCCTCGCGCTCCCCGGTGAGCACGTCTTCGCGGGCCCCGTGGATCTCGGTGAGGCGCGACTGCGCGGCTTCCATCACCGCAGCGCGCGCGGCCTGCTCGAACGTTCGCCGTGCGGCGTAGCCCGCCGTCAGGGGCACCACGTCGGACTCGAGATCGAACAGCAGCGCGCCCGCGAGCGGCACCTTCGCGCGGGGCGGCGTGAGATCGAAGACGAAGGACGCGAACCCGCGCGCGCGCAACCCGAACTCGTCGCCCCCTGCGTCGACCAGCCGGTCCAGGGCCAGAGCCTCCGTCCACCGCTCGGGCAGCACTCTTGCCAGGGCATCGCGCTCGAGCACCTCGAGCATCGCGTGCTCCTCTGCGGCCTCACGCGTGCGCGGGTGTGCGCCCAGGCCGTTCGACTTCCACTGCGCGATGGAGGGGCCAAACCACGTCACCCCGGCCGGCGGGCAATACACCGTCTCCGCGGGGACCCACGCTGGCTTCCCGGTGCGCGCGAAGACGCCGTCCACCCACGCCAGCGAGAGGCCCTGCCCGTCCCACGCGGCGTCTCGCGGCGCAGGGCCGTGGCGAAGGCGGTCGAGCGAGGGCGTCTCAGCCGCCGCGAGCTCGATGGCTTCCCCCAGCGCACTCCACTGCGCTTCCTGGAGCGTGGCGCCCTTGCCTTGCGATACCTGCAACACGTGCCCACGCGGGCGCACGGCGGCGACGACCTCGATGCCACAGCGATCCAGCCCGGTCAGGCGCGCCAACCGGGTCACTCCGAACTGTCTTGCCAGTCTCTCCACCGCGCGCACGCTACCAGCCAACGTGCTGCTACACGGCGTCTCGTGTCGACCCGCACGTGGGGCATTCTCTTCATCGCGCTCGCGGCTACTTCCTGGGGCACCTGGCCGCTCTTCACGCACGGCAGCCCGCTGTCGGGTGTCACCATCGGCTTCATCACGCTCGCGGTGATGTCATTGCCCGCACCGTTGGTCTTTCGCCGCGCCGACTTTGCCGATCGCCCCGCGGCGTGGTGGCTGCTCGTGGTCGGTCTCGCCGACGCGGCGAACGTCGTCCTCTACTTCTCGGCTCTGTCGCGCGGGCCGATTGTCTTTGCGGTGCTCACCCACTACCTCGCGCCCGCCCTCGTCGCGCTCGGTGCTCCGCTGATCTTGAAGGAGCCCCGCTCGAAGCGCGCCCTCCTCGCCACGCCGCTCGTGCTCGCCGGCCTGACGCTCGTGCTTTCACGCACCGCCACCGAAGGCACCGACTGGCGCATGACCGCGCTCCTGGGGTGCGGCAGCGCGATCTTCTACGCCCTCGTGGTCATCGGCAGCCGTCGCGCGGGGCGCACCTTCTCGCCGCTCGCGGTGACCTCGCTGCACTCGGTGATCTCGGCATTGGTGCTGGTCCTCATCTTCGGCCGCGAGGTGGTGCCGGTCTCGGTCACCCCGGCGTTCCCCGTGCTCGGCGCGGCGCTCATCAACGGGCTGCTCGCCGCGGTGCTCTTCAACCGGGCACTGCGGCTCATCGGCGCCCAGCTGGTCGGCGTCTTCACCTACCTGGAGCCGTTCACCGCAGCGGTGCTGGGCGTGGTGGTCTTCCACGAAGCGTTCAGCGCAGCGACCGTGGTGGGCGTGGTGATCATCGTCGCCGTCGGTGCATGGGCGGCGGCCGAGCCACCTCAGCGCATCGCGGCAGGCGACATGGCAGAGCCCTGAGCCGGGCTGGGCGGCTCTTCCTTTGGGGGCGGCGCCGGGTCGGCCTTGCGGAACTCGTAGCCAATCTCGAGGTCAACCGAGAAGCCGAACTGGTTGTCGTACCGCTCGAGTGTCTGGTTCACGCGGAAGGTCTTGTAGACGCGGCCGTTGATGAAGAGGAACGGCAGCACCCGCAGGCGGGCACCCGCGAAGACGATCGACTTGAGGCCAAAGAGGCCAAGCTGCGCCAGCTCAGCAAAGCTCTCGACGCCGCGCAGGTAGTAGCTGCCGAAGAGCTGGAAGAAGCTGAGCACCGGCAGCTCGAGGTGCGCGACGAAGTTCTTCCCTGGAGCGTTGCTCGTGCCTTCGAAGGCCAACGTGAGCCCCAGCGCGTTGCGGATGCCCCAGCTCGCCTCGAGGTAGTAGCCGAAGCGATCGCCGAGGCCGCGCTCGAGCAGGAACTGGTGCTTGGGAATGTAGAGCGCGGTCGGCGAGCCGGGTTCGCGGTAGTCGGCGTTGAGATACGCCATGCGATCGATCTCGTAGAACGTGTCGAAGTAGCTCGGCGCGTAGCGGTTGCCCAGGAAGCGCGCCTCAGCGACCACGCGGAAGGCATGCACGACTTCTTTGCCGACGTTGAAGCGACCCAGCACACCAGCCGTGAGGCCGCCGTCGCCGTCGAGCAGCATCGAGTAGTCAACGTAGGGCTTGATGTCGACCGCGTCGCTCTTGAACACCTTCACTTCTGCGTCGATGCCAATCAGCCGCGCGGGCTTCACCTGCGTGATGGCGAGGCGATTGGCCTGCGTGACGCGCAGGGTCGGGATGCGCGAGAGCGTGTACGGGGCCTTCCAGTCCATCGCGCCGGTGACGCCGATCGACAGAGTCTTGAGCAGCAGATTCTCGGGCTTGAAGAACGAGAACGGCTTGATGAACGCGAGGCCTGAGATCTGGTTCCACTCGAGCAGATCGTTCGTCATCAGCTCGAAGCCGCCGTAGTCGTTGTACATGTCGACCTGCGCCGAGGCGCGCGGGTAGTCGGTGTCGATGCTGGGGGAATAGCGTCGCGTGATGGCGCCGTGCCCGACCGAAGAGGCGTAGCGCTGACCCGCGCTCACGTAGATGTTGTCTTCCTTGCGGCCGAAGGTGACGTACTTGAGCACGCGCCCGAAATCGTGAAACGAGTCGTAGTCTTCGGTGCGCAGTCGACCGATGCGCTCGACGGGGTTGGCGAGGTTCAGGTTCACCAACTCGATGCGCAGCGGCACGCCCACGCCGATGCCCAGCTTCCCATCGAGAAAGCGCAGGTCGACCATGGGCTCGATCAACGCGTAGAGCGCGCCCCCGAAGAGATCAGGGCCCGCTGACACGCCGATGCGCGTGTTCTTTACCGTGAGGCGATCGCTGCCCAGGTAGACCGAGAGCTCGCCCTTCACGAACTCCGGTTTGCCATCGCGTCGCTCGCCTTCGAGCGCGGCGGCTGGCGCCAGCACACCGCCGTCGGAGATGGGGGCATCGCTGATCAGCCCCGTTCCGCCGTCCAGCTCCGGCGCGCCCGCATCAAGCTCTCCCGCATCGAGTTCGACCAGCGACTCGGAGACACCACCGTCTGAGGCGAGGATCAGCGCAGCGACGAGCGGGAACATGGAGGCGGGAACCTACTTGCGACAGGGGTTCATCGGTTTGAGGAACCGCACCAGCTCCGCTTCGTCGGCCACCGTACCGGCCAGATCGAGCTCGTCGTTGTTCTTGTCGGGAGCGGGGTCCGACTGGCTCCAGACGCCGACGCGCAGCGCATCGCCGGGGCAGTCGAAGAGCACCGCCGTGTTCAACCCTTCCGACGCTTCGTTGGTGCCGTGCTGTACCTTGCCGCGAGATGCCACCCAGAAGAACTTGCGCCCATCGACGGTGAGCTGGCCGCGTTTCACGACGTTCCTTGTGTCGATGTTGATGCCCGACTTCGAGAGCGCCTGGGGATCGGTCTCTTTGCCGGTAAGGAAGTCGCGCGCGGCCTTGCTGTTGTCGTTCGCCATCACGTCGAAGAACGCGAAGGTGTGCGCCTTCGCGTCGACCTCGAAACCACCATCGGGCAACGACTCGCCGTCGGTCAGCAGGGTGAGCTGCATGACGAACATGTTGAAGCTCGCGACGACGCTGTAGCCCTCGGGCAGACCGCCCAACTGCTTGATCGCGTTGGCTTTTCGCTCAGCAGGGTCATTGACGCCGTCTGCGATGTCCTTGCCTGCCTTCACGATGCCGCCCAGCACGAGCATGCCGCCCAGGCAGATCAACGCTGCGAGACCACCACAGCCGAGGAGGACATACACCCAGGGGGAGCGTTGCTTGGCGACCGGAGCTTGTTCCATGGCCCTACTTTGTCCCACCTCTACCCCATCGAGACGAGCACTTTTCACGTCCACCTGACGGATGGAGGATTGTGGGGGGCGCCCCGACAATCTCCGCACCATGAGACGCCGGAATCGTCAATCAGGTCAGGCAGCGGTCGAGACGGCGATCGTGATGCCGCTCTTCGTGTTCACGGTGCTCGGCATCGTTCAGCTGAGCCTGATGCACCAGGCCCGCCTTCTGACGAAGTACGCAGCATACAAGGCGGCTCGCTCGGGGGCACTCAACCGGGGTGAGAAGCAGGTCATGGCCAACGCGGCGATCGCGGTGATGGTGCCGATGCTCACGCGCCAGAGCCCGATCTCGGCGGGCGGCGGTGACGTGCAGCCCCAGTACGGCCTCTACCGGGCGAACTCGGCGAACGACTTCGCCACTGCGTTCAAGGAAGTGGCGCAGTCGCGCAACAACACCGACGAAGGCCACCCCATCGTCGAGCTCACGGTGTGCCACCCCAAGCAACGCGACATCGACGCGACGAAAGACTTCGACGACCCTGAGGTGAACCCGCTCGGGGGCAACAACGACTGGCGCCCCTTCGAGAAGACGAAGCTCGCGGTGCAGGTGACCACATACTTCAAGCTGATCATCCCGTACGCCAACGCGTTCTTGTGGTGGGCCTCGTACGGCAAGCTCTCGGCTGAGCAGACCGGCACCATGAAGATGCTGCGCATGAAGCACGAGGGCCCCAAGAGCCTCAACCAGACGCGCAAGACGTTCCAGAACAACCCGCCCTACACGCTCGAGGAACTCAAGGCGCAGGCCGACAAGGGCAACTACATCATGCCCATTCGTGCCTCGTACTCGATGCGCATGCAGTCCAACTTCTCGGACAAGGCGGCGGGAGAGCTGCCTTCATCCAACCTCTGCCACATCCCGTTCGACACGGAGAGCCGGAACTGATCATGCGAACCCTCAACCGCCGATCCCGATCTCGTGGCCAGGTGCTCGTCCTCGCGTGCCTGACCTTCCTGCTGCTGGCCCTCACGCTGATGGCGAGCTTCTCGGTCTCTCACTCGGTGCACGAGCGCATCCGCATTCAGGCCGCGGCTGACTCACAGGCGTTCTCGATCGCCGTGCTCGAGGCTCGCGGCTTCAACACGATGGCGTACATGAACCGCGCGATCGCCGGCGGCATCGTCGCCGAGCTCGGCCTGCACGCCTGGCGCTCCATCGCCGCCCGCGACGTGTCGATGTACATGGCCGGCTTCATCTCGTTCTTGATGGTCGCCGCGCAGGAATTCGCGCAGTGCCCGAAGTTCAAGATTCAGCACTGCATTCACGGCATTCAAGCCCTGCGCATCGCCTTCAAATACATGTCGAAATACCGCTCGACGAAGAGCGACCTCGAGGGGAAGGACCAGAAGTGGCGTGTCGCGGTGAAGGGCCTCAGCGACATGATCAAGAAGGTCCACGAAGACCAGAAGGGCATCCTCGACAAGGTGAAGTCGGCCATCAACGGAGGTCTGGTGCTCCAGCGAATCCAATCGAAGAGCGCGCCCAACGCGTTGATGGAAAGGTTCGACGAATTCAACAAAGCCGGGCTCGCCTGCGCGGTCGAAGGCTCGAACTTCGACAGTGACTGTCAGGCCGGCAGCATGAGCTGGAAGAAGACCGTCGGCGTGCTGGGCGCCGGCGAACGCACGAAGATCATGGAATCCGCGGCCAAGGCTGCACGAAACCCGCTCGAGATCGGCCGCATGGGTTCGCGCTCGCTGTCGCAAGACAGGTTCCACAGCAGCGACCCCTTGACGGACGCGCTGATGCCCTCGTCACCGATCTCGATCATGCTCAACCCGCTGGACACCGACGTGAGCAACAACCCGAAGAACATGATGGAAATTCAGGGCAACGAGGGCTCGTACCGGGAAATGTCGATCCTGGCCCAGAACCTCGACGTCAGTAACAACCGCATGAGCGCCAGCGAGCCGATCTCGTTCGTGATGGTGCAGTGGAAGCACGGCAACGGGTTCTTCATCACCAACGGCAGCGCGCCGAACTCGAGCGGCGATTACGAAGGCGTGCCGTGCAATGGCAGCGGGGGCTGCTTCATCAACTTCCGTCTCGCGTCTGCCAGCCAGCCGCCCGATGACGACACCGACTACGGCCAGCCGGCGACCTACGGCGGGATGAGCCAGGACCTCCGCACCATCAAGGGTGGCGGCAAGGGGGCCTGGGAGATCGACGACAAGGGTGAGGTGCAGATGCCCGGCACCAACAAGAAGATGAAGTATGTGCCGTCGAACCGCGCCTACGCCGTCGCGAAGGGCAAGACCTACTTTCACCAGCTCGGCTCGAACGGCTGGCAGGTGGCCCCGAACATGTTCGACCCGTTCTGGCGCGCCAAGCTGCACCCCTTCCTGCGCAAGGAACTCGCCGAGACGCTCAACAAGATCGGCGACTCGAAGGGTCAGGAAGTCATCAACCAGTCCCAGACC
This sequence comes from Archangium sp., assembly GCA_044371205.1. Lineage (GTDB taxonomy): Bacteria > Myxococcota > Myxococcia > Myxococcales > Myxococcaceae > Archangium_A. The sequence goes on from JBILUC010000004.1 coordinate 253,789, forward strand.
TCGGTGGAAGGGGTGACGAAGTGAAGACTCACCTCCGCAGGCGCGGCGCGGCCGCCGTCGAGATGTCGATCACGATGGTGGTCCTCATTCCGCTCATCTTCTTCGCGCTCTTCCTCGAAGACTTCGTCTACTACCGGCTCAACGGTCAGGAGCCGCTGATCTCCGCGCAGTGGGACCACGTCACGCCCGACTACATGAAGCAGGCGCCCGACGTGGGTGGCATGAACCGCTTGAAGTACTGCGACCACACGGCGGCCTTCGACAGCTACCAGCAACAGTTCGATTGTCAGGGGGCGGGTGGCGCCGAGGAAGACGACGACGGTGGTGGCGGCGGTGGGTTGGGCATCTCAGGTGGCGGCGGCGGCTCGAAGATCGGTCACCACCACGCCACGGGCGCGCACCAGTGCTGGCTCGGTGGTGGTCAGCAACTGCGCTGCAGCGTCGACCGCTCGGGCGGCGTGGACATCGTTCAGGGCAAGCCGATGACCGGGTTCCACGGGGCGACCACCTGGAACCGCGGCGGCCTCGCGACCTGCAGCGCACAGCTCAACGTCTTCAACTGGATCATCCCCAAGTCGATCAGCCAGGGCGGCGGTTGGCTCTGGAGCAAGAAGGAGAACATCAACAAGACGCAGTACGGCAAGGCGGGCGGCGGCGACAACGCTGGCTCGAAGGAGTGGAACGAGAACTACTCCATCGCAGACGCGCACAAGGACGGCTCGTCGAGCGGCGGTGGGACGGGCAGCTGGCTCATGTCGAAGGAAGAGCTGTCGATGATGGTCGACCCGTGGGCGCTGACCCACATCGACGCCGTCTACCCGCTCTCGATGGCGCTCCTGACCGTGAAGAACCCCCCCGGCAAGGTGGTCGGTATCGACGCCCCGTACAACCCGCTGCTGGCGCGTACGGGCTGGTACTACAACCTCTACGCCAAGGAAGGCCTCAACAAGGCCCACATGTGGCACAGGGACATGAAGTTTTTCCTCGACCCCAAGTCGCAGGAGGACGGCTACGGCGACCACCTCCACTCGGTGCCGGTGATGTGGAAGCCCGAGAAGGAGCGTACGGGCTACAAAGGCGGCTACGCCTCGGGGTACGAAGACTCGCGCCAAAAATCAGCCAACCGCCCCAACAAGTTCCCGGAAACCTGGGGACCCAAGCCCTGACCGTGGCGAAGCAGTCGAAAGAGGGAGGCCGTGGTGTCTCGTTCGGTCTCATCCTCCTCATCACGGCGGTAGTCGGGACCGTCGCGGGCGCGGTGTTGGGTGGCGTGGTCGGTTCCGGGCCGAGCCCAGAAGCCATGGAGGAGATCGCACAGAAGGAGATTGAGCGCGTCGTTCCGCGCGGAGCGCCGACCAACGAGGTCGACCCGATGGCGCCCGACCCGGCGTCGCTCTCGGGCATCCCCCCCTATCCCGGCGTCTACCCGCGCCGGCTCGCGAAGTACGCCATGGCGCAGCAGGGGCCGATGTCGATCTCGTGGTTCTCGACGCAGGATCCGTGGAACGGGGTGCTCGACTTCTATGAGCAGGCCTTTCGCGCCGAAGGGCGCAAGACCTTCACGCATCGACGCGGTGAGATGGGGTACGTGGCGTGGCTCGACGCGCACTACGACGCAGGGTTGGGGGCGGGCGTGCTGCACATGGTGACGGCGATGCGGCAGTTCAGCCAGACCGTGGTGCTCATCTCGGCCTCGCGGCCCGACCTGATGATGAACTCTTCCGCGGTGCTCGCAGACGGCCTGCAACTGCCGCCGAACAGCAGCGAGCCGCAGTCGCTGACGATGGGGGAATCGGCGACGGCGAGCCAGGTCGTTTATGCGCGGGCTTTGAATCTCAGCCCTCAACAGGTCGTCGACCACTTCGCCGCGCAGTTCAAGCAAGGCGGCTTCGAAGTGGTGGAACAATCACAGACCGCCGGGCAGAGTGGCATCACGGGAAAACGCGGGAAGTTGACGGTCAACGTCGCCGCGCGCGCCGAAGGCACCTTCTCGTCGATGGTGCTCACCTACGATCGAAACACTCAACCAGAAGAAGGAGCTTCACCGTGAAATGGGCCCTGATGTCCCTCGTGCTCTCGGGCGCCGCGTTCGCCGCAGATCTCTGCGAGTCCAACTGCGCTGAGACCGTCAAGCAGTGCAAAGATGTGTGCAAGTCTTCCCTCAAGAAGAGTGCTCCTGACAAAATCAACTTCTGTCAGGACAAGTGCAAGGAGTTCGAAAATGAGTGCAAGAAAGAGTGTCGCCAGCACGAAGAGAAAGACGGCAAGTGAGCGCAGCCCTCGCGGGCAGGCGATGGTCGAGTACAGCGTCGTCACCCACTTTCTGCTCGTGGGCGGCACGCTGGCTCTCCTGCCGGTGATGGGCAAGCTCTTCGAAAGCTTCGGCAAGTTCTACGAGAGCGTCTTCTTCGTGCTCTGCAGCGGCGCGGTCTGACCCCTCACTCGCCCTCGACGATCAAGCTGTCGTCGAGTTCGCGAAGGAGCGCACGCGACATCGAGAGGCACGGGTGTTCCTTCTCGAAGTGCGCGCCCACGTTCTTCAGCACCTGCCGCGCCCCGTTGTAGTTGGGGGACCGTTGGTTCATTTCCTTCTGGTAGTCGACGAGCATCGCTGAGCACTTGCGGTCGAGCTCGGGGCGGATCTCACGCATGCGCGTGCGGGCCATCGTCAACAGTTCAGCCGGGCGGTCTGGAGTCGCCTCGAGCAGCAGCCAGGCATCGCGGTACTGCTTCCACGAGCGGAAGAGGTTCATCGCGCCGATGGCCCGCTGGTCGTACATGCGACTCGCGCGCTCGAGATCTTCCTTCGCCCGGCGGCTCGCGTCTTCGGCCGTCATCTGCGGAATGGGGATGACCTCGACCCACAGGTTCCACATCGCCCAGGTGTCTTCACCGGGCGGGTTGTTCACGTTGTCGAAGACGAGCTCGTTGGGCTCGTTGGGCTTGAGCACCGTCGCCGGCAACACCACCTCGAGCTGCCGCTTGTCGACGTCGACGGTGTCGGGTGGAACCGAGCCGACCGAGGTGCCGTTGAGCTCGATGCTCACCTCGTCCTTCGAGCAGTCTTTCGCCTGGTAGTGCACCACGCCGACAATGGTGGTGGGCGACGGGTAGGCAAAGGTGAAGCTCTTCATGTCGGGCCGGCGGAAGTCGACGTCGCCTTCACCGAAAGACTCTGCGACGGGCTCGTCGTTCGCCGCCAGTTCCACCGGCTCGACGCGTTTGACCACCCGCTTGGGGATGACCGAGACGATGATCAGCCCCAGCATGCCGATGACCGCAGCGGCGCCGACGACGCCCACCACGATCTTCGCGGGCAGTGAGAGATCGCCCCACAAGAGCTGAGCCCGACCCGCCGACGACTTCTGCAGCTCTCGACGCTGGCGCGCCCGTTCGGCCGCCGACAGCTGCACGGCGTTCTCTTCTTCATCGCCGCCGCGTGCAGGGCGCGCGGGCCGAATGGGGGCCGAGGGCGGTCTGCGTTGCAACGCCTTCGGCGGAGGCACCTCGAAGTTGCGCGTCGAGTTGTCGTCTTCTGCGGGCTCCGGCTCGTCGGCGGCTTCCTCTGGCTCTTCTTCGGGCTCTTCAGGCGGCGGTGTCACGGCCCGGCGCGGAGGCGGCTTGCTCCGAATCGCCGGCGCGGGGCGACTGGGCGGTTTGAGCATCGTGGCGTTCCGGTCTTCGCCCGCGTCATCGCCCGCGTTGTCATCGACCGTCGAGGTCGGCGCGGCCATCAAAGTGTCGTTCACCTCGGGCGAGGAGAACTCGAGTGACACGTCACCGATGGTGATGGTGTCGCCGGTGCGCACCTCCATGGCCGCCTTGAGGGACTTGTTGTTGAGCTTGGTGCCGTTGGCGCTCTTCAGATCTTCGACGAAGTAGCGGCCGTCTTCCTCGTACACGCGCGCATGCGAACGGGACGACGAAGGGTCCTTGATGACGACGTCATTGTCGGCGGTTCGGCCCAGCTTCGCTTCGCCGCCCTCGAACGAGAAGTCCTCGGACTCGTCGCCGGTGGTCACTCTCAACGTAAAAGGCACGACGTGAAGGCAATACAGCACGGCTCGCGGGTCAAGAGCTTGTCGCAAGGCGCCCCAGTCCGATAACCGGCACTGCATGAGAACGTCGATCGCCGGGCTGCAGGCGCAGGTGGTGCAACAAAAGCCAGGGGCCCCGCGCGCGGCCGTCGTGCTGTGCCATGGGTTCGGTGCCCCGGGAGATGACCTGGTCGGGCTCGCTCCGGCACTCGTCTCGCACCACCCTGCCCTCGCAGACGTGCGCTTCGTCTTCCCTGCCGCGCCCCTGTCATTGGGTCAGCTCGGCTGGGGCGAGGCCCGCGCGTGGTGGCTCATCGACATGGAGGCCATTCAGCGGCTCCAGCGAGACCCGGCGGCGCTGCGCGAATTCCGCAAGCTCGAGCCCGAAGGGCTGGCCGACGCGCGCAAGGCCCTGCATGCCCTGGTGAGAGAAGTCGCCGACCAGACGGGGCTGCCGATGTCGAAGATCATCCTCGGGGGGTTCTCGCAGGGGGCGATGTTGGCCACCGACGTCTCGCTGCGTCTCGAGGAAGCGGCAGGCGGGCTGGCGGTGTTGTCAGGCACGCTGCTGGTCGAAGACGTGTGGCGCGCGAAGGCGAAGGCGCGCACGGGCCTCGAGATCTTCCAGTCACACGGCCGGCAAGACCCGGTGCTGCCCTTCGAGGCGGCCGAGTGGCTCTCGGCGCTCTTCGAAGAGGCCGACATGAGACATGAGTTCGTTCCGTTCACCGGCGGGCATACGATTCCCAACGAGGTGCTCGATGGCCTCGGAGACTTTCTCGCAAGGCGGCTCGCGTGATGACGAGACTTCTGGTGGTGCTGGCGCTGATCTCGAGCGGCTGCAGCTCGATGACCGAGATGGATGCGGGCACGAGGCTGCCCTTCGACGCCGGCCCGTTCGACGCAGGGCCCCAGCCGATTCGGTACACGCAGTTCACCCGGCGCACCGATGGGTGGCCCGCAGGTGCCACGCTGGTTGGCGCGGCCGTGGTCAACGGCGTGCTGTACGCAGCGACGGATCAAGGGGTCGTGAAGCTCTCGTCGTTCGAGACCCGGTGGGAGACCGAGACCACGCCGCTGACAGGCGATCTCAAGCCGACCTCGCTGCTTCGTGACGATCAGACCCTGGTGATGACCACCGCCGGCGCGACGGGCGGCACGCTCTTTCAGAAGGAGTTCGACGGCGCCTGGGCGCAGGTCTCGGGCCCTCCGCCGAACCCCGAGTGGGCGTTGGTGAAGAAGTCGAACGACTGGCTCCTCGCCACGACGGGCGGGCTCTACGTCGCGCCCACCCTCACTGGCCCGTGGGCGAGGCGCAGCCAGGTGGGAACGATGCTCTTCACCCGCCCCATCGCGCGCCTGGTGGCAGCGTCGGCGCAGCAGAAGCTCTTCGCGGCACAGCTCGACGCGGGGCTCTCGGAGTCTTCAGACGTGGGGGCGACATGGACGGCGACGGCCGGCGTCACGGGCAGGGTCGAGGCGCTTGCGGCGAGCGGCGCGGTCGTGCTCGTGTCGAGCGCCACCTCGGGTCAGCAGCGCAGCGACAACTACGGCAACACGTTTCGCCCGGCGACCAACCCGCTCGATGCAGGTGTTCGTTTCTTCGTCGCCGAGGGCACGACCTTCTGGGCCGGGGCCAACGACGGCTTGAAGCGCAGCGACGATCAGGGTGTCTCGTTCGTCGACGATCTCGACGGCCTGCCGTTGGGCACGGTGGTGACGAAACTGCTCTTCGCCGGGAGCTACGTGCTCGCGATGACGGCTGAGGGCCCCTGGCTGAACCAGGTGCCCTGAAGCGTCACTTGCTGATGGGCGCTTCGGCCGAGCCGGAGCCGTTCTCTTCCTGCTGCTCCTTGGGGTTGCTGGGCCAGCCGAAGTCTTTGGGCACCTTGCCGCCGCCGCGCTTGCCGCTCCACCATTCCTTCGTGAAGTGATCGATGTCGGGCTCGGCAGGGGCCTTCCACAGCACGGGGAGCTTCTTCGGGTCGTCGTGATCGGAGGAGCTGCTCATGCGCAATTGCTAGCGCATCGCGGGCGTTTCGGCAGCATTGCCGAGTGGGAGAGCGCATTCAGGCCTTCGACTGGCTCCGCGGGGTGGCGGTGCTGGTGATGATTCAGACGCACTGCCTGGGGCTGTTGCTCCCCTCGCTCGCGGGCACGCCGTTCTCTGTGCAGTTGGTCGCCATCGACGGGCTGGTCGCGCCCTCGTTCATCTTCTCGGCGGGCTTCGCGCTGGCGCTGGTGCAGGTGCGAGCGGCGCGGGCAGGCAAGCGCGAAGGCCAGGTGAAGAAGAGCGCGAAGCGCATCACCGAGGTGCTGCTGGTGGCCTTGCTCATCAACGCCATCTGGTTTCCCTTCCACCGCGAGCCGAAGTGGTTCCTCCGCATCGACATCTTGCACTGCATCGCGGTCTCGCTCTTCGCGCTGTTGCCGCTGCTGGCGGCGCTCGCCGCGAGACCGAAGGTGCTGCGCTGGGTCACGCTCGCGGTGGCGCTGCTGGTCTTCGGCGTGTCACCGCTGGGTGAGCAGGTGACCGGCTTCTGGAGCCTGTTCCTCAACACGAACTTTGGCTGGCTCGACGACACGACGGGCGCTTCGTTTCCGCTCCTCCCGTGGGCCGGCTACGTCTTCCTCGGGGCGAGCTTCGGCGCGACCGTGGGCAGCATGCAGAAGGAACGTGAGCTGTGGGCGTGGCTCGGGCTGCTCATCGGGCTGGGCGGCCTGATGTGGTGGCAGTCGAAGTTCTTCACCGAGCTCTACCCACCCCACCGCTTCTGGGTGACCAACCCATCGAACGCGGCGCACCGGTGGACGCGGGTGTTGATCCTCGTCGCGATCTTTCGACTCGTCGAGCGTCGCTGGCCGAAGCTCGCGACGACGCGGGTCTTCACGTGGCTCGCCGCGTTCGGCGGCGCCTCGCTCTCGGCCTACTTCTTCCACCAGATGTGGCTTTTCCAACGGCACGTCGGCGTCTTCTCGAAGTTCTTCCGCGAGAAGGCCGATTGGCAGACGTTTTGGGTGCTGGTGGGCGCGCTGATCGGCGTGACCTGGCTCAGCGTGAAGGCGTGGGAGCGCATCGAGCCGAAGCTGCGTGCGCGCCTGTCGCCTACTTCTTCGGCAACACCGCCTCGACCTGCTTCTTGACGTCAGCGCTGGTCGGGTCGGCGCCGCTGGAGAGGTGCGCGACGACGGTGCCGTCGGGGTTCACGAGGAACTTGTTGAAGTTCCACTTCACCTCGCCGCCGTTGTCCTTCAGGCCGGTGAGGTACTTGTACAGCGGGTGCGCCGCGTCGCCCTTCACGGGGATCTTCGCGAACAGGGGGAAGGTCGTCTTGTACTTGAGCTCGCAGAACTTCTTGATCTCGGCGTCGCTGCCCGGTTCCTGGCCGCCGAAGTCGTTCGACGGGAACGCGAGGATCTCGAGCCCCTGGCCCTTGTACTGCTGGTACAGCTCTTCGAGGCCCTTGTACTGAGGGGTGTAGCCGCACTGCGACGCGGTGTTCACGATCAAGAGCGCCTTGCCCTTGTACTGCGAGAGCGAGACGTCTTTTCCGTCGTTCGACTTCACCGAAAATTCGTACAGCGACATGGGGGCCCCCGAGAGCGTGAGTGCAACGAGCGTGGTCAGCATGGCGGGGAACTAACGACCCCGCTCAGTGCCCGCCACCTTCGAGCATCGGCTCGAAGCGGGCCTTGCTGGTCGCCTTGTGGAAGGCGTCTTCGGCGGAGATCTTCTTGTCGGTGGCGAGCTTGAACAGCACGTCATCCATCGCCTGCATGCCCTGCGCGCGGCCGGCCTGAATGATGGAGTTGATCATCGGCGTGTTGCCCTCGCGGATGACGTTGGGGAGCCCCGGCGTCTTGAGGAGGATCTCGTGCACCGCGAGCCGGCCGCGCCCATCGGGCGTGCGCAGCAGCAGCTGCGAGACGACCGCCGCCAACGACTCAGAGAGCATGGTGCGCACCTGCTGCTGCTGATCGGTGGGGAAGGCGTCGATCACGCGATCGATGGTCTTGGGCGCGCTGTTGGTGTGAAGCGTTCCGAACACCAGCACGCCCATCTCGGCGGCAGTGATGGCCAGCGAGATGGTCTCCATGTCGCGCATTTCGCCGACGAGGATCACCCCCGGGTCCTGCCGAATGGCGCTGCGCAGGGCGTTCGAGAAGCTCTTGGTATCGACGCCCACCTCGCGCTGCGAGAGCGTGGACCTCTTGTTGGGGTGCACGAACTCGACCGGGTCTTCGATGGTGATGATATGGCGCGCCGAGTTGGTGTTCACCTGGTCGATGATCGCCGCGAGCGTGGTCGACTTGCCGGAGCCCGTCGGCCCCGTGACCAGCACCAGCCCCTGCTCGAGCAGCGCGAGCTGAGCGAGGGCGGGAGGCGACTTCAGTTCCTCGAGGGTGCGAATGCGCTCGGGGATGATGCGGAACACGGCGCCGGCCCCGCGCTCCTGGTTGAAGTAGTTCGCGCGAAAGCGGGCCACCCCCGGCAACGCGTAGGCGAAGTCGAGATCGAGGTTCGAGGTGTAGTGGTTCCACTGCTTCTCGCTGGCGAGTTCCCTGAGGTGTTCGCGCAGCGACTCATCGGTGAACGTGGGCCAGTCGGGAATGGGCGCGACCACGCCGTGCTTGCGCAGGTGCGGGGGCATGCCCGCCGCGAGGTGCAGGTCGGAGCCTCCCTGGTCCTTGAGGTACTTGAAGAGCGTGTCGAGTTTGGCCATGGCGTTGGACCTTCAGGCGAAGCGCCTGGGTTCTTCAGCGAAGCGGCGGGCCGTTTCTTTCGTGACCTGCCCCGTCTTCACGAGCTCGGCGATCGAGTCGTCGAGCAGCATCATCCCGCCCAAAAGGGCGTCTTCCTCAGAGACCATACGGAACCGGATGCTACCTGTCACCCGCGCAGCGCCTCGCGTTTTTTTGGGGGGCGCATGAAGAACGGTGAAGAGGTGTGTCCGCCCACGACAGTGTGGTTAAGCAGTCGCGGTGAGCGAACCGAAGGCAGACAAGAAGCCCGAAAAGAAGCCGCCGCTGGGCGTCACGCTGCGGCGGCTGTACTCGCTCGCCTGGCCTGAGCGGTGGTCGCTCGCGCTGGCGACGATGTTCCTGCTCGCGAGCAGCCTCGGCAACCTCGCCTTCCCGCGCGCGATGGGCACGCTGTTCGACGAGTCGTTGCTCTCGCTCACCGACGCCCCGACGAAAGAGACGTTCGACCAGCGCTTCCCCCCCGGCAAGCCCGGCACGTGGGCAGGCAAGACGGGCGTCGGTGACGATCAGCGCTGGGTGAACATGGGGCGCGACAAAGACGCGCGCGCGTTCATCTTCGATCCCCTTGTGCCCGACGCGCCGCGGCTGGTGTACGAGGACGAGGCGCCCGAGCAGTTCGCGAAGCAGCAGCAGGCCATCAGCGCGGTGAAGCTCGATCTCCAGCGGGTCGACGAGGTGGCGCTGATGCTGGTGGCCATCTTCGCGGTGACGGCGCTGGCCTCGGCGTTCCGCTTCATGCTCTTCAGCCGCGCCGGGGAGCGGGTGGTCTCGAAGCTGCGCGGCGATCTCTACGCGTCGTTGCTCAGGCAGGAGACGGGCTTCTTCGACACCCAGAAGACGGGCGAGCTCTCGAGCCGGCTCTCGTCTGACGCGTCGGTGCTGCAGACCACCGTCTCGGCGAACGTGAGCATGGTGCTGCGCAACCTCACGGTGGCGGGCGGCGCGCTGGCGATGTTGCTGGTCACGTCGGCGAAGCTGACGGGCATGATGTTGCTGGTGGTGCCCCCGGTGGCGTTGTCGGCGGTCATCTACGGGCGCCGGGTGCGCAAGCTCTCGAAGGAATCGCAAGACGCGCTCGCGAAGGCCTCGGAGGTGGCGGTCGAATCACTGGGGGGCATTCGCACCGTGCGGAGCTTCGCGGCTGAAGAGAAAGAGGTGACGCGCTACCGCTCGGCGATCGACGCGTCGTTGCAGCTCGCGTTTCGTCGTATCAACCTCTCGACTTCGTTCTTCGGCATCGCCTTCTTCGCGGCCTTCGCGTCGGGTGTGTTCGTCTTCTGGTACGGCGCGCGCATGGTGGCCGGCGGGGCGCTCTCACCCGGCAGCCTGATCTCGTTCTTGTTCTACACGATGCAGATGGCCTTCGGTCTCTCGGCCCTCGCCGAGCTGTGGACGGATCTGCAGCGCGCCGCGGGCGCCGCAGAGCGCGTGTTCGAGCTGCTGCACCGCGAGCCTCAGATTCAGAGCGGGGCCGGCCGCACGTTGCCGCAGGTGCTGGGCCGCGTGACCTTCGAAGACGTGGGCTTTGCGTACCCCAGCCGCCCCGAGCTGCAGGTGCTGCACAAGTTCTCGCTGACGCTGGCGCCGGGTGAAGTCGTGGCGGTGGTCGGGCCTTCAGGTGCGGGGAAGTCGACCATCGCCTCGTTGCTGTACCGCCTCTACGACCCCGCCACGGGCCGGCTCACCCTTGACGGGGTGCCCTTCAACGAGCTCGAGCCCGAGTGGCTGCGGCGGCAGGTGGGCGTGGTGGCGCAGGAACCCCTGCTCTTCTCGACCAGCATCGCCGACAACATCCGCTACGGGCGGCCCGAGGCGAGCGACGCCGAAGTCGAGGCCGCGGCGAAGATGGCCAACGCGCACGGCTTCATCGAGAAGTTCCCCGAGAAGTACGCGACGCTGGTGGGCGAGCGCGGCATTCAGCTCTCGGGTGGCCAGAAGCAGCGCGTGGCCATCGCGCGCGCCGTGTTGAAGAACCCGCGCATCTTGATTCTCGACGAGGCGACGAGCGCGCTCGACGCCGAGAGCGAGCACCTGGTGCGCGAGGCGCTCGAGCGGCTGATGAAGGGCCGCACCACGCTGGTGATCGCGCACCGGCTGTCGACCGTCAAAGACGCGGCGCGGGTGGTGGTGCTCGACGGCGGGCAGGTGGTGCAGGCGGGCACGCACTCTGCGCTGGTGGGCGAAGAGGGGCTCTACAAGCGCCTGGTCGAGCGGCAGTTCGCGGCCTGATCAGGCTGCGTGCGGCACCGAGACGGCCGAGAGCAGGCGCTGCATCTCTGCCTCGAGGTGCAGGAACTGGAGGTCGACGGTCGCGAGATCGTTGCCGCCACCCGAGAGCTCGAGGGCCCGCGCAGCCTGGGTCGCTGGCCCAGCCGCGAGCGAGACGAGCGCGCCCTTCAACCGGTGGGCGGTGCGCTTGACCTGCAGTGCGTCGCGTTGGGTCACCGCGGTGCGCACGTCGGCGAGCAGCGCGGGGGCTTCCTTGCGGAACAGCTCGAGCACTTCGTTGACCAGCGACTCGTCGCCCGCGCAGTTCTCTCGCAGCGAGGCCCAATCGATCGCGTCACCACCGGTTTTGAACGGCTCCATAAAATCCCTCCGGGGGGTGGAATCGACCCGCCCACGACTCGTGACCGCCGTCTCTTCTCAGAGGTCATCACTTGCGTTGAGGCAATGCAACGGTCGCGCCCAGATTCCAGGCACACATCTCCCGACTGAGTGGTTGCCGGTCACCGGGGTGAGTGCTTCAAGGCGCCGCGATGCCCGCCGACACCCAGCTTCTGGCCGCGGTGCCGCTCTTCGAGCGGTTCAACGAGGAAGAACGACAGCTGCTCGCCTCGCAGCTCGACGAGGTCGAGTTTCAGGCGGGTCAGTTGATCTTCCGCCGGGCCGACCCCGGCGGGGCGATCTTCATCGTGGCGTCTGGCGAGGTCGAGGTCTTCATCGAAGACTCGACGGGCGAACGCATCGTGTTCGAGACGGTGAAGGCGGGGCAGTTCTTCGGTGAGCTGTCGCTGTTCGACGGTGAGTCTCGCTCGGCCTCGGCGCAAGCGCTGCAGCCCACGCGGGCGTTGCGCGTCGACCGGCAGGATCTCGAGAACCTCTTCGCCCGCCACCCCACCGCGGCGATGGACGTGCTGGGCGTCATCGGTCGACGCCTGCGAGAGGCCGACAAGCTGCTGGGCGTGCGGCCGCGATTCTCGCCGAACCAGGCCGTCGAAGAGAACCTCACGCTCATTCAGCGCATCGCCGACCTGCTCGCCGACTTCTCGGGCCGCTTCAGCTTCCTGCTGGTGCACGCGGCGTGGTTCGGCGTGTGGATTGGGTTGAACACCAACGTGTTCATGGGCGTTGCGCCGTTCGACCCATACCCCTTCGGCCTGCTGACGATGGTGGTCTCGCTCGAGGCGATCTTCCTCTCGTGCATGGTGCTGATCAGCCAGAACCGATCGGCCGAGAAGGAACGCATTCGATCCGACGCCGAGTACGAGGCGAACATCAAAGCCGGCCTCGAGGTGACGCAGCTGCACGTGAAGATCGACGCCTTGACCGATCAGCTCGGCAGCCGGCTCACGGCGCTCGAAAAGCAGCTGGGTCAACGGCCGACGAACGGTCAGAAGTGACCTCTGGAGGGGTGCGGTCACGCGTGACTGCCTGGCAATTCAACGGGAAGCATCGCGCTGAGTTGGCTTCGCGACGAGCGCGACCCAGGTTTTCGATGACTCGTCGACGAAAAATCAGCTCCCGACGATACTTCCCGTGTCTTACTCACTTCGAGAGGTCGTCACATGAAGCAGGGCCCGCTGTTCCGTCGTCAGTTTTTCATTCAGAAACCCGCCGCCGGCGTTCCTGACACCGAAAAAGGCTCGATGGTCGAGTACGTGCGCCTCCAGGGACACACGACGAACCCCGGCGCGATTCTGCAGGGCCAAAAGGTCACGCTCGCGCCTGGCGGGATGATCGACGTCGTGTCCGAGAGCCACTCTGGCTCGGGCGTCGGTCGCATCTCGTACACGCCGGGCCTGCGGGCGTCGCTCAAGCGTGGCGATGAGTACCTGACGTACCGCTTCGAGCTGCCGACCGAGGCCACCGAAGGCAGCAGCTACACCGTCACCTGCCACGGCACCGATCTGGTGGCTGCGTTTCAGTTCTCGCTGATCGCCGGGCGGCGCTGAAGCAAACAGGCTGACGTGCCGAAAGGCGACGTGAGGAGTCTTCCATGTCGCGTCGCCTGCTCGTCCTGTCCTGTGTCTGGTGTGTGTTGGGGGGCGCGTGTGCGCCGAAAGGCGAGCCGGTGCTCACCCTCGCGCCCGATCGCACCGCCTTCGACGGTCGAACGGAGCGCGTGTCAGTGCGTGTGCGCGCCTTCGACCCCGACGGGGAGCCCTCGGGCGGGCTGGTCTCGCTGACCGCCACCGTTGGCCACTTCGTGGGCCCTGCCGATCTCGTGCTCGAAGAAGGTGCCGCGACGGCCACCTTCGCCTGCAACCCGAACGAAGAGCCTGCCTGCCTGGGCTCGATGCGCATCACCGGTGCGTGGAACGGTCAGACCACCACAGTGCAGGTGATCGGCACGGTCGAGAGCCCGCCCCCGCCCGTGAAGTGGGACGTGGTGCCCACGGGCGTGCCAGTTCAACTCCACGCGATGGCGGTGACGCGTGAGGGCTTCGTGTGGGCCGTCGGTGAACGCGGCGTCGTCTTGCGGCTCGAGGGCTCCAGCTGGCGCCGGATGTTCTCCGGGGTCGGCACGGCGCTCTGGGCGATCACCCTCGACGCCAGCGGAGCTCCGATCATCGGCGGCGATCATGGCGTGGTGTTGCGGTGGTCGGGCACGGAGTTCACGCCCTGGCCGACCCCGAGCATCGAAGACGACGTCACGGCGCTGGGCTTCGATTCGCGGGGAGCGCTGGTGGTCGGCGCGCGCTCAGGCCTCGTGTATTTCGATCGCGGCGGTGAGCTCAATCCCTCGATCGATCTCGGCACCGCAGTGACGTCGATGGTCGCGCGCAGCGACGGGCTGTGGGTGACGGGCACGTCGGTGCTCGCGAAGTACGTCGATGGCTTCTGGCTCACCCTCCCTTCGCCGGCGACGGGTACGCTGCGCCGAGCGTTTGGCGGTGAATCGGCGCTGTGGCTGATGGGCGATCGCGCGGGCGCGCAGAGCAGGCAGGGGCTCGTCGTGAGCGGACCCATGCCGAATTGGAAGACCACGGCGCTGCCCGCTCCAGTCACGGGGCTGGTCGAGGTGCCCTTCTCCGCCGAGCGCTTCGCCTTCGGAGGATCGCGGCTGTTTCGTCAATTGAACGAGGGCGACTGGGCTGACACCGACTGCCCCAGCGAGGTCGAGGCGGGGGCGAGCCGTCAGCCTGAGGATCTCGTGCTGGTCGGGCCTCCTGGCATTTCGCTGATTCGCAGGCGCTGAAAACACCCGAAACTTCGGGCTTTGGGGGGCGTTGTCACAAGAATAGGGGCGGTCGCGTTGAGGGTCTGAACCCCCTCACCAAAGGATGGACCGCATGTCTTTCGCTCCCCGCCCGCAGCCGAACCCCGACCCGTCTGAGACCACTGGTGGCCGCCTCGTCAGCGTTGATGGCCGCGCCCTGCCGTCGATCGGCGCTGCGCTGTCAGCTGACGCAAAGGGCGGGCTGGTGCGCGTCACGCTCGAGCAGACCTTCCGCAACCCGTACGACGAGCCGCTGCGCGTGACGTACTCGCTGCCCCTGCCGGCCGACGGCGCGGTGAGCGGCTTCGCGTTTCGCATCGGTGAAGAGCGGGTGGTGGGCCAGGTCGACGCGAAGCAGCGCGCGCGCCAGCGGTTCGAAGACGCGATCCTCGAAGGGCGGACGGCGGCCATCCTCGATCAAGAACGCTCGAGCCTCTTCACGCAGGAGGTCGGCAACGTACCGCCGCGCACGCAGGTGGTGTGCGAGGTGCAGATCGATCAGAAGTTGTTCTGGCTGCCCGACGGCGCGTGGGAGTGGCGCTTCCCCACCGTGGTCGCGCCCCGGTACGTGGGCGGTGCGGGCCGGGTGGCCGACGCGGCGAAGGTGACCATCGACGTGGCCGACGCCGAGCTGCCGGTGAAGCTCGCGCTCTCGCTGTCGATTCGTGACTCGCTGATGGAGGGCGTTCGGCCTGAGAGCCCCAGCCACCCGCTCCACTCGGGGCGTGGGCTCGGGCGAACCGACGTGACCTTCGGTGACGAGCGCGGCGTGTCGCTCGATCGCGACGTGGTGGTGCGGTGGCGCGTGGCGACGTTGAAGGTGGGCACCGAGCTCGACACCTACCGCCCTGCAGCCGGGCCGATCTCGACGAACGCGTTCGGGCTGCTGACCCTCGTGCCTCCCAGCGTCGAGGCGCACATGACGCCGGTGGCGCGCGATCTGATCGTGCTCCTCGACACGTCGGGCTCGATGTCGGGCTCCCCGCTCGATCAGGCGCGTCGGGTGACGATGGCCCTGGTGGACTCGCTGACCGAACGCGATCAGCTCGAGCTCATCGAGTTCTCGAACACCGCGCGGCGGTGGAAGCGCGGTGCCGTGGCGGCGACCGAGGCGAACCGACGTGACGCCCAGGCGTGGTTGTCGCGGCTGCGCGCGAGCGGCGGCACCGAGATGCGCACCGGCATTCTCGAGGCGCTCTCCCCCCTGCGCGCCGAGAGCCAGCGTCAGGTGATCCTCATCACCGACGGGTTGATCGGCTTCGAGAGTGAAGTGCTCGAGGCGATCGCGCACAAGCTGCCGAAGGGCTCGCGGGTGCACACGGTCGGTGTCGGCAGCGGCGTGAACCGCAGCCTGACGATGCCGGCGGCGCGGGCGGGCCGTGGCGTGGAGCTGGTGATTGGCCTGGGCGAAGACGTCGAGCCGTTCGTGAAGCGGCTGATGGCGCGCACCAACGCGCCCTTGCTCACCGAGGTCGAAATCACGGGCTCGGCGGTCGTGTCGTCGGCGCCTGCGCGCGTGCCGGATCTCTTCGGCGGCGCTCCGGCGATGGTGTCGCTGAAGCTGCGGCCCGAGGGCGGTGAGGTCATCGTTCGCGCCCGCAGCGCAGATGGAGAGATCGAAGATCGCATCCAGGTGCGGCCGAGCGTGCACGGCGAGGGCAGCGCCGCGGTGGCCACGCTCTTCGCACGCGAGCTGGTGGAAGACTTCGAGCTCAACATCGCGACGGGCGCGCAGAAGTCGGAGATCGACCCGCAGATCGAGCGCACGGGCATCGAGTTCCAGATCTCGACGCGCGTGACGTCATGGGTCGCAGTGAGCGCGAAGCAGACGGTCGACCCGCGCGCGCCGAAGCGCAACGAGACGATGCCGCAGCAGCTCGCGTACGGGCTGTCGGCGGAAGGGGTCGGGTTGCGACCTGGCGTTCCCTCGGGGCCGATCGGCGGGGCGGTGCGACCGATGATGGCGGCGCCGGCTCGACGTACGAGCTCGATCGCGAACGTGAAGGGCGCTCCGGCCGACATGAAGCGGGAGGAGAGCAACGAGCGCTCGCGCAGCGTGACGGGTTCGTTCGCCCCGACTGGTTCAGCGGAGGAGCCGATGGAATCGGAACCGGAGGCCGAGGGCTTCGCAGAGGACGAGGAGTCCCTCTCCTCGATGGACATGCCTGCCGCGCCTCCGCCTCCTCCGATGCGCGCTCCGGGTGGCGCTCCGCCGCCTCCGTCGCGACCGGCCCAGAAGTGGAACGAGGACAAGAGCAGCAAGCGCGACGAGGCAGCTACGCCTGCGAAGAAGAAGGAAGGCCTGCTCGACTTTGCGCGGCGGTTGCTGTCGCCGAAGTCACCCGAGCCGAAGCCGGAGCCCGAGGCGAAGGACCAGGGCGTCCGGACGAGCACGGCGAGTGCGCCGAGCCGGAGGGTGCGCGGGAAGGTGCGTCGCCAGGGCAAGCGGTTGATCATCGAGATCGACGTGACGGCGCCGATGCAGTGGAGCCCCGGTGCGCACGCGAGCGTCGAGCTGAGCGACGGCACGATGGCGAAGGTGCTGGTCGACACGCTGGTCACCACGGCGCCCGGCCAGTTCGGGCTGGGGCTCACCGTCACGCTGGTGCTCGTCTACGAAGAGAGCTTCGGCGAGCCGGCCACCATCCACCTCGCGAATGGCGCCGAGGTGCTGGAGATCGTGCTGTAAACCGGTGCCCCTGATGCACGACGAGCTGCAAACGCTGGCGGACATCTCGAGCGGCGACGCGCAGGCCTTCGGGCGCTGGGCGTCGACCGCCGAGCCAGCGTTGCGCTCGTCGCTGCGTGGGTTCGCGACCTCGGTCGACACCGAGGCCGTGCTGCAGGAGGCGTTGTTGCGGGTGTGGCAGGTCGCCCCCCGCTTCACGCACGATGGCAAGCCGAACGCCCTCTTGCGGTTCGCGATGCGCACGGTGCGGAACGTCGCGGTGAGCGAGTGGCGGAAGCTGGGAAAGCCGGATCAGCAGGAAGCGCTCGAGCAGCACCTGGCGGCAGAGAGTGAGATCGCCCCGGTGACGCCCGACCCGCATCTGCGCGAGCACATCGCGCGGTGCAAAGAGAAGCTGCCCGGGCAGCCGAAGGTGGCGCTCGAGCAGCGGCTGCTCTCGGGCGGGCACCTCGATGACACCACGCTGGCGCAGAAGCTCGGCATGTCGCTGAACACGTTTCTGCAGAACTTCACGCGCGCGCGGAAGTTCTTGAAGGAGTGTCTCGAGAAGGTGGGCGTGAAGCTCGATGAGGAGCTGACATGACTCGGGAAGAAGAGCTGCTCCTCGAGGAGGTCACGACGGCGCACCGCGAGCGGCATGCCGATGGGTCGGTGAAGTCGCACCCGGCGTGGCACGACCTGGACGAGGCGGGGAAGCGCGAGGCCTTCGAGGCGACGGTGCTGGTGCGGAAGCTCGAAGCGGCGATCGACGTCGAGGGTCAGAGTTCGACGGTGCACGCGGTGTTGCGGCGCATCACCGGCCGCTGACTCAACGCCTCGAGCGGACGAGCTGAACGAGGGTCCAGGTCAACGTCGAGAGACCGATGAGGCTGAACAGGCCACCGAGGATCGGCTCGACGAGCCCGCTGCGGGTGAGTGAGGCACGAAGGGCAGCTGCGTTTCCTCCGAAGAGCACGGTCGCGTCCACTTCGGTCGGGGAGCGCACCGTCGCCAGCACGGTGACGACGTCAGCGAGGTGGAAGCCGGTGACGCGCTGGGCTCCGGCGGTGACGACGCCAGGGTCGGTGGTGTGCGGCGGGTCGCGCCACTCAGCGGCGTCAATCGACACGGTTATGGGGCTTCCGCCGCTCTCGAGGAGGAAGGAGTCAGGCTCGGCCGCGACCACTTCCCACGAGAAGCGCACGTCGTTCGAGCCGGGCCTCGTCACGCCCTTCGCCACCTGCCGTTGCAGGAGCGCAAAGTCTTGATCCAGCAGCGGGTTCGCGGCGCCGACGCGCCCTTCCAGAACGACCGCCTTGCCCCTCAGCGCGCCGAGGCGCGACGCATCGACCACCTCTGCGGCAAGGGCCGGATCGGGAGGCGCGCTCACCGCGCCCCACAGCACGAACAGGCCTGCGCCAGCGAAGACGAGCCCCAAGGCACCGAGGGCCAGTGGACCTTCCTGGCGCGAACCATCGGCTCCCGCGGCCTTGATGATCAGAACTTCACGCGACGCATCACGAAGCGGGGCATCGCCTTGATGGCCGTCATCACGGCCTGCCACACCGCTGGCGCGTAGACGACGGGCGAGCCGGAATCGATGCCCGCAAGCACCGCGTCGGCGACCGCATCGGGCTCACCCGCGAAGGGAGGCACCGGCAACCCCGCCGTCATGCCCGTCTTCACGAAGCCCGGCTTCACGCACACCGTCACCAACCCCTGGGAGCGGTACTTGTGATCGAGCCCCTCGAGGTACGCCGAGAGCCCCGCCTTCGCAGCGCCATAGAGAATGACCGGCTTGCGCGCGCGATCTCCGGCGACGGAGCTGAAGACACACAACGTGCCCTTCCCTCGCAGCAGCAGCTTCTTGCGCGCTTCCTCGCAGAACATGACGGTGTTCGCGAAATCGACCGTGAGCACCCGGTGTGCGAGCGCGGGGTCGGCCTCGAGCTTGTCCTGCGTCGCGAAGAGGCCGGCGGTGACCACCACCGTGTCCACGCCGTCGAGCGACTGCTCCGCCGACTCGAGCGCGGTGCGGAAGGTCTCAGGCTGCGCGAGATCACACAGCGCCGTCGTCACGCGCACGCCGGGCGCGCCGCGGGCCTCAAGATCCGCCCTGCTCTTCTGCAATTCGTCCGCGTCACGGCCGAGCAGGCACAACCAGTCTCCGCGCTCGACGAAGCGGCGGGCGAGTGAGCGGCCCATGCCGCGGGTGGCTCCGATGATGGCGACTCGACGCATGTGAGTTCAGTCTCCGAAGAGCCGCACCGACTGGGCGCTCTTGAAAAGGTGGTTTGGATCCCAACGATCGCGCACGGCCTGGAACGCGGGGAGTCGCGTCTCCATGGCGCGGAAATGCTCGGGGCGCGTGAATTGATCTTTCGCGAGGTAGATGCGGCCGCCCTCGGTGAGCACGTGCTGGTTGAGCGCGTCGACGAGGGCCTGGGTGTCTTCACGCACCGCGATGTCGAGCGCGATCGAGATGCCCGGCCTCGGGAACGAGAGGTACGCAGGGCTCTCGGGCCCGCAGTCCTTGATCACACACAGGAAGCTCGCCCCGCCGCGCGCGGTGAGCACCTCGAGGAAGCGCCGCGCCGCGTTCGGGCCCGCCGCGTTGGGCAACACGCATTGGTACTGCGTCAACCCGCGTTTGCCGTATGCACGGTTCCAGTCGTGCACGAGATCGAGTGGGTAGAAGAAGCGGAACGGGTCGACGAGCCCGACCTTCTTCTTCTGAACGTGTGACGTGTAGAGCGCGAAGTTGAACGCCTTCACGCTGAGCTGGCTGAGCAGCGCGTCGGGGGCGGTGAAGGGGAAGCGCACCTTCGGCAGCTCTTTGGGGAACCGCGCCGGGGCCTCGTGCGCTTGCGCCCAGCGGCCCTTCATGAGGAAGCCGCGACCCAGGCCCGAGCCACGCGCGAGACAGTCGATCCACCCCACGGTCATCGGCCAGTCGCGCGCGGCTTCCTTCAGCTTCTCGATGTACTCGTCGATGTCGGAGACGCGCTCGCTTTCCTGCCAGATCCACGGCGTGGGAATGCGGCGCAGGCCGAACTCGACCTCGAGGATCTGCCCGGTGAGCCCCATGCCGCCGACGGTGGCGAGGAAGAGCTCGCGCTCGAGATCAGGGCCAGACTCGAGGACGCGGCCATCGGCGACGCGCATGCGGAGGCGGTGCACGTGCGAGCCGAAGCAGCCGTCGACATGGTGGTTCTTGCCGTGCACGTCGGCGGCGACCATGCCTCCCAGCGTGACGAGCGAGGTGCCAGGCGTGACCGGCGCAAACCAGCCGCGCGGCAGGAAGGTGCGGTTGAGGTCGGCGAGCGAGAGGCCTGACTCGGCGCGCAGCATGCCGGTCGCGGGGTCGAAGCGGATGATGCGGTTGGCGCGCGTGGTGGTGACGACGCGCGGGTCTGACGCAGCGGGGAGCGCGGAGTCACCGTAGCTGCGGCCCAGCCCGCGAAAGAGAACCGGCGGTGCGTCGTCGAGCGTCTCCGGGACGAGCTCTTCGCCGTCGACGAATTGGCGCCCCCAACCGGAAAGTCGCGTCTGTGGCATCACGCGATCGCTCGTAGACGAGGGGACCCGCGAGCGCAATGCGGCGTGGGGTCAGTACGCCGCGCGCAGCAGCGCGCCATCAGGCGCGAGCATGACCTCGGGGCAGTAGGCGCCCGTCTCGGTGCGCACCCACCAGTCGTTCGAGCCGGGCGGCGCGAAGCGGTACTCGAAGACACGCGTGCGGGCGAAGCGGGGTTTCGCGGGGCCCGAGTCGAAGAGCGCGCGCACCTCGGGCGTGCCCGCGAGGAGCCGCTGCTGGAGGGTGAGCACCCATGGGTTGTTCGAGCAGTCTCCGAGCGCGGCGAACCACATCTGCCAGTCGAGGCGCGGTTGCCAGGGGGCGATGAAGCCAGGGCGGCGATCGAGGGCGACGGGTTTGTGAGGGAAGATCCACGGTTCCCAGGTGACGCCGTCGGTGCTGCCTTCGATGAGGATCTCGGGGCGCGTCTTCGTCATGCGCGCGAAGGCGCCATAGGCGTTGAGGGTGTTGAAGCGGCGCACGGTGCGCAGCAAGGACGAGTCCGAACCGAGGCGAAGAAAGAACGCCACGCTCAGCGACACGTACGCCAGCAGCACGATCCACGCGCCCACCTGTCTCCCTCTCCCCTCGCGGGGGAGAGGGTCGGGGAGAGGGGAGACCGTCTCTCCACGCCGGAACCAGGCCACGAACGCGTCATCGAGCATCGGCAGCGCGAGGACGAGCGTGAGCAGGTTGTAAAAACTGTAATTCCCCGCGGCCATGAGCCCGAGCTGCAGCGCGATGAGGCCGATGGCACCAACCAGCCGCACTCGACGCGGGCCGAACACGAGCAGCGGAAAGACGAGCTCGAGCACGAACATGAGCGCGCACATCGCCTGCTGCAGGAACATCGCGGCACGCGCGATGAACACGCTGGTCCACGTCGGGAGCGGCTGCGACCACCAGTGGTACGTGAGCGCGGTGAGATCGCGCCATGAGGGATCTCCGCCCATCACCTTCACGAGCCCCGACTCGAGCGTCACCTTGCACGCGAGCGCGGCCATCAAGAGCCGAAACGCGAAGTGTGGCTCGGGCTCGTCGTCGAGACCGAGGCGCAGCGCGATGGGCGAGAACAGCGCCGCGCAGAACGCCGCTTCCATGAGCAGCAGGTCCCACTGGAACGCGAGGAACGGGTAGCCGAGCTGCACGATCGATCCCCACGTCGCCCACAACGTGAGCGCCGCCCAGCGAGGCGCGATGCCGACGATGAGCGCGATCGACGACAGCGTCGCGAGCCCAAGGAGCAGGTGCACGAAGCCATTCGACGACGAGACATGCAGCAGCGTCGGCAGCTCGAAGAACGTCACCTGACTCAACCCCGCCGCCGTGTCCTCCAGCGGCGCGATGCCGTTGGGCCCCGCGAGACCGGGGTACTGCCACCAATAGCTGACGACGGCGACGAAGGCCGTGAGCCCCAGCGAAGAGAGAAACAACCGACGAGTCCGACGCACGCGAGGCGCAGAGTGAAGCGCCCTCCCCGCGTCGTCCAGCCTGGAGCGCAGCCCTCGCCTTCGAGGGGGGCAAGTTCGACTCCTTCGAAGGAATCGAGGGAGGCGGCGTGTGGAAGGGGAACCTGTTCCGATTCTGGCCACTGACCTCTGTTCGCCGGCGCTTGCCGTCGGCGAAAGCGGTACTTGCTCACAGGCCACCCGGCTGCTGGTCGCGATCGAAGCCGGGCACCAGACCGCACAGCGAGAAGCCGCGTCGCTCGGCGAGCAGCTGTTGGCCCTTCGACGCGAGTGTCACCCCCACCAGCAACAGCTCTGCGCCCATCAGCGCGCCGAGCGTCTCGAAGAGCGGGACGCCGAGCGCCCCGAGGCAGCCGTGCAGCGTGCGTGCGGCGACCTCGCGCTCCAGAGCCACGCCGCCCAACGGTTCAGTTCATCTGGGCGGTGCACTGAGACCGACCCCTTTTTTTTCGGTCGCTGCCACACTGGGGGGGTGATGTGTGGAAGGTACGTACTCCGGGCGAGCGCGCTCGATCTGCAACGCCAGTTCAACCTCGATGAGGTGCCGCAGCTCCACGCCCGGTACAACATCGCGCCGCTGCAGGCTGCGCCGATCATCCACAGCGCGCAGCCGCGGCACCTCGTCGTCGCGCAGTGGGGCCTGCTCCCGAAGTGGGCGAAGGACGCGAAGCTCGCGCACCAGTTGATCAACGCGCGCGCCGAGACGATCGACGAAAAGAATGCGTTCAAAGACCTGCTCGACGCGCACCGCTGCCTCGTGCCCGCCGACGGGTTCTACGAGTGGCGCCACGAGGGCAAGCAGCGCCTGCCGCACTTCATTCATCGCCGCGACGGCGGGCTGCTCGCGATGGCCGGGCTGTGGAGCCGCTGGCGTTCCCCCGATGGGCTCGACGTCGACACCTTCACCATCATCACCACCGCCGCCAACGACGATGTGCGCACGCTGCACGAGCGCATGCCGGTGTTCCTCGACGAGGCCCAGCGCGGGGTGTGGATGTCGGACACGCGCGATCGCGCGGCGCTGCGCCAGGTGCTGGTGGCGCCTCAGCCGGGGCAGCTGGTGCTCGACGCGGTCGGTACGCACGTGAACTCGGTCGCGGTCGACGACGAGCGGTGCCTCAAGCCGCCCACGACGGTTCAGCTCCGGTTGCTGTAGGCTGGGGCCACACATGAGCAGCCCGTGGGATGACGTTCGTCGTGAGTCGCTCGAGATGCCCATCGTGCGTCCGCAGAACGCGCGCCCTTCACCCCTGCCGTGGATGCTGCTCACCGTGTCCATCGCGATGACCATCGGCGTGCTGGCGCTGGGCAAGGCGCGGCTCGACGACGAGCGGCTGCGCACGGCGACGGCGCTCAAGGCCAACGACGAGATGAAGCAGCAGCTCAAGGCGGCGAACGAGACCACCGAGCGCACGAAGGCCGAGTACACCGAGGCGGCCGCCGGCACCGGGGAGCTGCAGAACAAGGTCGTCGGGCTCGAGCTGACGAACCGCCGGCTGCAAGACGAGGTCAACCGCCTCAAGACCCTGGTGCCGAAGGGGAAGAAGTGATCTTTACCCTGCTCGCGTTGACGCTCGCCGCGCCCTTCCCGCTGCCGGCCATCGACGGCAAGCCGCTCGCGGTGGTGAAGGATCAAAAGGTGTTCCGCGTGCCGCTGGGCTTCGAGCGCGTGAAGGCGTTCTACACCGAGCAGCTCGGCAAGCAGGCCGAGGTGACGCTGCGCGAGTCGAGCGCGAGCGGGACGAAGACGCTGACCATCTCCACCACGTCGAAGGGTGAGTCGTGGAAGCGCGCGGTGATTCGCCAGGGTGAGAGCGAGACGGTGATCGAGATCACGCCCGTGCTGCGGCTCGAGGAAGAGCAGATCTCGGGCAACGGCAAGCCGCTCGTCGAGTTCGTCTTCGGTCGCTCGCCGGAGGTCGACAAGGCCGTGCAGTCGATCGACCACACCGAGCAGATGCGCGCGAAGTAGAAGCGCGGCATGCGCATTCTCCGGACGCCTGAGAGCCGCTTCGCTGATCTCCCCGACTTCCCGTGGACCCCGAAGCGCGTCGACGTCGGTGGCGTGGAGATGGCGTGGATTGAAGACGGCCCTGCGACGCCTCCCGTGCTGTGTCTGCACGGTGAGCCGAGCTGGAGCTTCCTGTACCGGAAGATGATCCCGCCGCTCGTGGCCGCCGGGCACCGGGTGGTGGCGCCCGACCTCATCGGCTTTGGGCGATCCGACAAGCCCGCGGACCGCGGCGACTACACGTACCAACGCCACATGGACTGGCTGACCGCCTTCCTCGAGAAGCTCGACCTGCGCGACATCACGCTGGTCTGTCAGGACTGGGGCGGGCTCCTCGGGTTGCGGCTCGTCGCGGAGCAGCCCCATCGCTTCGCGCGCGTGGTCGCCGCGAACACGTTCTTGCCGACGGGCGACATCCCCATGCCGAAGGCGTTCTTCGCGTGGCGCGAGCACTCGCAGAAGGTCGCGGACTTCAACGTGGGTGCCATCGTGTCGAAGGGCTGCGTGACTCCGCTCTCTGCCGAGGTGCGCGCTGCGTACGACGCGCCCTTCCCCGACGACACGTTCAAGGAGGGTGCTCGGCAGTTTCCGATGCTGGTGCCGGCGACGCCCGACGATCCCGCCACGCCTGCCAACCGCGCTGCGTGGGAACGGCTGGCGGAGTGCAAGAAGCCGTTCCTCACGGCGTTCTCCGACCAGGATCCGATCACGCGCGGCGCAGACGTGTTCCTGCAGGCTGCGATTCCAGGCGCGGAAGGCCGGCCGCACACCACCCTCACCGGCGGCGGTCACTTTCTGCAGGAAGACTGCGGGCCTGCACTCGCGCGCGTGGTGGCCGACTTCATCGCGGCAACCTGAAAGAAGTGAATCCCTTCTCCGCTGTGGGCGAGGGAGGTCGTTGCGCGCGACGGTCAGCGCACCTCGAGCACGAAGTTGTCGCAGCCGCCGGGGCGGGTGTCGTCGACGCCGACGCGATCCAGCTCCGGGCAGCGCGCGTCGTGCTCGTCGGTGCGCAGCACGGTCGCGCCAGTCTGGGCCAGCCCGTCCATCACCTCGGCGTCGGGGAATGACACGCCCCCGTTGTTGAGCGTCGGGCCCGCGCTCACCAGCGCGTACCGGGGCGAGACCGCGTCGAGGAACGGCTTTCGGCTCGAGGTCATCGAGCCGTGGTGCGCCACCTGGAGGATGTCGACGTCGAGCAGCGCGCGACGCTCGTTGAGCAGCGCGCCCTCGATCTCGCCCACAGGCGCGAGCAACGAGTCACGCGGACCGGCCTCGGCGTCTGCGGCCAACAGCATGCTGGTGCTGCCGAGATCGACGCGCAGCACGGTCGAGTTGTCGTTGAACTGGTTCGCGTAATACCTGCCGTCTGCGAAGAGCACGGTGAAGGTCGCGCCGGCGCCGAGCGTGCCGCGATCTCCGGTCGCGAAGGTGGTCCACGCGGCCGACGAGGGAACGCGATGGTCTGGCCCCACACCGAGACCTGCCGCGAAGGAGGCACCGCCGCCGCGGTGTGGAAGGTGACGCCCGGCTCGGCAGCCACGGCGGTGAGGAACGAGGCGTACGACGCGGTGTCGTTCTTCGCTCCCGAGTCCCACACGTGCTTCACGCGGTAGCAGCGGATGACCTCGTCGAGCATGTTGCTGTGGTCCTGGTGCGGGTGGCTCAGGAAGACGTGGTCGATTTCAGGCGAGACCATCGGGGGCGTCGCGTTCCAGCTGTCGCCCTCGGGGCGGCACGCCGGGTCTGACGCGGGGCCGACGGCAGCGGCGAGGTAGGCGAGCAGGCGGCTCTTGTTTCCGCTCGCGCTGATGCCTGCGGAGTCATCGGTCGAACCGCCGTCGAAGAGCAGCGTGAAGTCGGCGCCCTGCACGAGGATCGCGAGGCCGGTGCCGACGTCGATCAGGTGGACGCGGTACGTGCCCGGCGCAGGCTTCCCGGAGGGGATGGTGGCGACCGTGGCTGCGCGGATCACACGAATGCCGCCGACCGCGCGGGTCAGGCCGACGGCGTACCGGTGAATGGCGTTCATCGCCGTGGTGCCGACCCAGGGAACGGCGTCGAGCTCGGCGATTGAATCGAAGCGGTCGTCGTCACTGGTGCCGAGCTTCCCGTCGGGGCCGCGCACGTGTGCGACGATGCCGGTCGCCGCGCGCGCGTCGAGCCCGACCGGGCCGTCCAGCACGTCGAACGTCGCCGTGGGCCCGTTGAGGAACGTGAGCATGCCCGTCGAGTCGAGGTCGGCGGTCAGCACCTCGAGATCGTCGGCCTCGTTCTCGACGACGAACGCCGTGTCGGGGCCGCACGACAGGAAGGTCAGGACGGCTGCGGCGCTGAGGAGCTTCGGGGACATGGGGTCCCCTTGAGCAAGGCTGAGGCCAGCGCCAACCCCGTGTCCCCTGAGAGCGCGGTGTTACCTCGAGGTGACCGCTGGCAGCTCTGGCGGGCGGTCTGACACCCCGAGGTAACAGCCGCGCAGAGCTGCCCTCTTGAAGGGCCTCGATCACGTACGCAGAGCCGCGGTCAGAACGGCGGGTCGTGCTGGTCCAGCTGCGCCGCACGCGCTGCCTCCTCGGGGTACCCGAGCAGCTCCCAGACTCGCGCCGACTGGTAGTCCTCGGGCCAGAACCTCCGTGGCCTCGCCTCGAAGGCCTGCGCCAGTGCATGGAGGTCGGGGTCCTTGTCGAGCTCGGGGATCGCGGTGGTCTCGAGCCAGTGCGCGATGGAGACCGCCGCGTCACGCGGGTCACCGTGGATCAGATCGACCGCGAACTTCGGGCTGCGCAGCGACCACACCGTGTGCTGTTCGATTCGTTGATCGATCCAGCACTCGAGGGTGGCCGTGCGCTCCCTGCCCTGCCACGCACCGCGGCAGGCGATCACCTGACGCAAGGGAGCTCGTTCGCGAATGAACCGACTGCCACCACCGGGGCGCTTGAAGCGGTGGCGTCGCAGCACAGGGCGCACCCCTCCATCAATCACCGTCCACAACAGGTCACGCATCTCGCTCATGAGCGCGCATCATAGGTGCGGGGTCTGACATGCGAGGACGGGGGCCTGGTCGGGGTCGAAGCGCGCAGCCGCTATGCCCAAATGTCGGTCGCCCTTCGATGACCGACATTTGGGCATAGTGGCCGCGCATCAAGTCCCGGCCGGCCTGCTCTGCAATTCGCGCCCCCGGAACCGGGAGACGTCGCTCAGTGTCAAGCTGGCCCGATGAGCCTCCTTTCCGTGGTGCTCGCTGCTGCGCCTCTGGTGGTCGGCCCAGAACTCCCGGCGTGTCGGCTCGGAGAACCGGTCTTCACCTCTGAGCAGGTCGGCTTCGTTCCCGACGCGTGTGGAGAGATCTTCGCGACGAGCGACGGCGGCCGGAGTTGGAGACGCACGCGCAACGCGAAGCGCGATCTCCAGTCGATGAACTCGTTGAGCCTGGGCGTCACCTTCCCTGACGGGGCGGTGGTGCTGGGTGGCTACCTTGGTCCCTACCTGCAGCGCAGCGTGAACTCTGACGCGAAGTGGGAGCGGGTCGACAGCCCCACGAGCGCCTGGCTCTACGCGATGGTCGCGCGCGGACAGAGCGCGTGGGCGTGTGGCTCCGATGGGCCCATCATCCGCACCACCGACACCGGAAAGACGTGGTCGACGACGAAGGCCACCCCGACCGACTCGACCGATCGATGCACCTCACTCGACTTCCTCGACGCACAACGGGGCTGGGTCGGCGGGTGGTACGGCTCGCTGTGGAGCACGGAAGATGGCGGCAAGACGTGGAGTTCCATCGCGCTGCCCGAGGCCTTCAAGACGAACAGCCAGGGGGACCGCACGCTGCATCGGGTGCTGCGCATCGACCGCAACGTGGGCTTCGTGCAGGGCTCGCTCGCGACGTGGCGGACGCGCGATGGTGGGCGCCACTGGGAGCAACTGCCGGCGATCGCGAAGGAAGACCGCGTCGTGGTCAGCGTCGGACCGCACCGTGCGTTTGCGACGCGAGCGAGCGCAAGAGCGAAGCCCGACGACGTCGTGCTCGATCTGTCGACGCACCTCTTTCCGCGCGGTGACGGGGCGGTGAGTGTCGAGGGCACGCGCGTCGTGCTCTGGGAGCGAGATGCGAGTCGAAGGGTGCTGGCCATCACCGGGGTCACCTCGAACGAGACGCCTCGGCTCGAGACGCTGCGCCTCACGAACTTCGGCGCCCGCACCGCGTTCGGCACGAAGCGCGCGTTCGTCTCACACGACGAGGGGCAGACGTGGGTCGAGGTCGGGGCCCTTCCCGAGGACCTTCCCTTCGAGCAGTTCGTGCTCGTCGACGAGCGGCGGGGGCTGGCCCGAAGTGGGAGCCGCACGTTTCGCTCCGAAAATGGTGCTCGCCTCTGGAAGGAATCGACTGCTGTCACCGACGCGGCCGACCTCGCCAATGCGCTCGGGGAAAAGCAGAGCGAGCTCTTCCCTTGCCTCGCGGGCGCCCCCAGTGGGCTGCTCAAGCTCGAGTTCGGGGTGCAGGGCTGCTTCGGGGGCAGCTCCAACCACCTCGAGCTGAGCTGGAACGAAAAAGGCGGAGAACTGCGCATATCGGGCCACTCGTACGAGCCACTCCCGAATCTGAAGAAGACCCTGAACCTGGGGGAGGTGCGGCGGTTGCTGAGCGAACTCCACGACGCGGCGGTGCGCCCCGAGAGCACTTCGGGGTGCACGTCGACCAACAGCGTTCAGAGCTCGTTCGAGGTGAGCTGTCGCGTCGACGGCCCCACCGTGACCCAGTCGCTAGCGCTCAAGACCAACGACTGCGCGGACCGGGGCTACGCGCGCCCAAACGGGATCTATGAGTGGGCGATGAAGCAGTGGCCCATCGCCCGATGAGTTCGTCCGTATCGCCTCGTGTCTATTACAGATTTTGACCCGGAATGGCATCACAGCTCAGCGTGCAACACGAACAACATCCATTGCGTCGTCAATCAGAATACCAGATGCGAATGCGCCAGCTCGAATGTTGCGGAGTTGGACTCTTCCGACACCCTCCCCGAGCCCGCCGACCGCGATGCCCCTGTATGCCTTGAAAATCTTGATGTTCTCGATGATGATGTCGCCCCGCTTGGCACGAACAATGTAGTCAAACGAATCATCGGGACTCCAAGTTCCATTTTCGGGCAGTGCTCCTGATCGAGCTGGATGTCGCGGAGGATGGTGTCACTCTCAAGTGAGGCTCTCTTGGACTTCGTGTGGGTGAAGCAGCGCCCCGCGTAGGAGGCTGAGAGAAGGACGCGCACGGTCGGTTTTCGTAGGTTCCGGGTTGCGAGACTCGTCACCG